>JAKOXM010000060.1 GCA_029781095.1 Bacteroidota bacterium
AGCGGCCCGAAAAAAGAAAAAGTTGCCGCCGAGATGGTCGCCGCGATGTACGACGCTTCGCTCGATCAATTTCTGCCGCATACCTGGTCGGCGCTGCGTTTCCCGGCCCAATTTTACCAGATATCCTTTTCCGACTGGCGAACATTCGGCTCGCACGGGGCAAGTGTCCGGTTTGACCGGAGCACCGGCGTCGAAATGCCCGTCCGGAATTACCGGGAGTTGAACTGGTTCGGCTTCCCGCTGTGGGGAAGGCGGCTTTATGCCCGTGCAGATTTCGCCGACGGAGCCGTCATGGCAATGTCGGCCCCGGCCCCTGCGGGCGAGGCTCCGAAAAAGAAAGCAGGGGCTTTCATGCACGATCTGAACCCCGATGTAAGGTATAAAAGCGAGGATATTGACTCTGTCGTAACTTTTGACCCGGAGGCTTCCGAGGAAAACATGCAAATTGCCCAGAACGGTATTAATCCGGAAGATGCATCCGCCCAGGGCCGCGATGTTGCCCCCATCCGCCGAAATCTGAACGAAACGGTGTTTTTCTTCCCTGAACTCCGCACCGATAAAGACGGCAATGTGGTGCTCAAATTCACCATGAACGAGGCGCTTACCCGCTGGAAACTGCTTACGTACGCGCATACGAAGGAATTGCAACAGGCTATTGCCGTAAAAGAAGTGGTCACCCAAAAGGAGCTTATGGTGCTGGCCAACGCCCCGCGTTTCCTGCGTGCAGGCGATGAAATGGAGTTTTCTGCCAAGGTGAGCAACCTCTCGCAGGAGGCTCTGAGCGGAAAAGCAACGCTCGGTTTGCTGGATGCCGCCACCCTGCAACCTTTGGAAACCCGTTTCGGCATGACAAAAACCGGCCAAAGCGTCGATTTCAGCGTCGAACCCGGGCGTTCGGCGCCGCTGGCATGGAAGATCAGGGTGCCGGAAGATTTTACCGGCGCCGTCACCTGGCAAATTTTTGCGGACAGCAAAAAATTCCGCGACGGCGAGGAAAGCACGATTCCCGTAGTGACCAACCGCATGCTCGTGACCGAGACGCTGCCCATTACGGTGCGCGGCAATCAGACCAAAAGTTTTGTATTCGAGAACCTGAAAAACGCAGGGGCGAGTTCATCGCTTCAAACGCAAAACTACACCCTTGAATTCACGAGTAATCCGGCCTGGTACGCCGTGCAATCGCTGCCTTACCTCATGGAGTTCCCGCACGAATGCAGCGAACAGGTGTTCAGTCGCTTCTATGCCAATACGCTTGCCTCCAGCGTGACGGAAAAAATGCCGCAGATCAAACGCGTGTACGAACGCTGGAAAGGGACCGGTGCGATGAAGTCGAATCTGGCCAAAAACCAGGAACTGAAATACGCCCTGCTGGAAGAAACGCCCTGGGTGCTCGATGCCCAAAGCGAGGAACAGCAAAAGCAGAATATCGCCCTCCTGTTTGACCTGAACCGCATGGCCGACGAACGCGAACGCGCTATCCGCACGTTGTCGGAACGCCAGACGGAGACGGGCGGCTGGGCCTGGTTCCCCGGCGGAGAGGACAGCTGGTATATCACGCAGCACATCGTGAGCGGGTTCGGACATTTAAACCAACTGGGCGCCTTCAATGGCCAGCAAGACCAGACGACTGCCGAAATGATCCAGAGAGCGCTGGGGTATTGCGATGGAAAAATGTTCGAACAATACAACAAACTCGATGAACTCGTAAAGCAAGGCAAGGCGAAATGGGACGATGATCACCTCGATGGTATGATCATTCAATATCTCTACGCCCGCTCTTTTTTTAACTGGGAAATAGATAAACCGAGTCGCGAGTTGTCCTACTATCTCGGTCAGGCGGAAAAATACTGGCTCGGCAAGGGACTTTACCAGGAAGGTATGCTGGCGCTGGCCTTGCACCGCAGCGGCCGAACAGAAGCCTCCGGCCGTATTGTTGCCAGTCTGCGCGAACGCGCTACGGTAAAAGAAGAACTCGGCATGTTCTGGCCCGTCGATTGGGGCTTTTACTGGTACCAGCTGCCCGTGGAAACGCAGGCACTAATGGTGGAGGTGTTCGGCGAAGCGGGTCAGGACAAAAAAGCCGTGGAAGAACTCCGCATCTGGCTGCTGAAAAACAAGCAAACCAACCGCTGGGAAAGCACCAAAGCGACCGCCGAAGCGGTGTATGCCCTCCTGCTATTCGGCGATAACTGGCTGAACAATACCAAACCGGTGCAGGTGACATTAGGCGGAAAAACATTGAAACCTGCTGAATACGAGGCAGGTACGGGTTATTTCAAACAAGCCTGGAGCGGTGCGGAAGTAAAAAACTCGTGGAGCACCATCAGGGTCGAAAACCCCAATTCGAACATCGTATGGGGCGCGGCGTACTGGCAGTATTTCGAGGACCTGGATAAAATAAAGGATTTCAAGAAAACGCCGTTAACCATTGTAAAACAACTCTTTACGGAGGAAAATTCTCCGACGGGCCCGGTGCTCAAACCCGTCGCGGAAGGCCAGCCCCTGAAACGCGGCGACAGGATCAAGGTTCGCATCGAAATACGTGTGGACCGGGCAATGGAGTTCGTACACCTGAAGGATATGCGCGCCGCCGGTTTCGAGCCCACCAACGTATTGAGCAGTTATAAATGGCAGGACGGCCTTGGCTACTACGAAAGCACCAAAGACCTGGCCACGCACTTCTTCATCGATTACCTGCCACGCGGCACCTTTGTCTTCGAATACCTGCTCGTGGCGACGCACAAAGGCGATATGAGCAACGGCGTGACAACCATGCAGTGCATGTACGCGCCGGAATTTACCAGCCACTCGAAGGGCCTGCGGGTAAAAGTGGAATAAGTAAAGCGGCATTGGATCGAGTGGAGCCGCGCGAAACGACGCGGATTGGCAAGGCGGTGGCTGACAGTCTCTGCCTTGCTTATTGAAAAGTGTGGCATATGGATCATATGAAAATTTGATATTCAAATTTTCATATGATCCATGCCACACTTAAGTAAACTTCTGCCCTGTTTTTTCGACAAAATGACCTGTTTTTGTTAAAAATTATGATTCATGGGGAATGTAACCGCTCATCCGTCCATTCGCTTGTTGCCGAAAAAATTTGGCCCAAAGGGGTATGAGATCAGGACGCTGGACCGCTATTCGGACGAGGAAGTTATGGAATTCTGCGCAGAAAACCCTGATCTGCGTATCGAAATGGACAAAACCGGAAAACTCATTATCATACTAACAACAAAAGGCATTTCAGTTTTATGCCTCAAACAAGCATCACGGAGGTGCATGGCCCACTCGCCAGTTGCACAATTACTCTTTCACAACCTTTACGCTTTTAGCGTTCAGCCGAGCTATGTACGTTCCGGCATCCAGCCCTTTAAGTGTCACTTGCGTTATGCCGCTTTCGACGGGATATGAGCAGATCAGCAGCCCTTCCATGTTGTACAGTTGCAGGGTCCCTTTCGTTTCTGAAAAAACTGTAAGAAAATCCTTTGCCGGATTCGGAAACACCTGCAACGCATTTTCCAAAGCCGTTTCATGGGTGCCCGTAACCGTGAGGTTTCCCGTTCGCATACCGTTTCCGAAACTGCTGACCCAGATTTCAGAAGGGTTGAACGGGTTGAAAAACACGCGCTCGGGCTGACGGTAATCGTAACCCTGCACCTGTGTAAAAACGGGATTAGCCACGGAAATATCATTGGTCATCCAGAGTCCCTGCTGTTCCGTCGTAAGATATACCTGTTTGTTATTCAAAGGGTTGAAAGTGATCGACGTCACCCGGTCGAATTGAGAGCCGGTCAGTTTGGTCCATGACTGGCCGCGGTTGACGGTGCGGAAGAGCCCGCCGAGGCCGTTGGGCGCGCCGCCCCAGCCGCTGAACACGCAGGCGTACCAGGTATTTTGCGCCGCGTCGTTGGGCGCCACGACAATGTCTTTTGTCCAGTAGTACATGCCGGGATCGGAAACATCCGTCCAGGAATTGCTTTGCGGGCTGTAAAGGAATACGCCGGAACTGTTGGTAAAAGTACCTCCCGCATTGCGGCGACCCGAATAGGTGCAGACCAGTTTGCCGTCGTTAAGCACGACAAGGGAGGCGGGATGCTTCTGTGTGCGGGGCGGGGCGGGCAGCAGCGTCCAGGTGGAGCCGCCAGGCGCGAGCAGGTTGTCGCAGCGATATACGCCGCCCGTGCCGGAGCCGTTGTTGTAATGAATCACGCTGGCGTATGCGCGGTTGGGATCGTTTGGGTCGAGCGCGATCCAGAACACCGGATGGCCGAAATTGTGCAGTAATTGCCAGGTAGAGCCGTTGTCTGTCGAAAAAAGCAGCTTGCCTTCGGCATCTGCATTGTCCAGCGGGCTGTCGGCCAGGCGCGTACTCTGGTACATGTCGTGTATGTTGCTGGTGGCGGCATACAGGGTCCCGTTCGGATGCCGTGCGATCCGGTAGGTAGAGTTTGCATTCAGGCCGGTGTAATTAAACGACCAGCTCTGGCCGCCGTCGGTGCTGCGGATACCTTTGATGTCCGAATAAGCGGCGAACAGGGTATTGGCATCAGCCCATTGCAGCTGCCAGCAGGTGGTATTTTCCAGTCCGATGCTGTGATAGGATTTTTTCGGTGGTGTCGGTTGATTGACCGGGTGCTGGTCGCTTACGTTCACATAAGCCTGTTGCCAGCTCTGACCACCGTTGGAGGTCTTGTGGACAAACCCGAAATCACCGAAAATAACATAGTCGGGGTTGTTGGCAGCCACATCGAAGCCGAAAGGCGATTCACCGTACGACCAGCCCCGGTCGCCACCCTGGCCGCTCCAGCCGGTGTTAATGTTCTGGTTGCCGGCAGTCAGGAAAGTATTTACCCAGGCTCCACCCCCGTTGGTCGTTTTAAAAATAGCCGGTTCACTGCTGCTGTTGCTGCCGGCGAGGTAGGCAGTGTTGATGTCGTTTTCCGCCATATCCACAAACATCGGAAAATCAGTACCCGGCGTCAGTCCGTTCAGACGTGGCGTCCAGCCTGTTGCGCCGTAGTCGCAGGCATAAACGCCTTTCATAAACCCCCAGTAATCGGAGCCGGGCAGGCCGACATACACGTCGCCGACATCGCCCGTGAGGCAAAAAAAGCGGGTGGTATTGCCCGATTTGGCCGCGGCAAAGGAAAAAATACGCTCATTGGCCGGGAGACCTGAAATGGATGCGGTCGTCCAGGTCGAGCCGCCGTTGGCGGATACCAGCACGCCGTCGTTGGTGCCGAGGTAAATGTTGTTGCCGTTGAAAAAGGCTCCGCCGATCAGGCAGCCCGAGCCGTTGGATAGCGCCGTGTGGATGCTCGTAAAAGTGTTGCCGCCGTTGCTGCTGAAATATATCTGCCCGTAATAGGCAATGACAACTCGATCGGGATTGTTGAAATCCGCCCAAATACTGAACGTTTCCTCGGAATTATCCGGATTGCCGGGCAGCAGGTTCCATGTAAGGCCGCCGTCGGTGCTTTTTACGGGCAGCACCTGGTCATTGGCATAATGCACGCAATACAAAAGGCCCGGGGTAGCGGTATAGCACACTTTCGAGTTATGCCCGCCCTGCAATTCATTGAAATGCACGAGGTTGTAATGTTGCCCGAAATCGGTTGTATGGAACAGCGCCGACAAATCGCAGGCGACGAAGTATTCATTGTTGTTGGCCGGATTGATGGCGGGCGAGAAAAGAGCGCCGCCGCCGCCCACACCGCGGGGCGACCAGGCGTTGGGCTGCGATTGAATACTGGAACAAAAGAGGATTAATAAACCGGTAAGCAGGATGATTATTCGCATCGGATATGGATTTGGATGATGACTGATGGAAAGGAGTTTTCCTCTGACTCGCGCAACATCAAACCTGAGGATGCCGTCATTTTTTCCACACGCCAAACGTTACTTTTTTCCAGTTGAAAGCGGGGCCGATATCCCATTTGCCGGTAGGCCGGAAATTGACGTGCGAACAGATGCCTGAAAATGCGGCAGCCTCCCCGGCCGACGAAAAAGTCTCGAATATTTTTTCAGAAGGCAGAAAGGTGCGCGGAATATTGTATCGCGCCGTGAGATAACGCAACAGCAAAATAAGTGAATTGTACTGTGCAATGGTGAACGTGGCATAGTATTTCTGCCCTCGATAAGTCGGAATCTCGGCGTAATACGTCTTTTCAGTCTGCGAGCAATAGATGTCGTCTTTGCTGTAAATTGTGTGAAAGTTCTTGCCGTCCTTCACCAGGAAACCGATATTGGAAATCTCGATGGCAATACTGCTGCTGCTCATCTCGGAATTGCCGCCGATCGCTTCGGCGCCGAGGTGATACGACCAGTATTTGGAAGCCCAGGGGTTGTAAATATCGCCTGAACGCGCGACGATAAACGGCACCGAAACGTGGTAATACGGCGTAGTCAACGTAGCGATATCCCCTTTCAGGTAACCGGCCGTAAAGTGCAGCACAATTCGCTTCTTCGGCACTTCTTCTTTATAATAAAAAGAGTCATCGTTGTTGTCGCGCCGACAATCGATCAGCGTCAGTTTGGTTTTTTCTCCCGGGATGGTAACCGTTTCAGGCGTCAGGATGAATTTTTTGCCAAAGGAATCGATTCCCGTATCGCGGAAAGTTTTTTCGTGCTGGTAAAGACTGGTTGCTTTCATGAATGTATGGTTGAAGAAGGTTGAGGAGGGTTGAGAAGGCTAGGAGGTTGAGAGGAAATGAAAGGTATTTTAGGACGAGACAAACCCTTCTAAACCTTCTCAACCCCTCTCAACCTCCTCAACCATTTTCAAAATCGCGCTGTAATCCCGGCCATGAAGTTCAAGCCGACAACCGGGTAGTTGAACCAGCGTTCACGCTTGTTATTCAGGATATTATTTACGTCCAGAAACGCCCCGATATTGTCCGAGAAGTAATAATTGCCACCCACGCTGAGGTCGAACAAGGCGTTTTTCTGGCGAGTAATTCCTTCAACATCGCGGAACCAGATTCCGTCGGCAATATACAACCCGCCCCGCAGTTTTGCCTTGCCCTCCAGAACGGTCAGCACACCATTGAAGTTGCCCTCAAGCCTTGGAAGCCCCCAGGGTTCGTCCTCGTTGTTCAGGTTGAACGTAATATTCTGGCTCAGTGTGCCTGTAATGATCAGCGCATCGAACGGATGCACCTTCACGGTGCCCTGGATATTGGTGATCTTGGCGGTATCGTACACCGTGTTGAAACGCGTCAGCCCGGATGGCTGAAAATCGGTCTGGAAAAGCGCCAGGTCATTGGCTGTGGCGTAGCTGAGTTGTCCTGAATATTCAAGGAACCCGAAGTCACCCTTGATGCCCGCATAAAAATTGCGGTATTCCGTATTGCGCAGTTTCGTGCCCCGGATATAGAGGAAGGGGTTGTATTCCGACATGCTGCGATACGTGTTTTTCCGCAAATCGCCTCCTGCGCCGCCAAAAATCTGGAAGCCGTTGCCCACTACACGCAGTGTAATTTCAGCATCGGGAAATATTTTGAATTCGTCGCGATTGCTTGCAAAATTGCCGCCGACCTTGATTTTCACAATATCCGAATGGAAGGTGAAAGACGGCTGCAGGTATATGTTGTTGAGTTTTTGCTTGGAAGTATCGTCGAAACTCGTGAGATCGGGACGAATTGTCACGCGCAACGGGTGTTTTTCGTCAAACCACTTCGTGGCGGTCAGACCAAGGTCAAAACCCGTTTCCTTGTTGGAATAGTAATCGTTGAGCAGGTAAAACCTCGGTGCTACGGAAAAATTCAGGTCGGCATCGGTACGCTCGCTGTTGTACAGTCGACCGCCGATATTAAGCATTTTGAATTCCTGTCGCGTGCGCTCTTCCGAGAAGGAAAGCGTATCGATGTTGTAGCCATAGTAATGGTAGCGATCGTAACTGTACCCGAGATTGCCTTCCACAGCGAGGTTCTCGCTGAGATATACGTTGGCATTGATCAGGGCATCATTGTTGAAGAATCGCTGGTTTTCAACGGACTTTTCGGCGTTGAGGCTGTGGTGCCGGAACCATGCCTTGGCGTCAAATTTTTTACCCGAACTAAAATAATAGCCCGCTTCGCCCCAAAAGGATTTAGGCACGCCGGCGCCGAGTTTCGCATAGCCGTTGTAGGTATCTTCTTTTTTGCCCGACTTCATGCCAAGCGGGCGCAGTTTGGGCGCATCGTACGCGATTGAAAGCGGACGAGGGGGGATGATATAATCCTGCTTTTTCGTGTTAGTATCGATAGGCGGCAACGACGGCGACAGGTTGATCTTGTTGGATTCCAGCAAGCGGGCATCGAAGTCTTTGTATATGTCGACACTGCCGGTTACTTTGTCGTTCTGCGCGCTAGCAACCTGCGTTGCAGCCAGAAAGAGAATTGCTATATAAAGGATTTTATGATGACAAGCCATTGGTTTTGAATGTTTTAATGAAAAAAGATGCTTCATTGTTGCATTGCTTCATTGTTACATTGTTTCATTGATGTATTGCTTCATTGCTAATAGCGGGAGCAGTCCGGCAATGAAACAATGAAGCAACAGATCAATTCCCCCCTTCATCCAGTTCGAGCAGATTGCCGCCTTTTTGGGTGGTCTTGTTGAGCTGGTTTGGAGCGGCATTCCCCAATTTATCGTATTTCTGCCTGGCCAGGGTCATAATAGTCGGGTTGTTCCCTTTATAATTCTCGAGTACGGCTTCGAGTGCCGCGGAGGCGCTGTTCTTGTCTCCCTGGTCGAGGTATACATCGGAAAGCAGGATAAGGTTGCGTGCGATCCAGTCATCATATCCTGCGCTGGCTTTATTGGCGTGGTTGGTGATAAGATCTTCCGCATCGGCATATTTTTTCTGACGGTAGAGTATTTGCGCCATCAGGTGGTAGGCTTCGGGCATGATCTCGGAGCTGGCGTTCTCGGCGACAGACTGAAGGGCCGGGTATGCACGGGTATACTCACCCTTGTCGTAGGCCATTTTGCCGAGGTAGAAATTGGCCAGCGCATACTGATCGGCGGAAGCCAGCGGCGAGGCATTTACTTTGTTGGCATATTCGGTGACCGCGACGGAGTTGTTGCCACTCTTGTATGCCGCTTCGAGTGCCGTTATTTGTGCGCTGAAACGCGATGCGTCGGTTGGCGCCGATTCTTCCCATTTGCGGGCGTATTCAAGTGCCTGTGCCGGGTTGTTCTGGCTGCCAAGTGCCAGCAAGGCTGCTTTTTCGGAAGCCTTGGCGTAGTACTTGCTCGGTCCGCGGTTTACGACGGCAGCGTAATCCTTCAGGGCCAGGTCGTATTTTTTGATATCGGATGAAGCATAACTTTCACCGCGGTAATAGTAAGCATCGAGCGAGTTCGGGCCGGTCGGGTATTTGGCCAGGTAGTTGGTGTAGCCGTCGATAGCTGCCTGGAATTTACGGTTTTCATACTGGTATTCGGCCGACTGGTAGATAATGCTGTCGCGCGAATTGTTGCTCACTTTATAGCCAGGCACCGTTTCGAGGAAAGCGAGATATTCGTCGGGACGCCCCATTTCCTGGTAGGTTTCCTGCAACAAGGACAGGGCGTCCTTTGCCTGTGAAGCATCCGGGTTATTGGAAAATACCTGCTTGTAGTAGTTGGCTGCGGCGCTGTAGTTACCCTGGCGGAAAGAAATGATGCCAAGTTGCATGAGCGCCGGGTTGATCAGCGGTGATTTGCCGCGGAAATCGGATACGAGCTTGCGCAACGGCGTGGTCGCTTCGCCGAGTTTTCCCATTTCGAGGTAGGTGTTGCCGAGTTCGAGCAGGGCCTCGTCGGTGTAGCGGCTGTTGGGATACTGATCCACGAGGCTTTCAAGGGCAACTGCCTTGTCGAGCTGGCTGCCCTGCAACCCGCGAATGATGGCTTTTTGGTAGAGCGCATACTCGAAACCATCGTATTTTTTGTTCACTGCCTCGTTGTAATAGGCAAGGGCGTCGGCGTATTTTTTGTTTTTAAACTGGCAATCGCCTGCGCGCAGGATGGCATCACCCAGCACCGATTTCCTGATCTGGTCAGACTGTATTTTGTTGCCGGCTTTCCGGATGCCATCCACTGCGGCCTTGAAATTGGTCAGCGCGGAGCTGTAATCTTCGAGTTTCAGATAATTATATCCCTGCACGTATTGCCCCATCAGAATACTGCTTTCTTCGGGCAGGTCGCTGATGTTTTTTGCGGAGCTGAGGAAGGTATTGATATGCTGCTTGCTGATGTTCCATTCCTGCGATTCGTTGGCGATCGATCCCAGCCAGAACGAACTGAGCGAGGCGGTGCGCTTGTCGATGGGATTGTCCAGCGACTTATTAAAATAACGCCGGGCTTCTTCTTTCTGGCCGTTCTGGTACAATTGCACACCGCGGTTGTAAGTCACCTGTTGGTAGGTGGCATTCAGTTTGGCATTGCGGTTTTTGATGCTTTCAAGTGTGGCAATGGCGCGGTCGTAATCGCGCGTATTGAGGAACACCTCGCTCATGAGCGCCTGCGCATCGTCGTAATACCGCGAGCCGGGCTGAAATTTTTGCAGCGCATCGATGGCGTCGCGATCGTATTTCAGTTCATAACTCAGTTTGGCGTAGTTGATCAGGGCATCCTCTTGCACCGTCTTGTCGAAATTCATACCGGAGGCGTTGCCGAAAGCGGTGCGGGCGTTGAACTTGTTGCCCGTCCGGAGATAACAGTCGCCAAGGTGATAAAGGCCGTTCTGTCCAAGCAGGCTGTCCTGTTTGCCGAGTTGTTCGAAGTTTTCAATGGCCTGTTTGTAATAACCGTTTCGATATTGCGTGTAGCCAAGCTGGTAATAATCGGCCGGGCGGAGGCTGGCACCGTTGGTTGCGGCGAATTCGAGGTAAGGAAGCGCTTTGGCGTAGTCGCCTTTTTCAAAATAGGCCTGCCCCACAAGCTGGTTGAGTTCGGGGCGGTTTTTAATGTTCGGATCCTGGGCCTTCAGTGCTCCGTAGGAGATCACCTGGTCGTACTGTTTCTTGTTGGCGTAAATTTGCGTGATGTAATAGGGAACGATAGCCTTGTATTTGTCCGATTTTTCGCAACGAACAAACGAGCGGGAAGCGTCGTCGTATTTCTGCTCAAAAAAAGAGCAACAGCCGTAGTAGTAGTTGGCGGGGTAGTACCATTCGCTCCGCGTGTTTTCCTTGAGCTGTGCCAGTTCGTTTTTAGCCCGCGCAAAATTCTTCGTTACAAAGTAACTGTAACCTTTTTTGAACTGTATTTCATCTGCGGCATTTCCCGAGCCGGACGGCGCCATATCGTAATATGTCAGTGCGCGATCGTATTTTTTCTGGTCAAAATAATAGTCGCCGATCTCGAGTGCCGCCTGACTTGCAACGGGATCGGGGGCATTCTCGCGCAGAAAATCGAGTGTGATCTTTTCGGCTTCCGGCTGGTCGAGGCGGACGGCGCACTTGGCGAAATAGAGTTCCGCATCGTTTTTAACCGCTTTCCATTCAGGCTCGTTTACCGGGCGCAGCATGTCGATCGTGGCGCGAAATTCTTTTTGCGCCAGTCCATAGATTTGTTGGTTGAAAAAATCCACCCCGCGGTTATAGGCAAGGTTGGCTTCGGTGTACACGGTGGTTTGCTGGGCCGGTAAATTAAATGTTATACCGATTAGCAAGCAGGATAAAATGCCTTTCCAAAGGTTCATGTCGAGCAATTTTAGTATTGAAAAATTGGGATTTCGTTTAGAGTATTCAGGCAAACGAACGCCGCCAAATGGGGCAGCTGTTCGCCCCGGATTTATTTTTTGGAAATTTTAACAAGTTAAAAACGCGGAAAGCAGCTGCGAAAATATGTATTGGCCGGCAGCTTGGCATAAAAAATCAACATCTAGTACGACTGATGACATTAAATAGTCAAAATCAACGAATTGAAGCAGGCTTCCTACATTTGTGCAAATACCTTCAAACAATATGGACTTCTTCCTCGCAACCCTCTTTTCACTCTTTTCCATCGTCGACCCGCCCGGCGCCATTCCGGTTTACGTGGCCATGACGGGCGACCGGCCCCGCCCGGAGCGCAACAAAATTGCGTTGATGACGAGTTTTTATTTCCTGTTGATCCTGGTCAGTTTTTTTCTTGCAGGCACCTACATCCTCAGTTTTTTCAGTCTTACGGTTCACTCCTTGCGTATTGCCGGGGGTATCACACTGCTCATCAGCGGTTTCGGGCTGATGTCGGGGCGATTCACCAAGGAGCGCGGCTACGACAAGGGCGCCGAAAAACAGTCGCAGGAGCGCACGGACATCGCTTTTTCTCCATTGGCCATGCCTTTGCTGTCCGGTCCCGGCAGTATTTCATATCTTATCACGCAGTTCAGCCAGCACCCCGACTGGAGCGAACGCAGCCTGATTCTGGCGGCTATTGTGGCTGTAACGATACTGGTTTGGGCCTGCCTGCGCGTAGCGCCGTTCCTGTTCAAAATGTTCGGTGCGGGCGGCCTGAATGCCATTGCGCGGATCATGGGATTTATCGTCATTGCCATCGGCGTCCAGTTTATTGTCGACGGGCTGGTGCATCTGGTGAAGGAGATTTGATTTTCGGGTTGCGGGTATTGCGCCTTTTTTCAAATCATAACACCACCTGTGCGCCTCAAAAAACACCTCGTCCGACTTGAAAATCCATTCTTTTGCCTCCGGCAGAATAGCTAAAACTAGTTCTTGCATATTCAATTTAATATTTCCCGTTTTTGCGATTCCCTATGAAAAACGATCTCTTTCTTCTGGCCCAGTCAAAGCTCGCCAAAGCGCGTGTCACGCTTGACTTTGACGAGTATGACCGGAAAATCCTCGCCAAAAGCAAGGGCGCCGTATTTGTGTGCAATCAGTTGCTGCCCGGGCTCGATGAATGGGTATTACTGGCTTTGCTCGGCGAACACTACGAAGGAGTCAAAATCCTGTACCCCTACCCTACTCCGCCGCCCAAACCGCTGCGCCCCGTGGCGATCCGGCCCCAGCGCACAAAACTGGCCGACCGGATCATGCCCCTTAATTTTTTCAAAAAAGTGGCCAAATCGGTAAAAAAAGGCGAGGCCGTGGGGCTGAGCATCGACTTTTCGGACAACCCGCTGAGTCATTTCGGGAAAAATATTCTGCGCCAGCAGATACTGAAGCAACTTCGAAAAGCCCAACAACCCGTCATTCCCATTCACCTGCAGGCGCACCAGCTGCCGGGCGGTCTTTTGCGAAAAGCGATACCCGGCCTGCCTTACCAGTTCAGCGACAGGCCAATACGCATCAGCGTCCGCATCGGCAGCCCGATTTCGCCCGATGACATCGGAATGTTTCCCAAAAATCGCATCTGGGGTAAATATCTGCAAGCGAAGATTTTCTCGCTCGGCTCGCCCTTCGATGTGCGTCCGGAGCTGTTTACGGGTGAGAAAACCGGCAAACAGCAGCCGCTCGCCGGGCCCGGCGACCCGCAACAGATTGCCGCCGAAATGGACGCTCTGAAGCCTGAATACAAGATCACTTCGCGCGGCCAGTTCGACGTGTACGTGGCGCCGTTCGCCGCGTTGCCGAACACGATGTTCGAAATCGCCCGGCTGCGCGAGCTCACTTTCCGGGCGGCGGGCGAAGGCTCGGGCAAGCCCCGCGACCTCGATGAGTACGACCTTTATTACCTTCAACTGATTATCTGGGATCGGGAGGAGAAAAAGATTGCCGGCGGGTACAGGCTCGGTCAGGGCGATATGATATTCCGCCGGTTCGGTGTCAATGGCTTCTATACCAATAGTTTATTCAAAATGAAGCAGGGATTTTACCCCATTTTGCAGGAGGCGGTGGAATTGGGACGTTCCTACATTACACCGGAATACCAGAAACACCGCCTGCCGCTTTTCCTGCTCTGGAAAGGCATCCTGCACTTCCTGCTCGCCAATCCGCATTACCGCTATCTCTACGGCCCCGTCAGCATCAGCAAGGATTATTCGGACGCATCGAAAGCCATTATTGTGGAGTTTGTGCGCCGCTTCTTTTTCGATACCGCACTGTCCAAACTGGTAGAACCGCGCAAACCTTTCCGGGCCCGCATCAAGTCGGTGAATACCAAATTGCTGGCCGAACAGCTGCGCGGCGAATTCGACGCCCTCGAAAGCCTGGTGGAAACCATCGAGCCGGCGCATTTCAAGGTACCCGTGCTGTTCCGGCAGTACCTCCGGCAGAACGCCCGGTTCATCGCATTCAACGTGGACCCCAACTTTGCCGATTGCCTCGACGGACTAATGATACTCGATATCGCGCAACTGCCGGCGAGCACGATCGAGGCGTTGCAGCAGGAGAAGTAAGCCGGCTTCCCGTCAAAATATTAAATTTTTTATGTCAAATATTTTTTTATAAAACAAAACGAAATATTTTTGTCCCGTATATTTTTTATACACAACTAATTCAATAACAATAACTAACCCTGCCCAGGCGCCCCGTGACCCTGCAAATACCTGAAATTGTTTAACACAAAATCCCGCCGAACGCAGGCTTACAACCCGTTATATGAAAAAGCAACCCGGACATCGCAAATACAACGTCTCCGAAGCCGACCTGTATATCAATTGCCTCGAGGCCATCCGCTCGGCGCACCGCGACCTGGAGTTTTTTACCCAATACGGCTACGGCATCGACCGGCTCAAGGCGTTCAAAGCCATGTGCGACCAGTTCCAGGCTATCCCGGGCGACGACGAACTGGTTGGCGATCAGATGATCTGCACGGAAAAAAAGAGTCAGGCTGCCGAAAAACTCAAAACGGCTATCCGCTCGCTCATGACGCGCGTGGCCATGAAATACCACGACCGAACCGGCCGCTACCGAAAGTTCGGCACCGCCAAACTCGGCGACATGAGCGACCCGCAACTCCTGTTCTGCGGTCGCCGCGTGGCGCGGGTAGCACGCCAACAAATTGATTTTCTGGCAGATGTGGGTGTGAATGAGAACATTATCCAGCGTGTGCTCGACGCCTGTGCGGAATTTGAAAACGCGCTGAATATCCAGCAGGACAAACTGCACGACCGCGACATCGGCGTGGAGCGCCGGATGGAGGCCGGCAACAAACTCTACAACGAACTCATCGTGCTGGCCGACATCGGCAAGGACATCTGGGTGGAACGCGACCGCGTGAAATACGATCAGTATTGCCTGTACGAAAGCAACGCCGACCAGAAAAGAGCCCTGCGGGAGCGAAAGAAAGCCGAATCTGCCGGGCAAACGGCGTGAGCGGTATCCGCGTCAATGCACGCTTACTCCGAATACGTTGTTTTCAAGATAATACGCTCCGATGCCTGCGAGGTACCCGATCAAAGCGTAGGCAGAAATACGCTTCAGATACCATAGAAAGTCGATTTTTAAAATCCCCATCGATGCGACGCCCGCAGCAGAACCGATGATAAGGATGCTGCCACCCGTACCCGCGCAATAGGCGAGCAGTTCCCAGAATTCATGATCCGGCGGAAAATGGGTCATATCGTACATGCCCATGCAGGCTGCCACGAGCGGCACGTTGTCCACCACAGCCGATAAAAGCCCGATTAAAGTATTGATAGTGAAAATATTACCGAATGTGGCGTCGAGTATTTGCGCCAGATGACGCAAATGTCCGGAAGTTTCCAGAGCCCCGACCGCGAGCAGAATACCGAGAAAAAACAGAATGCTTGGCGTATCGATTCGTTGCAGCATGGCCGCTACGGAAAACTTGCGGCGCATATCCTGCTCCTTGTCGCGGTGAAGCAATTCCGTAACATACCAAAGAACACCCAGCGACAATAAAACCCCCATGTAGGGCGGCAGGTGGGTCACCGTTTTGAATATGGGGACAAACAACAGCGATAAACACCCGAGAACGAACATCAGGTTCTGTTCGAAAAATGTGGTTCCGGTACGGGATTCCTTTCCCGGATCTTCCTGTTTTTCCAGTTTCACATCTGCTCCGCCGAAATAAGTGGCCACCAGCAGGGGCACAGCCAGCGACACCACGGATGCCAGAAAGGTTTCTTTCATGATATTCAGGGTCGTCACCTGCCCTCCTATCCAAAGCATGATGGTCGTGACGTCACCGATGGGCGACCACGCGCCGCCTGCGTTGGCGGCGATGATGACAAAACCGCCCAGAAACCACAGGTTTTCCTTCTTTTTTACGATCCGCCGCAACAGGGCGCTCATAATAATGGCCGTGGTCATGTTATCGAGGCAAGCCGACAGGAAAAATGCCACCCAGGAAATGATCCACAGCAACCTGACCGGACTCGTGGTATTGATCCGGCTGGTGATAACACGGAATCCGTCGTGCATGTCCACCAGTTCGACGATGGTCATGGCTCCGAGCAGGAAAAAAAGAATTTCGGAAATTTTACCGAGGTGCTCGAACAGGGAAGATTCCACATAAGTCCGCATGCCATCGGCCGTAATCCCCACAAATTCGCCCACTGCGGGCATGCTTCCCATACCGAATGTAAGAACAAGCCAGCAAACGACGCCCGTAAGCAGGGCCGTTGCCGCTTTGTCAATTTTCAATGGGTGCTCGAACGCGATCAGTACGTATCCGAAGATAAATACTGCGACAATTAATAAATCCATACATGAAGGGCCCTGCGTTCGGCAAGTGACGGGTAATGCAATTTTTAGCCTGTGCAGGAATTCGCCGCAATATTAGGCACCGCTGATGTATTGTTCCAGAAAGTTGATGTGCATTTTTTGTTCGTTCATGATCGTTGTCACGATATCGCCAATGCTGATCATGCCGGATACCTTGCCGTTTTCCAGCACCGGGAGGTGGCGAATATGCTTATCGCTGAACAATTTCATGCAATCCTCGAGTTTCATCGTGGGTGTAACGGTAAAAACATTGGGTGTCATCACCTCCGTAACAGGCGTGCTTTTCGCTTTCCGGCCCTGGATAATGCCTTTCCGGGCGTAGTCGCGTTCCGAAAAAATGCCGATGAGCCGGTCGCCATCCAGAACCACCACAGCACCTATATTTTTGGCGGCCATCAATTCGAGGGCATCAATGACCATGTGATCGGGGGTGACATGGAATACTTCGCTTGCTCGTTTTCCCTCCAGCAGTTGTTTGACTGAAATCATAGACATCGGACTTTAGAAAAGTTAAGAAAGATCGTGATCGTTGGTTTTCAAAACGCATGAACGGCTAAGGTATGGAACATTCCCGTCAAACCAAAATTAGTGCCTGCATTCCAGAATAAAATCAGTGTTAAATATTACTGATAAGCGTTTTTTTGGATTTTTTGAAATTGCTGTGTGCCGTATCTTTTATGCATGGGTTGATGAATACCAACGAAATGAGTTAGACGGTTCGGCTTGGAATATTGTGGCAGGCAGGGGTAAAAAATCTTTAGAGCGTATGTTTAAATTTCGGTGTCGGAGCGAAAGTGGGCAAATTTTATTTCAGGCAAGGCGAAATTTGCAGCCATAGCCGGGCGCCTATGGCGAAAATTTTAACCAAACAAGAAATAAAATTGGCCGCTTGTAGCCCGGCGACCGAAACTTAAACATACGCTTAATTCAAGTTAACCGCCATTTCCTCAACTTCCCTGATCCGCACATCGATGTTTTCCAGCAGTGTGGTGGCCAGCGAGAGCCCTACATAGTCGGCCTTGATCGGGAATAATTTGTGCTTGCGATCTACCAGCACCGCCACCTCAACCTTTTTGGGAATGACTTCCAGCAATGGTTGCACCGCGTAAAAAATTGTGCGCCCCGTATTGGCCACGTCGTCGACGATGATCACCGGCTTTCCGCGCAAGGCGTCCGGGGCCATTTCAATGACGGGCGGGTATTCCACCGGGTTGGCGGGGTTGAGCCGGATGCGGGTCAGCGATATCGTCACGCCTTTGGGTGCGATGGGAAGCAGATCGTCCAGCAGCATTTGAGCGAAACCGACGCCGTTGTTATTCAGTCCGGCGAGAATAATCTCCGGTTCTCCGAAATTGCGTTCCAGGATTTCGATGGCAATTCGCCTGATCTTTTGCCGAATTTGACGGTCGTCGAGAATTTTCATAAAACCTCCGTGCCTTTCCTCCGGGAAAGGCTATTTTGCGTGAAGATAGAATTCAGTTGCAAAAGTCCGTTTCCATCGCTGTATTTTTAGCCCGAAAAACGAAAATTATGATGCAATCGCTCCTTTTTATACTGGTGTTGGGTTTCACCGGGTGGTTTGCGTGGAAAGGGTACGGCCGGGTCTGGCGAAATGTCCATCTCGGCAAGCCGGAAAAAGTCGGCGGGGACAAGGCCGCACGCTGGCGAAATCTGGCGCTGGTGGCGCTCGGTCAGCAAAAAATGTTCAAAAACTGGCTGCCTGCCGTGCTGCATTTTTTTATTTACGCCGCTTTTGTGGTAACGCAGGTAGAACTTCTGGAGATTTTTGCCGACGGTTTTACCGGGTCGCACCGGAGATTCGCTCCGGCACTGGGCGGGTTTTACACCTTCGTCATCAGTTTTATCGAAATTCTGTCTGTACTGGCATTCATCGCGACGATCATTTTTCTGGCCCGCAGAAATCTTCTGCGCGTGCCGCGTTTCTGGAAACCGGAAATGAAAGGCTGGCCCTTTCGCGACGCCAACCTGATCCTGCTCGGCGAGATTATCCTGATCATCGGCATATTCAGCATGAACGGCGCTGACAAAGTGCTGCAAACGAGAGGGCTGGAGCATTATCACCCTACGGGGGCCTTTGCAGTAAGTACCTGGCTGGGACCCGCCCTCTTTGGCAACCTGGGGACCGGCGTTTTGATCGGCATCGAGCGCTTCGGCTGGTGGCTGCATGCACTCACTGTGTTCGGCTTCATCTGTTACCTGCCCTATTCCAAACACCTGCACATCCTGCTGGCATTCCCCAATACCTGGTATGCCCGGCTGACGCCGAAGGGGCAAATGGAAAACATGCCCGAGATCCAGAAAGAGGTGCGGATCATGATGGGCCTCGAACAGCCCGATGGCAACGCTCCGGCCGAGCTGCCCGAATTCGGTGCAAACGACGTATTTTCCCTTTCCTGGCAAAACATCCTGCAGGCCTATTCCTGCACGGAATGCGGTCGATGCACGGCCGCCTGCCCCGCCAATATCACAGGCAAAAAACTGTCGCCGCGCAAGGTGATGATGGATGTGCGCGACCGGGCCGATGAAGTGGGTCTGAAGATGGAAACGGAGAAACTGGATGTCAAAAATTATGACGACGGCAAAAGTCTGTTTGACCGAATCACACCCGAAGAAATACATGCCTGCACTACCTGCAACGCCTGCGTAGAAGCCTGTCCGGTGTTGATCAACCCGCTGGACATCATTCTCAAAATGCGCCGCCATGAGATACTGACACAATCGGCCGGGCCCGGCGAGTGGTTGCCGATGTTTAATGCCATCGAGAACAACGGCGCCGCCTGGGCCATGAGCGGGGATAGGGATGCGTGGCGGAATGGATGAACGATTGCTTCATTGAAGCAAAAGACTGGATTCGCAAAGCATTTGTTGCGGGCTAATTTCTGAACAACAAGCCAGCAACATAATTGCACAAACAAGTGAAGCGCTACCCAAACAGATATACCAACTGATACGATTCACCGATGATAAATTAAAATTCTAACTTTTCATTATAAGTACCCGGACACATCCAATTGATAAAATCCACTTTGGCCTTTTGCGCCATTAATGTGTTATTTTTTCAGCCGTAGTGCTGTAAGCAATGAAGCAATTCATCAATATAACAATGGAAGCAATGCACCCATGCAAGCAATGACAATAGCAGAATACCAATCCGAAGGTCGCACACCCGAAATCCTTTTCTGGGTCGGCTGCGCCGGTTCATTTGATGCCCGGGCCCAAAAGGTGACCCGCGCCTTGTGTGAAATTCTCGACCATGCAGGCGTTGAATTCGCCATTCTCGGCAATGAAGAACGCTGCACCGGCGACCCGGCCCGCCGGGCAGGCAACGAGTTCCTGTTTCAGATGACGGCCGCGATGAATATCGAGACCCTGAATATGTACGGTGTAAAAAAAATCGTGACCGCCTGTCCGCATTGTTTCAACGTGCTGAAAAACGAATACCCTGCCCTTGGAGGTCATTATGAAGTCGTGCACCACACGCAATTGCTCAACGAACTGATCGCCGGAGGTAAATTAAAACTGAAAGAAGGCGGTGATTTCAAAGGCAAGCGCATCACCTACCACGACTCCTGCTACCTCGGCCGTGCCAATGATGTATATGAAGCGCCCCGCGCTCTGCTCGAAGCACTCGATGTGGACCTGGTGGAAATGAAACGCTCGCGAAAAAACGGACTCTGCTGCGGCGCCGGCGGCGCTCAAATGTGGAAAGAAGACGAACCCGGCGACAAACGCATCAATATCGCACGTGTAGAAGAGGCCCTCGAAACCGACCCCGGCGCCATTGCCGCCAATTGCCCATTCTGCCTGACCATGCTGCAGGACGGACTTAAAGCCAAAGAAAAAAATGAACAAATTCCGGTCTACGACCTTTCAGAGATGATTCTGAGCCGTTTGTGACGAAATGACGAAAATGACAAATTCCAACATGCAGAATACGACACTCACGCCATCCCTTGCCCACGATCCTGCTTTTTCGCCGGAATCCAGGGTATGGGTTTATACCAGCAACCGCCCCTTGACAGACGATGAAGTTGCAACTGCAAAACAGACACTCGATGTGTTTACCCGCCAGTGGACGGCGCACAACCAGGCCTTGCAGGCAAAAGCGGAGGTTTTCCAGAACCAGTATGTTATCCTCATGGTGGATGAAACCCGGGCCGGAGCCAGCGGATGCTCCATAGACAAATCCGTCCATTTTCTCGAACAGTTGGGGCAACACCTCGGTGTGGACCTGTTCGAACGCATGCGCTTTGCCTGGGTAGAAAATGAAACGATGCACTTTGCAACCCGCGCCGAATTTTCGGCTCTCGTCGGCGAAGGACGTATCAGTACCACGACACCTGTCGTAAACACGCTGGCCCAAACCAGACAGGAGCTGGAGACAAAATGGTTGCTTCCTTTCGGTGAAAGCTGGCACCGCCGTATCGCGTAACTTCTTGTGACACTACCTGTTTTTCGCCATTTTCTACCGTATTTTTAAAAAATAGCGCCGAATTAACCCGGAGTGCCATGCTTCCAGTATTTTTATGCCTTCCTGCGGAAACTGAACGAATACTTTCTGATACCAATTTGCCGTTTATGGACGCCCTTTTCGACAATGCACCGCGCCGGTAGCGTAGTGTTTACTATTTGTCCGGCATTCATATTTTAACTTAATCGTTTCCCTGACATGAAATTTTCCTTACAACTGATTACATCCTTTGGCCTGTTTTTATTCCCCGTTTTTCTTTCCGGCCAGACCTACACCATCGGCACATTCAACGGCCAGAATACGAGCACTACCTACCCTACCTCCTACGGAGACAATATGGAAAGTACGCGATCGCAATTTCTTTACCGCGCTTCCGAATTAAGTGCAGCCGGCGTTACAGCAGGTAATATTACAAAACTGGGTTTCAACGTCATCGACGTCACGGGCGTGGGCGTGCATGAGAATTATACCCTAAAACTCATGCTTACCACCATCAATGCCCTTACCGCCGGCGCCTGGGAGCCGGGCGCCACCACCGTCTTCGGGCCGGTAGATTACACGCCGGTGGTCGGGCTGAACGAACACATCCTGTCGACTCCCTTTTACTGGGACGGCGTCTCGAATCTGATTGTGGAAATTTGTCACTCCGCCGACCCCGCCAATGGCGGCAATTATTCCTCACAGAATGCTGTGGTTGAACTGACCACGGGGCTTTCCTTTTTCGGTTCGAGAACCCGCGCGAAAAACAATGACAACCTGGTCTGCAATACGGCCCAAATGCAGGAAGACGGCACACCTACCAGCCGCCCGGTACTGAGTCTTGCCTTTTGTTACAAACCGGTCACACTGTCAATCACGGGTGTGACCTCCGTCGCCGCTACCCTTGGCTGGGCGCCACCTGCCGGCGGGTCGCCCGCGGGGTATGCCTGGACTTTCGGCCTGCAAGGCTATATCCCGGGCTCTGCCGGAACGGAAATCGGTAGCGGCACCTCCACGGAGGGGAGCGCTGTCATAGCAGGACTGGAAGGGCTTACCACGTATTCATTCTGGGTGCGGTCCGATTGCGGCGATGGTTACAGCACCTGGGCCGGGCCGCTCGATTTTACAACGGACCCCAGTTGCGGCGACCCTTTCGGCGATACCGGCGGCCCTTTTGGAGCGTATGACATCAACGAGGATTATCAGAAAGTTTTTTGTCCTGACATCCCGGATAATGCCATAAGCATGGACTTCACGCTGCCATTTTCTTTCTCGTCAGGCGTGGGGGATACCTTGAAGATTTATAACGGCAACAGCACGGATTTTCCTTTACTGGCCGAATTGTCGGGTGTATATGCCGTTCCTCCCGGGCCCTTCGTTTCGACCACGTCAAGCGGATGTCTTACCATACATTTTACATCCGACGAAGTAAAAGCCCCTGAAGATTCGGGGTGGCTGTCGTTCCTGCTTTGCTCAGGGCTCCCGACGGGTGAGTGCTACTCGGTGCTCGGGCTCGACACTTTAGTTGTTTCCTATAATACCGCCACCTTTTCCTGGATCGGCATGTTTGGTGCGGATTCGTATGAATACGAACTTTTACTGCTACCCGGGCAAACCGTGGTTCACCAGAATACTGCTTTTCAGGGCACCCAAATCAGTTTTAACGATCTTCAGGAGGGCTCTTCATATCGCTTTTCCGTGCGTACCAACTGCTCGAACGGCGAACACAGCGCCTGGGAAACAATCGAATTCAATACGCCCGTCCAGTGTACAGGCCCCTTTATCCAGTGCGGCGTACCGACACCTATGTCCACGAGCAAAACAGGGCTTTGGAACCTGACGGATTGTGGCGGCACAACTCCGGGCAAGGAGAAAATCTTTCGATTTCTCGCGCTCAACACCAAGTCATACGACTTTGAAGTGACTGCGGCCTCCGGCGGCTATGTTTCCTATTTCTTCAAGGCAGCGTCTGAAGGCTGCAACGACGCAAACTGGCACTGCATTGACGACTTTAACACTGCCGGCGCCAGCACCTTGCCCCCGATTCCCGGAAATACCCTTACCGCAGGACAAGTGTACTACATCCTCGCCGATCCGCAGGTAACAACCCCGGTATCCCAGACCTTCAAGATAAGCGCATGCGAACCACCGGTGAACGACAGCCCCGTGAATGCGATAGACATTGCCGTTAACTCCCCCTGCGACGACAATATTTATTCAAACATTGGCGCCGGACTGGATCCGGGCGAGCCGGACCCCGACGTGGACCCCTCGGACGGCCTGGTGGGACGCTGGCTCGATGCGGCGGATGAAACCGTGTGGTTTACTTTTACCGCTCCGCCGACGGGGACCATCACCATATTTACCAATCCGAAAAGCGCCGACATACCCAACAATGACACGCAGGTAGCGCTTTATTCCGTCGGCGATCCCTCCGATTATTCCACTTTCCATCTCCTGGTCAGCGACGAGGACAATGGCTCCGCTTATTTGGGCTATAACTCCGTCGTGTCGTACACCGGCCTCAACGCCGGTCAGACCTACTATATACAGGTGGATGGATGGGGAATTAACCACGGCGTTTTTTGCATTTCCGTAACGGAGACCGTGGAAGCCGTAACGCAGGCGAATTGCGATGCCGACTACACGGTTGAAAACGTGAGCGGCGACAGCTGGTTCGGCATTTACGCCACGCCCGACGACCTGGACATTGGCCCGCTCGCTGCTGCCATCAACCCCAACGATTACGACCTTGGTACGGTAACCTGCCGTGTTCAGACTTATGATGAAATTCCGGTATCCGGAAACGGCATTCCGTACATGCCCGTCTATTATCATTTCACCTCTTCCCTTGCACCCGCAGGGGATGTTCTGATCCGTCTGTTTTACACCGACCCGGATTTTGCCGATTTAAAAACTGCCGCGAGCGCTCCGGACAATACGATCCAGGACCTTGTCATATCACGTTTTAACGGCACAGTATCCGATTGCGAGCAATTGAACAACAATGGCCCGTCCACCATCCTGAGTGTGGACTACGCCACACAGATGGTCGGCACCTTTTACCTGGAATTTTCTACCCATCTCCTCGGAGAGTTCGGCGCACATTTCGGACTTGTTCCGCTCCCGCTCAAACTCAAGTTTTTCACCGGGAAGGTGCTGGATAAAGTCAACAGGCTCGAATGGACGACACTTCAGGAAAAAAACGTGCAATGGCACATCGTGGAGCGTTCAGCCGACGGTATTAACTGGTCGGAGGCCGGTCGATTGCCCGGCCAGGCGGACTCCGGCGTGCCGCGCAATTATACACTGGACGACGTACAGCCGCCGGTTAAGGCATACTACCGCCTGCGTTCGGTAGACTTCGACGGTCTGGCTTCCGTATCGCAGTCCATCCTGCTTTCGCGCCGAACCGACCAGTTTGGCATTGCCGGGGTTTTCCCTACGCCGACTTCCGATCGACTGACCGTTCAATTTATCAGCGTTCAGGAGGAAGATATAAGCATTCGCCTGACCGATTTTACCGGGCGGGTCGTGCTGGAGGAATCGGTTTCAGCCGCTAAAGGCATTAACAGCCATCATTTGTCGCTCGGTAATTTGCCCGCAGGCGTTTACAATATCTCATTGGCCGATGAAGGCGCTGTGTCAGAGCCATTCAGAGTGGTGAAACAATAAAAAATAACAACATACCGACTGATTATTTGCTGCTTCCCGAAAGATTATTAACCTTGCCAAAAATTTTTTTACCGTCCCTTTAAATAATTACTGCAAATGGAAACTTCACAAAATGCTCAAACCCTTCTGCTGCAAACCGCAGAAGAGCTCGTTCAGGCAAACCGGCTTGAAGATGCGATCGCTTTTCTGCTCCGGTTTGACGAGCAGACAAAAGCGGGCATCCGGCAGGACATTATCATGCAATCCGGCAATTTTAACCAGGTGCATCAGATGTTCACTAATGGCCTGCTCGACGACGCGCGTTATTTTCAAATGACCGCTCGTACCCGGTTTGCCCTTCTTGAAGTCGTAAAAAGCATACCCCGAAAACTCGAGCTGAACGCCAAAATCAACAGCCTGGGCGCTTATCAGTTCGAAGTGCCGACGGGTGGCCAGCTGGAAAAAATCATCGGCAGCAAAGACAACCTCATGACGATCAACTGGCTGGAAAAGGCGCTTCAGTTTTCCAAGGCCGTGTGCCGGATCGCTTTCATCGATGAAAAAGGAAGAAACAGTTTTGGAACCGGATTCCTTGATAAAGAAGGGTATGTCTTCACCAACAACCACGTACTAAGTTCGGTAGCAGTTGCCAAAGGCGCTCGTCTGGAGTTCAATTATGAAGTGGACGCCGATGGCACGATCAAACCTCAAACTATTTATAACCTGGATACTTCGTATTTTGTCACCAGCCCTCCCAATGAACTGGATTTCACACGGGTAAAAGTTGTTGACGACACCAATAACCCACTCAAACAATGGGGATACGTGGATTTCGCACCCGACGCAATTCCGGAGGTCGGCGACCCGGTTACAATCATTCAGCACCCCCTGGGCGGTGTCAAGAAAATCGCTCTTCGTGCCAACGAAGTATTGCAGGTGCAGAACCAGTTGCTCCGCTACACCACGGATACGGAAGGCGGGAGTAGCGGCTCTCCCGTGTTCAATCAGAATTGGCAGGTCATCGGAATTCACCATGCGGGAAAACTGGTCGATATCGGCGGGAAACAACAAGATGCCAATGAAGGCATTCTGTTCCGCGACATTTTCGCTTTTATCAACAAGGCGAAGTGATTTTTCCTAACATTAAAACCTGACACATATGCCACTCACCAAACCGTTGGCGCAGATAAAGACCGACCTGCAGGATATTCTGGTGTCCGATCCGGGCGCGGCACTCAAATCCTTGCAAACGCTATTACCAGCCACGGCAGCCAAAAAGAAAGATATACTGATGCTGATGGCGAGACTCGAAACTGCCGGCGTGGAAAGACGATCCGGCGCGTTCCCCGATGCAGAAATAGATACGAAGATCAACAGGGTCAGGTTTGATTTTCTGGCGCTGATCGACACGCTGGTGGAAAAAGACTTCGAAGAAGTATCAGTAGCAGCGGCGGCCCCGATAGCGGCAGTGCCGAAATTCATGATCGTTTACGACGTGGAAGCGGAACCGCAGGCAACCCGGCTCAACAAATTCCTTTTTCTGCTGAAAAGAAGCGGAAAAATGTCAATTTACAACGTGCATGCCGACCTGAAAGCCGGCGACCCCGTCGAGGAAGCGAAAAATCAACTCAAAGACACGGACTACATCCTGTGCCTGATGACGCTGGACCTGATGTTCAATCCGGACTGGCTCGATTTTATCTGGAACGCGCGGGATGCCGGAAAACGCGTCATTCCCATTCGCATAGCAGATATCAGCCTGCAGGACAGCGGACTGGAAAAATTCAAATCACTTCCTACGCAAAATCGTATGCTCTCCAGTTTCAACAGTGAGGACGCTGCCTTCACGGACATCGTCACGGAGATCAGGAAACTGTTGCCCGCGTAGGAACAGCCTATTATGGTATCGAATGCAAAAACGCCAGCCGGATTTATTTCGGCCGGCGTTTTTTTCATGTACAGCGAAACACCAGTTTCGCTTTTATGTGCGCGAAACTGGTGTTTCGCTGTACATGGTCGTTATTTTCCGGGTTTGCCTTCCATCTGTTCGGCTTTTTCCAACACCTTCATTTCCAGCGATTTTTTAAACGCCGCGACCCGTTCCAGCAAGGCAGCATCTCCTGTTGCCAGCATCTGCGCGGCCAAAATCCCGGCATTACGGGCTGCGTTGAGCGCCACCGTCGCCACCGGTACGCCTTCCGGCATTTGAAGGATCGAAAGTATGCTGTCCCAGCCGTCGATGGAATTCGACGATTTGACCGGTACGCCGATCACGGGCAGGGGCGATATGGCGGCTACCATACCCGGAAGGTGCGCTGCGCCGCCTGCCCCTGCGATGACGACCCGGATACCGCGTCCATGCGCCGTCCGGGCAAAATGAAACATCCGTTCCGGCGTCCGGTGTGCCGACACGATGGTCATTTCGAACGGTACCTGCAGTTCGGTCAGAACGTCTGCCGCTTTTTGCATAACCGGCAGATCGGAATCGGAGCCCATGATGATTGAGACCATATTGATTGCTAGTTTTTTGAATCGGATTTTACTTTCAAGGTATTTCGAACAAATGTCGCTTTTTTAATGGCTTTTTCCGGCGTTTCGGCTGTTACGGTCACGTGCCCCATCTTCCGGAAAGGAGATGTCATCGCCTTGCCGTACAAATGAATATACACACCCTCCACCGACAGACATGCTTCCACGCCTTCGTAACGAACCGGCCCCCTGTAATCCGGTTCACCCAGCAGGTTGATCATAACGGCAGGGGATTTTTGCGTGGTGGCGCCGAGCGGCAGGTTGCATATGGCGCGCAGGTGTTGCTGAAACTGACTTGTAGCGGCGCTGTCGATCGTATGGTGGCCGCTGTTATGCGGACGGGGTGCTACCTCGTTTACGAGGAGTTCCCCGTCGGTAGTGAGAAACATTTCCACTGCCAGCAGGCCGCAAACGTCAAACGTACGGATTACGCGTTCGGCGAGTGCCTCCGCTTCGGCAGCCTCCAGAGGCGATATGCGCGCAGGGCAAAGCAGAAACTCCACGAGGTTGGCTTCGGGGTGAAAGTCCATTTCCACAGGCGGAAAAACGCTTACTTCTCCTGCTGCGTTTTGAGCCGCTACGACGGCCAGTTCGGTGCGGATCGGCGCCAGTTCCTCGGCCAGACAGGGGCCGGTCAACAGCTTGACATCGAGGTCGGCCATGGTGCGAAGGATGGCCACGCCCCTGCCGTCATAGCCCGCGCTGCGCGTTTTTTGCACCAGCGGGAGTTGCCAGGCGCCCGATTCGACGGCTTTTCTTAATGCTTTTTCATTGTCAAACAACTCGTAACGCGCCGTCGGAATATCGTTTTTCACGTAAAACTCCTTTTGCAGGCCCTTGTCTTTGATCAGGTCTAAAATGTCCGGAGCAGGGTGTACCACCTTGCCAAGGCGTTCGAGTTCGCGCAACGCATCGGTATTGACGTGCTCGATCTCGATGGTGAGGATATCCATCTCCCGGCCAAAGGCAAGCACATCGTCGTAGTTTTTGAAATCGCCGGCAACAAAACCCGTGCATACCTGCCCGGCCGGGAAGTCGGGCGAGGCATCGAGCACATAGGTCTTCAAATCCAGGTTGGCGGCGGCGAGACACAACATTTTGCCCAGCTGGCCGCCTCCGAGGATGCCTATTTTTTGTGTGGTGGAAAACATGGGGCGAAGATAAAGCCCAGCATGCCTTATCGAAGCAGCTTGGTGCTTTTATCCTTGCCGGGAACTTTGGCGAATCTGCAAAGTCAGGCTACTGAACCATTTCGAAGAACATCTCCATACGGTTCCAGGCGCGAACCGCGAGGCTTATCACAACAGAGACAGTGAATATTCCGGCCATGAAGATACCCATCAATAACCGCATACCGGGTTGGCCGGGTTTTTCCGGTTCCTCTGTAATATCATCTTCGATGCTGGAGACGACGCGGGAAAACATGGTACGAATCAGAGAAAAAGTCATATAAATGTAGTAATTGGTTATAATTCAGGCAATTGGACTCAAAAGTCATTCGAAGGTTTAAAGAGGCTTCAAGGCGCGCAACATCCGGTCTGCCCCGGCGATATCTTTCCGCAATTCGACGTCCGCAAAATCAAATTCCTGCATTAACTCAGCCACTTTCACGGCATTGAACTCGTTACACTCAAAAAAGAGGGCGCCGCCGGGCCTGAGTTTTTCCAGACTGAATTCGGCGATAACGCGATAAAATATTAAAGGATCGTCCTCTTTTACAAAAAGGGCGATTCCCGGCTCGAATGCTGAAACGTGCCGGGGCACCTTGTTCATTTCCGATTCCGGGATATACGGCGGGTTGCTGATGAGGAGGTCGAACTGCGAAAACTGTGCCCAGTTTGAACGCTGCAAGATATTGCACAGGGAAAATACAAACTGACCGGCGCCGAGGATTTTTTCAGCGTTTTGTATGGCAACCGACAAAGCCTCCGGACTTGTTTCCACACCGCTCAGCCGGATTCGTGGCATTTTCTTTTTGAGTGTTATACCGATACATCCGCTGCCAAGACCAATATCGAGTACATCGGGGGTTTCAACGGGGCATTGTTTCAGATATTCCAGAGCCCATGCGACAAGTTCTTCGGTTTCCTGACGCGGAATCAGAACGGCGGGTCCTACGCTGAATCGCAACCCGAAAAAAGCGGCTTCGCCGATTACATACTGCACCGGCTCGCCGGACAAGAGTCGTTCAAGTATCCGTCCAAAATAGGTGCGTTCCGAGTCGTCGAGTACTCGTGTACCGGCATTGTTGCGCAGTCCGAAGGCATCCTCGAGTACGATGCGGGCTATGGCCGACGCTTCGCCGGCGCCGTATCGGGGTGTCAGACTTTCGATCAATTGTTGGCGTGCCTCGCCCGTTGTCATGACAGTCATATTTCAAGGAGGAAAATTGTTCCCTTCGGCTGGTTGTCCAGAATGCGAATTGAACCCCCGTGGGCCTTTGCGACCTGATTAACAATATAAAGACCGAGCCCGGTGCCGGTTGCCTCACGGGTTTCTTCATTGCCAAGCCGGTAAAATTTTTCAAAAACAGCCTGTTTTTCGTGATCGGGTATGCCCCTGCCCTGGTCAGCCACGCGCAACCGCAGTTTCCCGGATTTTTGCTCGGCCGACACTTCAACCATGGCGCCTTCCGGCGAATATTTAATGGCATTCTCCATCAGGTTCTGCAAGATTGCCGTCATACCCAGTTTGTCGGCTTGTATGTAAGGAAAATTATCGGGAAAGTTGAGGCTGATATGCGCCTGCGGAAACCTGACGCGCAGCCGGGACGCCACATCGCGTGCGATGGCCGGCAGATCGACGGGCTCCGGAAGCGGTCGCCAGTTGTCCTCCAGACGCGCTGCCAGCAAGAGATCTTCCACCAGTGTTTGCAGGCGGGTAGCGTCTTTCAATCCGCTTTTGCACAATTTTTCGGTCTGTTCGCGCGAAAGTTCGTGTTTGAAAATGGTATCAAGCACAAGCCGGACCGAAGCGATCGGCGACTTTAGTTCATGGGTAATGCTCAGCAGGAAATTGCGGCGCTGCCGCGCGAGCGTCACTTCCCGGTTGGCGCTCCGGTTGATGACCCAGAGCCCGAAGATCAGACAGGCGGTGATAAAGAGGCCTTCGCCGACAACCATCCGGCGGCTTTTATTGAATTTGTGTTCAATTTTCCTGTATTCCGCTGTTTCGTACAATTCCGTCAGGTTGACGCCCTGGTTTTTCCGGGTGAACCGCGCCTCAAGCAGGTCTTTTTCGGCCTGAAACAACAGGTCGTTTTGTTGCCAAAGGTGATACGACCACCAGCCGAAAGCCAGTATCATGTAACCGATGACAAAATGCGACATCTGACGGACCGGTATTTTTTCGATGAGCATGGATGGTGTGGTTATGGGTTACGGGTTATGGGTTATGGGTTTGCGGGTTATGGGTTTGCGGGTTGCGGGTTTGCGGGTTGCGGGTTGTGGGTTTGCGGGTTGCGGGTTGCGGGTTGCGGGATATGGGTTCTTGTCGGAGGGTTGACATGGGCGGGAATCCGTCATCGCTTTCCGAGTATGGCGCGAAGGTTCCAGTAAAACAGAATGGCGGCGAGCGCAAGCCAGATATACATCCATACCTGCGACGGGAATAAGCCCACAGCCTGTTCGTACATGGCCAGATCGCTGCCCGGCCCCACGTTGAAATCCTGTATGATGTACAAAACGGCGGCCAGGCCGAGAAACATCAGGACGTCCTGATCCCAATCGGTATTGCGGGCAATGAAAAAAAGTAAAGCGCCAAATACCGTGAGCAAGGCCGTGCTCTGAAATGACTCAAACCAAACGATACCTGCGAGGACCATCAAACAGGAAAGCACGATCAGAGTTGTCTGTGTGATCGAACGATGCCTGGCGCCAATGCGAAACATTACATTGCCCAATGCCGCACTGCCAAGGTATCCGCCCATTAAAATAATGCCCGGACTGCCGCCTCTGCTGATCGTGTAGCCGCTTCCGTCGGGATTGATTTGCATGCTCTGCACCGTTCCGCCGGTAAAAATAGCGCCCAGGGCGTGGCCAAATTCGTGCAAAAAAGTGACCAGCAAGGTGACCGGATAAAGAACAAGGTTGCCAAAAGAACCGCCCATAAAGCGCAGCGCAACGTATACAAGCACCATGGCCAACAACCGGAAGTGGAGTTTTTGATTCATTCTGAAAAGAAGTATGGAGCAAAAGACGGATATTAGACGGGAATTTCAAATTTTTGCCCTGACAAACCATCAGGATAATGGCTGACACCAGGCGTATTCGTGAATTGATCGGAGAAAACGAGATCGAGCAGGCGGTCCAGCTGCTTATCGATATGCTGGACGGGGCTGCCGCTTCCGGCGACCTACTCGATTCCGCCATACTTCAGAAAAGCCGCTGGGTGGAATATAAAAAAAAGAATATCAGCGGATTGGGAGAAGAAAAAGAGATAAACGGCATTCGCGCGGCGCTGCTCAATATTTCCCGCGAAATTGACAACCGCGCATCTTCCGGTCATGCCACTCGGCTGCCTGACAGCGGCAATCATGCGCCGCCACCGCCGCCCCAGTTTGACACCCCACAACCCCAGCAGCCCCAGTACATAGCCCGGTGTTTTTTCAACGCAGATCCGAATTCTTATTTTGTCACGCCGGCCAACCAGATTGTGGTGGTAAATCCGCTTACCAATTTTTCCACCATTGTAGCCAACCGGGTAGCATCCGTAAATCCCAATTTCGCCTGGGTGTATCTTTTCCCCAACGGTTTCTTTTACAACGTCGATCATGCCGGCGCTATCTGGGGCGTCAACGCATTCGGCATGCCCTTGCAAATGGGGTACGTTCAATACACGTAAACCCTTCAGGAGGCTCCTAGAATAATGTGTTCAAATGGCCCGAGATCCAGAAGCGCATCTCCGGTGGCCGGGCGTACAGATACGGGCTTGTCGTTCAGGTTGCAAAAGGCGGCATAAGCGTTTCCATCCTGCTCAAAATCAATGCGATAAAGATCGTTTTCTAAGGATAAAACGCTCGTTACGCGGCTTCCGCGCAGGTCAAACGCGTCTTCCAGTTCGGCCTTTTGTTCGGGTGAATAGTCGCCCGCGTCGTCGGAAATAAATAATACATTCCCGAGCAATGCATTCACCGTCAGTACGGTTTGTTGTTGTTCCATTGTCAGGTGCTGGTGATCCCGGCGAAGGATTACGACGTCGGGATCGTTGAGAAAAGCCCGGCCATTCAGTTGCCAGCGCCCGAGCGTACTGCGGAGCGACAGAAGCGTACTCAAGCGTTCGCGAAAACGGAGGAAAGAAAGCAGGCGATGCTCCCAGGACAAGTGGATATCGCCGCCGATCCTGCAGTAGTCCGCCTGTCCGAATGCCGCGCCGAGGGGAACGCCACAGGCAAGTATTTTCTTGGTTCCCGCCACTTTTCGCAAAAAATCCATGGCTTCGAACATCACCTGCCCGCGGGTTTTACCGGCAGGCGGCGCAATACATACGGCAAAGAGAAAATCAAGTTTTACCAATTCAAAGCCCCATTGGTCCAAAACCATGTGGAATACCCCGCCGAGATAATTGCGCACTTCGTTGTTGTAAAAATCGAGAGCATGATACCAGCCGCCCCAGACGGGGTTCCAGCCGACATTCAGAGGCTTGCCTTTTGCATTTTTCAGCAACCAGTCGGGGTGTTTTTTTGCCAGATCCGAATCCCCGGCTGCAACAAACGGAGCAAGCCAAAGGCCGGGAAGCAGCTTGTGTTCACGAATATTACGCGCAAGGAAGCCCATCCCCTTCGGAAAAGCGGGTTTGACCGACAGCCAGTCGCCCACAGCCGTTTGCCAGCCGTCGTCAATCTGGAAATACGCGGGCGCGGACGGTGTCAATGCAGCAAAGGATTCCAGGTTTTTCAGAAGAATTTCTTCAGATATCTTGTTGAAATGTCTATACCAGCTCGTCCAGCCAACGGCAGGCATGGCAGCGGGGGCCGGCGTTCCCAGTGTCTGAAAATACCGGTCGAATACTTCCTGCTCGTCGCCCGTCCCCATCCAGAAGTCAAGCGCCGGAAACGAGTGCTGCAATCGCAGTCCGTCCATGTCCTTGCGTACGGTAAGTATCCCGTTCGGGTGGTCGTACAGGAAGAGGGTGAAGCCCGTGCTTTCATTGAGCGAGCCCAAAAACTGTACCCCGGAACGCTGTTCCGGAAATTGTACCCCGGAACGCTGTTCCGGAAATTGCGCTCCGGAACGGCGTTCCGGAGATACCACACCCGGAACGGCGTTCCGGGATACAAAGGTGTACGTCCAGGAATGGAGGCAACCTTTTCCGTGCGGAATGCCGGGAATGTGTTCGTCGCCGTAAAGACCCATATACCGCCTCGCTACACGTCGCAAACGAGGAATATCTGCCGTCACCGGCAGAAGGCGGCTTTCACTCCATGACTGAAATCCGTTGGCAAAAAAATATGAATCCGCCGGAAAAGAGACATTGAATTGAATTTCAAGGCGTTGAACAGTTACATCCTCTTTCGGATGCAGAAATACGGAGTACCGCTCTCCGCCGTTTTCCGGCTGGTGCTGAAAATCGATATGGATTTCGTCGAACGAGTTGGCTCGCCCCGGGAGGGGATTATAGGTTTTATCGTTTACTCGGAGGACGGCTTGACGGAACTGCATACGGAAACAAATTGTGCGGGCAAGTTAGGAAAACCGGCGGGTTTGACGCGTCGCTAAAGTCATACCTTTGGCGCTTATTTGCGCAAAGAATGATGCAAAACAAATTTCACCCCCTGTTGGTCCGCGCCGTCGCACAGGCGCTCCACGCTATTTTCATAGAAAACCGCTACGCCGACAAAGTCATCGAGACCGCCCTGCGGCAAAACCCCAAGGCGGGCAGCCGCGACCGCGCTTTTATCGCAGAGACGACATACGACATCGTTCGGTACTACCGTCTGTATGTGGAACTGTTGGGCAGGACACCCCAGACAGAGTCCGATTTCTGGGAACTGACAGGCATTCATTTCCTTGTGCCGGCCGTTTCATCGGCTTCAGCCTCCGTCGCATTGCCGGACTGGAAAGAATTCAAGTCATTGAATTTAAACATTTTAAAGGAAAAATACGCACAAATAAAACAAAATCGGGCCAGCCGTGAAAGCATCCCCGACTGGCTGGACGAACTCGGCAGCCGCGAACTTGGTGCGCATTGGGAAGAAACCCTCTCCGCGCTCAACCGCCCCGCACAGGTGGTATTGCGCACCAACCTGCTGAAAACGGACCGCCGGAGTTTGCAACAAGCCCTGCGCGATGAAGGCGTCGATACGCAAGCGGCAGGGGAATCCGCTGCTCTCCTGCTCACCCGCCGCCAAAATGTATTTCAGACAAAAGCCTTTAAAAAAGGTCTGTTTGAAGTGCAGGACTTCAGCAGTCAACTGGTTGCGCCCTTTCTCGCGCCCGAACCCGGAATGCGCGTGGTAGACGCCTGTGCGGGCGGCGGCGGCAAAACGCTCCACCTGGCAGCGCTGCTCCAAAACAAAGGCAGTCTCATCGCCCTCGATACATTTGCCTGGAAACTGGACGAACTCCGGTTGCGCGCCCGCCGTGCAGGCGCCGGCAACGTTGAAACGCGGCCTATTGAAAACCGGAAAGTGATCAAACGCCTTTATGGCAGCGCCGACAGGCTTCTCCTCGACGTGCCCTGCAGCGGACTCGGCGTATTGCGCCGCAACCCGGATGCCAAGTGGAAACTCACCCCTGAAGCCATTGAAAAACTGCGCGTTACGCAGCAGGAAATCCTGCAGGATTACAACCGGATCGTCAAGCCGGGCGGGCGTATGGTATATGCCACATGCAGCATCCTGCCTTCCGAAAACGAAGGGCAGGTCTCGCGGTTTCTGGAAAGCGAGGCGGGGAAAAATTTCGTCTTGCTGGATGAAAAACGCATTCTGCCGCAGGATGCGGGATTTGACGGTTTTTACATGGCATTGCTGGAAAAAGTGTCGTAGTCAATGAAAGCCGGCATGGCCGTAAAAAAACAGGCGTTTAGCACACCTTGTTAGTTCGTCGAGGGAGTAGAAAAAGGTTGAGGAAGTCCCCGCCCTTCTCAGCCCCTCAACCTTTCTAAACCCTTCTAAACCTTTCTCAACCGTATTTACGACCCGGCGCCATCTTTTTTGAAGCCATGCACCCCGTTCTCCCAAGCACTTCTTACCTTTGCGGCTTCAAAATCCCGATCCGACCGCTCTGTCATTTTTTCACGTCCCTCGCACATGGAGTCTACCGTAGAAACCGCCAAAAACCTCGGCCTGACCGCTGATGAATTTGAAAAAATCAAAGAAATTCTGGGGCGATTGCCCAACTTCACCGAACTCAGCATTTTTTCGGTGATGTGGAGCGAACACTGCTCCTACAAAAACTCCATCCTGCAACTGAAAACGCTGCCGCGCAGCGGCAAACGCCTGCTCGTAGGCGCCGGTGAAGAAAATGCCGGTCTGGTCGACATCGGCGACGGGCTCGGCTGCGCCTTCAAGATCGAAAGCCACAACCACCCCTCCGCCATCGAACCTTACCAGGGCGCGGCAACCGGGGTTGGCGGCATTCACCGCGATATATTTACCATGGGCGCGAGGCCCATCGCTTCCCTGAACAGCCTCCGGTTTGGCGTGCCGGATACGCCGCACATGAAACGCCTCATCGCAGGCGTGGTAAAAGG
>JAKOXM010000075.1 GCA_029781095.1 Bacteroidota bacterium
CCCGTATTCAGACAACCCAAAAGGCCGTTTTTTGAACAAAACAACTCCTGTAGGAAGTTACCCACCGAATCCCTGGGGACTGTACGATATGCACGGGAATGTGTTTGAATGGTGCAGCGATTGGTATGGCAAAGATTATTATGAAAAATGTAAACAAGGAGGAACAGTGAATGATCCCGTCGGCCAGGAACAGGGCGACTACCGCGTGTTTCGCGGCGGCGGTTGGTTCAACTACGCGCAGTTTTGCCGCGCCGCCCTTCGCGGCAGCTTCGCGCCGGGGTATCGGAACTACAATTTCGGCTTCCGCCTCGTCCGTCCTTTATAGTCAGTTGGTTTGCTTATCCCGGCATTCCTGTGAGCAAAAAGGAAGCGAAGCGCTGCAGCGAAGCGAGCGGGGAGGGAGGGACCCGTGTATATTACGACTGAAGTTACCCGCCTGCCCGTTCCATCTATTTTTCCCCGAATCAAATGCTTCCCGTTAATTAATTTCAACCCCAAATTAAACGACCAATGAAAACGACCTTTTTGACCACCCTCGCTGTGCTGCTTTCTTATTTTTCAGCACAAGGACAATCCTGTTTGCCGAACGGCATTTCTTTCCAGTACCAGGATGAAGTCGACCATTTCAGAACCGATTATCCCGGGTGCAAAGTCATCGAAGGGGACGTTTCAATCGGTAACGGCTTTATCTCCAACCTCGACTCCCTGCTCGGTCTGACCGCCATCAACGGGAGCCTTTATTTCGGAAGCACATCGGCATCGCTGGACCTGCACGGCCTCGACAGCCTGCAATTCATCGGGCAGGCGTTCTGGCTCTCGAACGCCCAGTTCACCGGTTTCAACGGACTGAAAAGCCTGAAGACCATCGGCGGGGATATCCGGATGTACGGCAGCCCGATGCTGACCGATTTGACCGGCCTCGAAAGTGTCACTTCTGTGGGCGGCGACCTCGTTTTCCGGCAAGACGGAAAACTGGAATCCTTCGCCGGGCTGTCCCAACTCACCGCCATCGGGGGAAAAATCGACATCAGCCAAAATATAGCGCTGACCCACCTGGGCGGCCTCGATAACATCGCTTCCGTCCAGGGCATATCGGTATCGGATAATCCCGTGCTGGCCGACCTGCACGGTCTGGAAAGCATAACGATGCTGAATGGCGACGCGATCATTGAAGGAAATGCCGCGCTAACCAGCCTGGCCGGCCTGAATAACCTGACTGCTGTCAGCGGCAACGTGTCGGTGAACACCAATAATGTTCTGGCTGACCTGAGCGGCTTGAACGCGCTTTCCAGCGCAGGCGAGTTGCATATTCTGAACAATGCCGCACTGACGGACATGAGCGGCCTCGAAAACCTGGCGCTGGTAACCGGCGACTTCGAGATCAGCCAGAACAATGCCATGACCACTTTAACAGGCCTTTCCGGCCTGCACAAGGTTGGCGGCAAACTCACGGTGACAAACCTGCCCGCTTTGCTGGATATCAACGGTCTTTCGGGCCTGACGACGCTCGGCGGCGATCTGACCATCGAACAGGACCCGCTGATCACCGATGTGGCAGGTCTGGCCAACATCAGTTCATGGGGTCAGGGCATATACATCACCGGCAACAATGGGCTCCTCAACTTGCACGGTCTGGAAAGCCTGGATACGGTGCCGGGCGACATGTCCGTTAGCGGCTGCTTCCAGATTACCGATCTTAACGCCCTGAGCAACCTTGCCTGGGTGGG
>JAKOXM010000080.1 GCA_029781095.1 Bacteroidota bacterium
ATCCGGTACTGAAGTTAATTTCACGTGAATTAACGCCGTTTTATTTAAAAATGACTTAACCCCTTTCAAAGCACATCGCAATCGCTTTTCCGCTTCTTTTGCAGGGTTCGTTCATTCATTCAACCAATAAAAACAGCCAGCCATGCAATTCGAAGAACAAGCCGACCTTGAAACGGTCATCGCACTGACCACAGACGAAAACCCTGAAAACCGGGCAGATGAGTCCGGTGAAGAACCGGAAGACGAAAACGAGGAAGAGACGGAAGATGACAAAGAAGAAGAAACCGAAACGGAAGAAGACGCCTCGGGAGAGGAAAGCGACGAGGCATGATTTGAATTTTGTTCGCCCTTCATGCGCGTCTTCCCGTGTCCGGGAGGGCGCGCTTTTATTCCGGCAACACCTCCAGTTTCAAAATATAGCCGGAGTGCAGGCACTGGTGCACCTCGACCGTCTGGCCGGGCATCACCTCTTTGAACCGTTTAAGAAGCGGCGACAATTGGCCCAATTCGAAGCGGTAGGGCCCGATATCGTAAATCTGTTCCGGCAAATCTGCAGACGAATCTTCCCGGAAAGAGGCCTTTTCGACGACACCATAAATCACCCTTTTTTTGCCGTTCAAAAGATCGCGGCCAATCCGTACAATGGTGCGAAACCGCTTTTTGAAGGGATTCAACACGACGAGAACGGCAAAAAAGACGAGAAAACCTGTCGCCAGCATTTTATAATAGCGCTGTTGATCCATTGCGTGGGAAAGCAGGATCAGAAGCAACATAATAGCCAAAAAGGCGCTGTAAACTGCCAAATGCCGCCAAAGCAGGCGCCTGAGACGTCGTTTGTCTTTTTTGGAAAATGGGATGATGCGTTCTCCGGCCTTCATAGAATTGGAAGATCAAAGTTGGAGCGCGAAGTTGTTCGGTAGCTGCGCCGGCACAAAACTTTACGATAATTTAATCTTCCGGCAAGAATGGTCCCTCAGTCCAATCCCGGGATCGCAGGCACCACCGGATACAGCACGATTTCGGTGCGCCGGTTTTTCTGCCGGCCCTCGGGCGTAGCGTTCGAGGTAAGCGGGTAATATTCGCCTTTTGCGACCGGCGTCAACTGATTGGCATTGACGTTGAAATCGAGGATGAGCATCCGTACCACGTTTGTGGCGCGGCGCAGGCTCCAGTCCCAGGTATCCTGGAGCGATTTATCCTTGGGCAGCATGTTGTCGGTGTGGCTCAACACATCGATATCGAGTTCGGGCGTGCTGCTCAGTATTTGTGCCAGTGGCGACAGCAGGGCCTTTCCGGAAGCGCTGATATCGGTCATTCCTTTTGGATCGAAAAGAATTTTATCGGGCAGGGACATCACCAGCCGGTCGTCCGCCAAGGTAAAAGTCACGTCCTGCTGCTTGGAATAGCTCTGCGCGAGTGCGGTCTGTAGGTCCGTGAGCGCTTTTTTTCGCTCCGTTTGTGCGTTTCGGACGCTTTCCAGAATCTTGTTTCGCTGAGCGAGCGTGGCATTTTTGGCGGCCAGTTCCTTTTCAAGCGCCGATTTTTCAGTTGCGAGTTTGCTGGACGATTCTCCCATTTGCTGGGTACGCGCTGTCAGTTCCTCTGTCAGGCTCCTGATGCTTTCTTCCTGGTTGCCAATGAGCCGGTTCAGGTCCCCGACCTTCTGAATAAGGTCCGCCGTTTCCTTTTTACGGTCGAGCAATTCTTTAACGAGTACTTTCTCGCGATTTTCAGCGCCCTGGCGCGTCGCCACCTCCGAGCGGTAAACTTTGGGTTTTACACAAGCTGTCGCCACGCAGCACAACAAAACAGGAAAAATGATTCGGGTTTTCAGCATAAGTAAGTGTTTGAATTAAAAACCGGGCCGGCTGCGGCAAAACTGCAGAAAGACCATTGCGATACGGCAAAGATTTTGAAAAATTTGGACCGGTCAATTTTACGGCGGATTTTTTCAAAACTTTACGCGTATCAAACGATGGGTCAATGAAAAAGTTATGGTTTTTACTCTTCCCGGCGCTGACGGCGGCCGGTTGCTCTCTGGACAACAGCCTGCTGCCGGGTCGCTGGCATGCGGTTGGACTGTACGAGGCAGGACAGTCGGTTCACGCGCCGCTGGATTCTGTCAGGCTTGTTTTCACCGACAACAACCAGTACGTATTCCGTTCGGCAGGTTTTTATCAGGAAGCGGGGCCGTTCCGTGCATCGGGATATTATCTTTTTATGACGGACACCACCGTCACGCCGCCCAGGGAGCACACCCTCAAGGTTTTTTATTTGTCGGACGACACGCTCAAAATCCAGATGAAAAAAGGCGGCATGGAGCAAATGCTCTTTCTGACCAAAGAAAAATGACCGTCAGAAAACAGATTTGCTGCGGCGGGAGGCTATCAGGCCGCCGCTCGCCTGTTCATCAGATGACTGTAGTCATCTGATGAATAATCAACTCAAATCAGGGGCCATGCCGATAAAAGAATTCGCAGCTTGCAACAAAATATAACTAATTGGTTATCAATAAAAACCAACAATAATGTCAATCATATTTATGTGCATGCCGAAAGTCTCATCATTTGGAGCCCGAAGGCGCCTGGAAACTGCCGGCCAATATTGCAACAACGGAACCTCCGCCCGCCTTGCACATGACCAGCATTAGCCTGAAACTGCTTGCCGCCACAAGTGCGCCTGCCCCAACAAGCAACATGTTTTGAAAAATAAAACCGGCGGAGCAGGCGGCCAAACCCGCGTATCCGTTGAGCATATAATTGGCGGCAGGGATGCCGGCGCTATCGAGCGGCAAAACGATCAATGCGCCCAGCAGGAGCGCCAGCAGGGAAAACAGGGCGAAATAACGATACGCGCCTGGGGCAACGGTCTCCCGAAAAAACATGATCCCCGTGACGACAACAAGCAGCAAAACAGCTTTGGCCAACTAATGCAGCCATGAAAAACGAACCGGGTCCCCGCTCATGTGCCATGCCTGTGTTCTTGCCCACGCGATCGCCGAACCGGAAAAAGCGAGATACCCCAAAACCGCACACAACCACAGCAGCAGGCCGCCGAACAGGCCCTGACCGGCCGGGTGCGCGTGAAACTCCGACCATGCCACAAGTCCGCTCGCCAGTCCGCCGAGTCCGTTGAACAAGCCCGTCAGGCGCGGCAGTCCGCTCAGTGGCGCTCGCGACACGGCGTACAATCCGGCTGCAGTACCTGCTACAAGACCCGTCAGAATATATTCATAGCGTTCCACGCGTGCATCCATCAGCGTGACGATGACCGCAGCAGCCATACCGACCGCAGAAATGACATTGCCCTGCCGGACAGTCGCCGGATATTGCATCAGTTTGAAACCCAGCACAAAGGTGACGGCTGAAAGCAGATAGACCGTGTTGATGAGGGTGTGGAGTTCCATTGTTTCATTGATTTATTGTTTCATTGTTGGATTGTCGGGATTGATT
>JAKOXM010000118.1 GCA_029781095.1 Bacteroidota bacterium
TCCAACAAATCGTAACAGCGAAGCGGCGATATGGGCGAACCTTTGTATTACTCTCGCGGCGAGGTCTTGCTCAACAAACTTCCACGTCCGTTCCGGGCACTAACTTCCGACAGATATGCCTATCTGTTGTATATCATGCGCACAAATCGACGGCGGGAAGTTGGGCATGAAAACAAAAATTCAAAATCTGCTGAAACGATGAAAAAGGATATGAAAAACGGGGCGGTCATAAGCAAACAATTTCCCGTGACCGATATGAGTTGCGCGGCTTGCGCAGTGAGCGTCGAATCAGTCCTGTCCCAGCAGCCCGGAGTAAGTTCCGCTTCCGTGAATTTTGCCACTCAAACGGTCCGGGTCGAATACCAGCCGGCCGTCATCTCGCCCGCCGCCATGCAACAGGCGCTCCAGGCCACCGGCTACGGGCTGATCGTGGATGAAAGCCCTGAAATGACGAAAGCGGTAGAGAACATGCAACGAGACCACTACACCGAACTGCGCCGCCGTACCATTTGGGCAGTGGCGCTGTCCGTGCCTCTTGCGGTGCTGGGTATGTTTTTTATGAACCTGCCCGGGATTGAATACGTACTGTGGGCCTTGTCAACCCCGGTTGTCCTGTGGCTGGGGCGTTCCTTTTTCGTGAATGCCTGGAAGCAGGCCCGACACGGCTCTGCCAATATGGACACGCTGGTGGCTCTGAGCACCGGTGTCGCCTATCTTTTCAGCGTATTCAATACGCTTTTTCCGGAATTCTGGCACCGCCGGGGCTTGCACGCCCACGTTTATTTCGAGGCTGCGGGCGTCGTTATTGCCTTCATCCTTCTGGGCAAATTGCTGGAAGAACGCGCAAAAGCAAATACTTCTTCGGCCATCAAAAAACTGATGGGTTTGCAGTCGAAAACAGTCACGCTCGTCCGTGAAGGCGGCGATACAGCGGAGGTTCCTGTTGCGCAGGTCAGAATCGGCGACGTGCTGCTGGTCAGGCCCGGCGAAAAAGTGCCGGTAGACGGCAGGCTGCTATCCGGCCACTCTTTTGTGGACGAGAGCATGCTCAGCGGTGAGCCGGTTCCGGTGCAAAAGGAAAGCGGCGACCGGGTGCTGGCGGGCACTATCAACCAGAAAGGCAGTTTCCGGTTTAAGGCAGAAAAAGTCGGCGGCGACACCTTGCTGGCACAGATCATCCGCATGGTACAGGAGGCCCAGGGCTCCAAAGCGCCGGTGCAAAAACTGGTGGACCGAATCGCTGCGGTTTTTGTACCCGTGGTGATGGCCGTTGCGCTGACCGCTTTTGTGGCCTGGTGGATGCTGGGCGGCGAAAACGGCCTGACGCAGGGATTGCTTGCGATGGTCACTGTGCTGGTCATTGCATGCCCCTGCGCCCTCGGACTGGCAACCCCCACGGCTATCATGGTCGGCGTAGGCAAAGGCGCCGAGCAGGGCATCCTGATCAAAGACGCTGAAAGTCTCGAACTGGCCCACCGCGTTCAGGCCGTCGTGTTGGACAAAACCGGCACCATCACGGTCGGAAAACCCGTTCTGGAAAGCCTGCTCTGGTCAAAGAACAGTGATGCAGCCGAATGGCAAGGGGTGTTTTACAGCCTTGAAAAAAACTCCGAGCACCCGCTGGCAGAAGCCATTGTCAGTTACCTCGAAGGCAAGGCAAGGCCGGTAATCCTCGATCGTGTGGAGAGCATAACCGGGAAAGGCATCGCAGCCGGGTACCGGGGCCGGCGGGTGTTTGCCGGCAACCGGGCGTTCATGCTGGAAAACGGTCTTGCCGCGCCGGAAATGCTGGAAAAGCAGGCAGGAATCTGGGAAAATGAGGCCAAAACGGTCATCTATTTTGCGAATGAACAGGAGGTGCTTGCTGTGGCAGCCATTGCCGACCCGATAAAACCTTCCTCTGCGCAGGCAATCCGAAACATGCGCGACATGGGACTGGAGGTCTTCCTGCTCACCGGCGATAACCGCCGAACGGCGGCAGCCGTGGCTGCGCAGGCAGGCATCGACGAGTTTCGAGCGGAAATGTTGCCCGCCGACAAAGAGGCTTTCGTACAGGCGCTTCGGCAGCAGGGCAAAGTGGTAGCGATGGCCGGTGACGGCATCAAT
>JAKOXM010000131.1 GCA_029781095.1 Bacteroidota bacterium
CGCGGAATAGCATCAGGTAGAACTTTGGATTTGATAACAAAACGGATTGGCGATGATGTTGCAGTTCTTCATCAAGGTTAGGGCTTTGCAGCAGTCCTTCGACCAAACCATCATATTCCTGTTCGGTGTATTTTTTTTCTTCGATAACCATAGCGTCACCATGTTTAGTTATTTGAAAAATGGATTGTCAGAAACGAGCAGCGCGTGTTCATCGGGGCGGATACGGACATATTTGTAAAACTCCCTTTCCGTTTTGTGGCCGGTCACGGACATAATGTATTTGACAGGTACGCCCGCTTTGTAGGCGTTCGTTGCGAATGACCGCCGCGCCGTGTGCGTGGTCATCAGTTCGTATTTTGGAAAGGTTTGGTCAATACGTTTGCCATTGCGGAAACGGGTTAACATGGTCGGCTCAATCAGTCCGGCCAATTCGCCTACCTCCTTCAAATACTCGTTGAAATTTTGGTTGGAAATCGCCTTCGGCGGTTTGTAGTCGTAGGCGGCAAGAATTTCCCGGAGTTCGGATTTTACCGGGATCGTAACTTTTATGCCCGTTTTTCGGGTCATCATTTCGATAAATTCTTTGCCTTCGGCAGTCTTTTTGAAGTTGCCCGGCTGCAATTCGGTAAAGTCCGAAAACCGCAAACCCGTGTAACACCCAATCAGGAACAAGTCACGGACGCGGCAAAGACGCGGGTTGCCGGAAAGGTCAACATGGAACAACCGGGCAAGGTCATCTTCGGTCAAATAAATGGCAGGCGGTTCTTCCCGTCTCGCCACCAACCAACCGTCCCGCACTTTCAATTCGGGTGCTACTTCCCGGCGGTCGGATTCTCTCAAAATGGTTTTGAGCGTGGACGTTAATTTGTGGACGTAGTTGTTCCCGAAACCTTTGCCAAAAAGGTGATTGGAAAAATTACTGAAAAAGGCATGGTTGAAATCTGCAAACGAAAGGTCGCGCCGTAACACACTGTCGGCATACGCTTTCAGGTGGTTGTAAGTGGAAACGTAAACTTTGATGCTGCCCTTTGAGTAGTTGGGATTGCCCGCTCGTTCCTCAATAAACCGCTTGAAATAGCGAAAGAAGGTCGTGCTTTCATCAACGACTTCCCGTTTACCCAAAAAGGCATCCAGTTCTTTTTTGAAAATTTCGTTGGTGAGGCCGGATTTGTTGTACTGATTGCGAAGTGCAATTTGTTCGGCTTCGGTTTCGATCCGGTTAAGTTGCGCGTTGATTTCAGCGTATGCCGGAAACTTACGGTCTTGCTTTGCCCGCTCTTTTTCTTTGTCCCAAAACTCTGTTGGTACGGTCACGCCGGTATAGTATCGAAGTAGTTTCCCTTTCGAGTAGGTGTACTGTAAATAAATCTGGAAATGTGGAAACCGGGTATCAGGCTTCGGCGCGAAGCGAGGTTTGCGCATAGGTCATTCTTTTGCAGTTAGTGAGCTGTTTACCGTCACTACAAAAGTAAGCCTTTTTATTGGTGGTGTAAAAAGTGGTGTAACTTTTTTTACTCCCGGTTGGTGTTATTTGGGTTAGTTTAGTGTTTCCAATTTTCTTAATTAATTGATAATCAACAAATAGAAACTAACCTAAACTAACCCGAAACAATGGATTGTGGAGCTGGCGGGAGTCGAACCCGCGTCCGGACTAAGCGCCGAAACGCCTTCTACATGCTTAGTTTCTGATTGATTTTTCGAGTGCGGGTTGGTTCAGAGACCGACACATCCGCACCTTATCCTCTTGATTTCACCCTTCGGTCGAGACATCCCGTCGGGCAATCCTGCTTTTTTTTGATGCGCGGTGGCCTGTGTAGCAGGCATCAAGGCGAAGAGGGGACGCTGGGCGTGGCCCTCACACGGCACAAAGGCTTTCTAACTCGCTTGAATTAGGCAGCCATGGCATACTGATAGTTGCCAGTTGTTGTTCGGTCATTATTTTTTACGGAGTAACCAACCATGCTCCGGCATGCTTACGTAACGACTACACTTACCCGTCAATACCAGGCAGCCCCATATATTTTTAAAGTGCAGTTTGTTGGAGCGATCGGGGACGCGGTTCGATGTGCGTCAGGCGGCCCCGTATTCAATGAACTGGTGCAAAGGTAAACTAAATACGCGCATTAAAAGTTCAAAGGCGTTTTTGTCTTTTTTGCATGTTGTAGACGTGAAAATTTTCGCCGGTCACTGCCATTCTTAACCTTTCCGATCGGGCCAAAGGGATACCTTCGCACCGTAAATATCTTACCTAACCAAATTGCAGTCCGGAACCGGAGAGCAACTCCTTTTGTAACAAACAGGGCTTGCCACGCCGCCGTTTCGGATGATTGAGAGGAATATGATCAAAATTGGAGTTATCCGGGAGGGAAAAGTGCCTCCCGATGCGCGTGCACCACTCACGCCCGAACAATGTGCCGAAGCCATGGTCGAATTGCCGCTGCGCATCGTCGTACAACCGTCCCCCGTCCGCTGTTTCAGGGACGAAGAATACAGGGCGCACGGCGTGCCGCTCCAGGAAGACCTGCGCGATTGCGATGTGCTGCTGGGTGTCAAGGAAGTGCCCATCGATCAGCTCATGCCGGAGAAAACCTATCTGTTTTTTTCCCATACCATGAAAAAGCAGCCGCACAACCGCCGCCTGCTGCGGGCCATCGTGGAAAAAAAGATCCGCCTGATCGATTACGAGGCGCTGACGAACGAACGGGGCGAACGGCTTATCGCATTCGGTTTTTACGCAGGTATCGTTGGCGCGCACAATGCGCTCTGGACCTGGGGGCGCCGTACGGGGCAGTTTTCGCTGCCGCGCCTGTGCGAAAGCCACGATTACGCAGAAGTGCTGGCTATATATGAAAAACTCCGCCTGCCGCCCTTGCGCATTGTATTGACGGGCGGCGGACGCGTAGCGTCGGGCGCTGCAAAAAACCTGAGCGATATCGGTATCCGGAAAGTGTCTCCTGAAGATTTTCTGAACAAGGAGTTTCCTTATGCGGTATTCACCCAGATACACGCTGCCGATTACGTGGCGCGCCGCGACGGGCAGGCTTTTGACAAACAACATTTTTATGCCCATGGCGATGCCTATGCGAGTGCGTTCGCACCTTACTATCGCCGCGCCGATATTTTTATCAACGGGATTTTCTACGACAAAAAGTCGCCGGTGTTTTTCAGCCGGGAGGAAATGCAGGGCGCCGACTTCAGGATAGCCGTGATCGCCGATATCACCTGCGACATCATGCCGGACTCCTCGGTGCCCTGCACGATCCGGGCGAGCAAGATCGCCGACCCCGTGTACGGGTTTGATCCTCAAACGGGCCTGGAGACACCTCCGTTTCATTCGAACGCAGTCGATGTGATGGCCATCGACAACCTGCCTTCCGAGTTGCCGCGCGATGCATCGGCTTTTTTCGGACGGCAGTTGCTGGAGCGGATACTGCCCGAACTGCTCAAAGGAAGCGGCAGCACGGTCATCCGGAGAGGGATGGTCACAGAAGACGGAGGCCTTACCCAACAATTTGATTACCTGCATGATTATTTGACAGCACAAGTGTGAAGTTTTTGTAAAAATGTGTAGATTTTGATTTTTCATTTCAGACATTTGCCGAAACGAAACATCGAAAAAACGTTAAATCATCTCACACATGAAACTTCCACTCTGGCTTATCGCTTTGCTCTTCCTTGGGTATTGCGTGTGGTGCGCCAATTTCTGGAACAATTATCAGATCCGGAATTGTTGCGGCGAAACCACGGCGGCGGCCGCCAAACAAACCGACGGAACTCCCTTGTTCCGCTGGAACGCCGACAAACCTGTGCCCGACGATCAATTCGGCGCATGGAAAAAGGCGATGCTGGCAAAAGGCGGCCAGGGCGACACCCTCACCATTACTGGTTTTTATCGTACCGGTGAAACCAATGGCGAACAACTCGCTCTTGCCCGCGCTGCCGCTATCCGCGACATGCTGGCTCCCGAACTACCCGCCAACCGTACCCGCCTTGCCGCCAAAATGGTGAGCGACAGCCTTACGGAAACGAGCGATCCAATGGCTTCTGCAAGCTTTTCCTGGTCTAAAATGGTGCTGAAAAACGAGGACAGCGCTATTATCGAGTCCGACCAGGACGTTATTTTGCTTTTCCCCTTTAATTCGACGGAAAAAGACCACGACCCGAAAGTGGATGCTTACCTGAAAGAACTGTGCGTCAAACACAAGACTTTGAATACAACATTCAACGTGGTTGGCTACACGGACGATGTGGGCACGGACGAGGAAAACAAGGCGCTTGGCCTTGCGCGCGCCAAATCGGTCGCCGCCATTCTCAGGAGCAACGGCATTGCCGCCAACCGAATCGCCACTTCCTCACAAGGGGAAGCCAACCCGGTAGCCGACAACAAAACCGAAGAAGGCCGCCGGCAAAACCGGCGTGTGGTAATCACCGTCAACCGTTAAACATTCAAACAAACTTAAGCCATGCTTTTTTCATATATCTTTCTCGAATGTTCTTTTATGGGAAACCTTCCGGTTGCCCTTGCCCTTTGCCTGATCCCGTTCCTGCTGGGCTGGCTGGCAGCCCGGGCTTATTATAAAATATCCGAGTTGCATGCCAGCGTTGCCTCTCTTACATCTTCCAACGCATCGCTGAGCACCGACCTCACCGAATTGCGCGTGAAGCAGACCCAGCTCGAGGCCGAGCTCGAAGCTAAAAATGCCCAGCTTTACAAAGTAAAAGACAGCCTGATGATGGCAGAGAGCGAGCGCAATGCCTTGCGCGAGCAACTCGCCGGAGGCGGAAAACCCACGACCATCACATTCGCGGGTACCAAATATAAATCGAACGACCTGAAAATAGTGGAAGGCATCGGCCCGAAAATCGCCGACCTTTTGATGAAGGCAGGTATTAATTCCTGGAAAAAGCTGTCGGAAACCACGCCGGAAAAACTCAAGGAAATCCTCGAAGGCGGCGGCCCGCACTTTAACATCCACGACCCGAGCACCTGGCCCGCACAGGCGGGACTTGCCGACAAGAGTAACTGGGATGCGCTCAAGAAATTGCAGGATGAACTGACGGGCGGCAAAGTCTGAGCAAGCAAAATACAAGAAGTTTGATTGAGGGGGTTGAGGAGAGTTGACAAAGGTTTATCGCCTCACAACTCTTCTTAACCCCCTCAACTTTTGTTCAGTCCGTCAGTTTTCCTGCCGACCAGAGCAAACCGGCCTCGGTTTTTCTATACTCGCCGAGCAGTTTCAGGTATTTGATCTGTGCGTCGAGCCAGCGTTGTTCGCGTGTGTTGATCAGGAATACAGAGCTTTCACCAAAGCGGAGTTTTTCGTTTTCTGCATCCAGTAATTGCCGGTAATTCTGCACTATGCCGCGATACAAGGCGATCTGATTGGCAAGATTGTCCAGATCGTTGCTGTATTGCCGTATTTTATTCCCGATAACTTCGCGTTTGAGGCGCAATTCGTACTCCGTTTGCGCCAGTTTGACCCCGGTGATCTGAAGATCGCCCCGTGCCTTGCGGTTTCGTATGGGGTAACTGAAGTTGAGTCCCCATTTTATGTCGCCCGCCAAAACACCCGCCCCGTTGGGGCTGTCAGTCGGGAAAAACTGCCAGCCGGCGCCCAGCAGACTGTAGTTAAGATCAAGCACGGGCTTTCGTTTTTCATTTTTAAGGCGCCGTTCCACCTCCAGGCTGCGCAATTTGGCCTCGTACATCCGAACTTCCGGGTGCTGCGATTGCGCCTGCTGCTGCAAATCAAGGCTGTATTCCGGCTTTGCCAAAACCGGCGTTTCGGATAAAAGCGCCGGTGCGCGTAACGCTTTTTCCGCTGCAACGGGTTGGTTGTCAGGCTCCCAGTAAAAATTACGCAAGGCGAGCATGGTGTTTTGCCACTCGGTTCGCGCAAAGTTGACGTCCAGCATCCTGTTTTGCACCTGGATAAAAGATTCGAGCGTATCGATAGCGGGCTTGTCGCCCTGGAAAAAACTTTCTCGTATAGCGTCGTTCCGGATAATTGCCTGTCGCAGGGCTTCATCAAAAATGGTCAGTTGATTTTCTGCCACCGCCCAGTTCCAGTAAGATTTTGCCGCTTCGAGCAGGAGATCGTTCAAAGCCGCCGCACGTTCCGCATCTCCCTGCTGAATACCGATTTGCGCCTGCCGTATGGCGGCCCTGCGCTCATCGATAAACAATCCCTGTCCTAGTGTCCAGTTAAATCCGAAAGAGGCCTGTCCGTTCGAAGGTAACCTGGTCTCCGGATTCAGGAAATCGCCTGTGGCGTAATTATAGGCGCCCTTGAGCTCCAGGCCCAGCCACAATGGCCATTTCAGCCCGGTCTCGGTGTATTGGAAGTAATTCTTTTTATTGAAATTTTTTGCCGAATAGTCGGCATAAGCCTTGGGATCGAAGCCGCCCCGGGCGCGCAGAAGCGTCGCTGCGGCGGACTCGCGATACAAATCCGCCTGTTTTGCCACAGGGTGGTTTTCGAGCACCTGCCGCCGGAAAGCGGGCCAGTCGAGTGGGGGAGTGGACGCCGTCCCTTCCGGCTGTGCTGTCAGACAGCAAGCCTGAAAAAGAAACAGCAAGGATATTTTAAGTGACAAATAATTCATTTTCAATATATTGCTTGGGGGATTCATGGCTTCCGGGCGTATTATTCTCTGCTTTTAAATGCGATTTCAACAACATGCCGCTTTCTTTCTTCCCGGATTTGTTGCCGGATTCATTCACGTCGCGATACAGGTCGGGTGGAAACCCGTTGATGATCCGCCATATTTCATAGCCAAGCAGCACGTTGTTGAGCAATGCTATGCCGCGTGCGCCGCCGCCTACCTGAAGCGCTGAAGGCCAGGGCTCGTCCTGCTTGTCGGGCGCAACGAGCATCCTGAATTTTCCGTTTGCGCTGATGTTGCGGTCGATGGCGACCACATGGCCACCGAAGGTGCCGGTAGAAACCCCCGGCCAGCCGCTGAAGAAAAATGCAGGCCAGCCGTCGAATACAAACCGCACTTTTCTGCCGGGCTCTATCAGCGGAAGATCGATGGGCTTCACGTACATTTCCACAGCCAACTGATAATCAGACGGCTGGATGCTTACAACCGGATCGCCTTCCTTGATGATTTCGCCGATGCCGGGTTTGATGGCTTTCACGATATAGCCGTCCTGCGGAGCAGTAATGTAGTAAAAAGACGTTCGCCGGGCATAGTTTTCCCGTTCGATTTCGAGTTTGTTTACCGATGCCTGGGCGTCGTACTTGTCCGACAAGGTGCTGAACCTGTCGCTTTGCGTTTTGGCAATTTTGTTGTCATATTCGTTTTGGGTGAGGCGCAATTCGGTTGTATAGATGCCGAGATCCTGAAGGCTGGATTCGAAATTGTTCTGCGCGGCTACCAGTTTGGTTTCCGTCTCCTGGACTTTCAACCTTTTTTCTTCCAGTTCTGTAAGTGATTTTATACCCTTGTCGTAAAGGGCTTTGGCGCCGTCGTACTGGCGCCGGGCCACTTGCAGGTCGATTTTTGCCTGCCTTATTTTAATGCTGTCGCTTTCTACTTTGAGTTTTCCCTGGGCGATTTTGTTTTGTATCTGGCTGATCTTGTTGCCCAATTCCCGGCGCATAGCCTCCATTTGTTGTTCCAGCGCGCCTACTTTTCCGGAATATGATTCGATGGCGCCTTGTTTGGCTTCCACCTGGTTGCCCACGCGATTGACAAGGTTGGGATCGAAGTAATCTGATTTTACTTCTGACAGATAAACGATGGTATCGCCTTTTCGCACGGCTTGCCCTTCCGTTATGTACCAGTGTTCGATACGCCCCGATATGGTGGCATGTATCGTTTGCGGACGCTGTTCTGGTCGGAGCGTCGTCACTTTACCGTCGGCGTGTACGGTCTGCGTCCAGGGCAGAAACATAAACAGGGTAAAGAGGCCCAGCAATACCAGCATGAGCCTGCGGAAAGACGGATGCCAGTCCGGGAGCCTTGTTTTGGCGGGCGCATTCAGTCCGTTCAGGTCTTTTTCGCAGTGAACGATGTTGTCGGAAATATTCAGCATAATCTCTTGGAAATCTTGATACGGGGTTAAATGTTTTCCTTTTTTAACGGGTCTCCGGCATCTTCGGGGGTACGGAATAAACGCTCGTAGTGTTCCGTTTGCCGTATTTCGTGGAAGGGGCCGTCAAATACGATCCGGCCGTTCCGCAGGACAATGACACGGTCGCAGGCTGCGGCCAGCAAGTGGTCGGTCGTGACGCACACCAGAGTCCAGGGCGACTGTTTACCTGTGAGCAACTGAATGAGCCTGAGCCTGTCCGCATGGCTGAGATTGCCCTGGGGCTCTTCCAGTGCAAGTAATTTGGGGCCGGGAGCGATGGCCCGCGCAATCAGGATTTTGGTAACGATATTGCGCGGTATGTTTTTCCCGCCGGGCAACAATTCGGTGTCAAGTCCTTGTGGCGATTGGCGGATGAACTCGTTCAGGCCTACCTCTTCGGCCACCTGAAGCACGCGTTTCAATGAGATCTGATCGCTGCCCAATGAAATGTTTTCCCGGATCGTGCCTTTAAAAACGTCTTCCTGGGAAGACAGATCACCGATATGCTCCCGCAAACTGCGCAGGTTGATATTGGTTTTGGGCAGGCCGTTGAAATAAAGCGACCCTTTGTAACCGCGCTTCACGGCGGTAATGACCTGCATCAGTGTGCTTTTCCCGGAACCGTCATAACCGGCGACGGCCACGCGCTCTCCGGCGCCGATTTTCAGGTTGATATCTTTCAGGACGGGCTCTATTCCGTCG
>JAKOXM010000157.1 GCA_029781095.1 Bacteroidota bacterium
AGCCCGTTGTACCTACGCATGCGGGTGAGGCACTGATTGCACAGGCGCGCGTTGTAGTGCGGGAAGCCGCGCGTTTTCGCGAAATTGCAAAGGAAGAGGAAAACAGCCTGAGCGGCGATCTGCGGCTCGGCCTCATACCTACCCTTTCGCCCTACCTCCTTCCGCTGTTTTTACAGTCATTTATGGACACACACCCCGAAATACGGCTGAAAATCACGGAACGTACGACTTCCTCGCTCATAGAATTCCTGCAAAAAGGGCTGCTGGATGTTGCCATACTGGTTACGCCCTTACAGGAAAACACACTCCGGGAAGATCCGCTTTTCTATGAAGCGTTTGTGGTATACTCCGGTTACGATTACCGGAAGGAGTTTTTACTGCCCGAGGATATTGACCCCAATCACTTGTGGCTGCTGGAAGAAGGTCATTGCTTCCGGTCTCAGATCATGAACATTTGCGAACTCCGGCAAAAAGACCGGCTTTCGGTCGAATACGAGGCAGGCAGCCTTGAAACCCTGAAGCGGCTGGTGGATGCCCAAAACGGCATAACGATCCTTCCGGAATTGGCAACAGGTTACCTCACGGACGAACAGATGCTCAAAGTGAAGCGTTTTGCCCATCCGGAACCCGTCCGGGAGGTGAGCCTCGTTACGCACCGTCACCTCGTGAAACAACGACTTGTGGAAGCCTTGAAAAACGAAATCTTACTCCATCTCCCGCTGGACAAGGTGTCGCAAAAAAAAGACGGAGCAGCCCGAATATCGATCCATAACTGATCCACTCATCGTTCATCGCTCATCACTCATCTCTTTACGGTCAATGCCGGCTGTAATTCGGCGATTCCTTGGTTATGGCAATGTTGTGCGGATGGCTTTCGATCATACCGGCATTGGTAATCCTGACAAACTGGGCTTTTGTCTGCAAATCATGGATCGTACGCGCACCGCAATAGCCCATCCCCGCCCGGAGGCCGCCGACGTATTGGGTCATAACTTCTGCTACGCTGCCTTTAAACGGCACACGCCCTTCGATTCCTTCCGGGACCAGTTTTCTGATATCGTCTTCCACATCCTGAAAATAGCGGTCTTTCGAACCCTGTTGCATGGCGCCGAGACTGCCCATGCCGCGATATGTCTTGAATTTCCGCCCGTCGAAAATGATCGTTTCGCCGGGTGCTTCTTCCACGCCGGCAAACAGCGAACCTGCCATGATAGAACCTGCTCCGGCGGCCAGCGCTTTTACGATATCACCGGTGTACCTGATGCCACCGTCGCCGATTATCGGAACTCCCGAGCCCTTGATAGCCGTTGCGGCGTTGTAAATGGCCGATAACTGAGCCACACCTACCCCTGCCACGACGCGCGTCGTGCATATGCTCCCCGGACCAACGCCCACCTTCACGCCGTCGACGCCGGCATCGACGAGCGCTTTGGCGCCCTCGCCGGTGGCCACGTTGCCGCCCACCACCTGAAGATCGGGGTATGCTTTCTTGAGATTCCTGACTGCTTCCAGCACACCGCGGGAATGGCCGTGTGCAGTGTCAACCGTAACTACATCCACGCCGGCTTTTACCAGCATGGAAACCCGTTCAAGCATATCGTCCGTGACACCCACTGCGGCCCCGACAACCAGCCGGCCCAGAGGATCCTTGCAGGCATTTGGAAAATTGACGCCTTTCATGATGTCCTTGTAAGTAATAAGTCCCACGAGATGAAAACCGTCGTCCACCACCGGAAGTTTTTCAATTTTCCGCTGCTGGAGAATTTGCTGCGCCTGAAAAAGCGTAGTGCCCAGGGGGGCGGTCACAAGGTTCTTTTTGGTCATCAGATCGCGCACCAGGCGACTACGGTTGGTTTCGAAACGAAGGTCGCGGTTGGTCAGTATCCCTACCAGTTTGTTGCGTTTGTCGGTGATGGGAATGCCCCCGATGCTGTAATGGCGCATGAGATCGAGCGCATCCGCTACGGTAGCGTCGGCATGCAGGGTCACCGGGTCGATGATCATGCCTGCCTCCGACCTTTTTACGGCGCGTACCTGATCGGACTGATCGACGATCGACATGTTTTTGTGGATGATACCGATACCACCCTGCCGTGCGATGGCAATGGCAAGCATTTTATCGGTTACGGTATCCATGGCCGCCGACGATACCGGCACGTTCAGACGTATCTTCCGCGTGAATTGGGAAGAAATATCTACTTCTCTTGGTAAAACTTCGCTGTAAGCGGGGACGAGCAGGACGTCGTCGAAGGTAAGTGATTCGCCAATGAATTTTGGCGTTGCATTGTTCGATTCCATGTGCAAAGGTCGGAAGAGACCGCAAAAAATTGGAGAGATGACGCCACAATTTTTTGTGATTTTTTCTCACTGCCCAAAATACCCGGAAATAGTTACATGGTGGGCGGGTTGTAATCGTCTTCGTCGAAGAACACGTTGACCTGCTGAACGCCGGGTGTCTGCCGCAATTCGCGCACCATTTCTTCCGCTTTGCGGGCATCTTTCAGGGTAATGTGGTAATTACTCTCCGTGAGGTCGTCGAGGCCGACATTTTTCAGGCTGACCAGTTTCAAACTCCGGCAAAACCGGGAGAGCGGCTGCGACATATCCCGCTGTTCGGCGGCGTGGTAGATGATCTGCAGCAGAAAATGCCGCCTTCTCGGCGATCCGAAATGTGTGAAGGTGAGTACGACGACGACAAGGCCCGCCATCATGGTGCCAATAATCGCAACCATGTTCAGGCCAACGCCGCAGGCCATTCCTATCGCAAGTGCCAAAAAAATAAACACAAGGTCCATGGTATCCCGTATAGCCGTACGAAAGCGGATAATGGACATGGCGCCGACCAGTCCGAATGCCCGGGCGATATTATTGCCGATAACCATGATGATAATGGAGGCAATGATGCTAAGCAGAACGAGCGAATTGACGAAGGTCACGGAATATGACGGCCCTTTGTACGTAAGACGGTAGACGATGGACAACACCAACCCGCAGACAAGCGCAACCAACAGATTGACCAGCACATCTGCCGAAGAGGTGGGAAATACTGCCAGGTTTTGATAATCTGCAAACATTTGTTCGTTGTCTGTTAGTTCGGTTTAGCAAGATCGGCACGCCACCTGTCGCCGAGGCTGCCTTTTGCAAATGCATCGTTGAAGCGTTCCGGATTGATAAACCTGTTGGAATTGATGGCGCCTACGTATTTCGAGGCCGGCTCTTTCCTCAACTGAAAATCTTCCAGTACGGGCTTTACCCAGGCCGGGCAAAACCGGTTGAATTTCACCTCCAAAATAAAGAACCCGGGAAAGGCAAACATGGCGCCCGTTTCTTCAAACAGTTGATCCACGCGCGGGTACGCGACGCTGCGCAAATGGAGATCGAAGGTCAGTCGAAAGTCGTTCTCCGGGTCCAAATGACTGCCGGTGAACGGTTCCCGGTCATAAATAATATTGATCACCGGGCGCATATTGCGGCTCAGTATCTGGTAAAAAAAGCGCCGGGCGTTATCCGGATCCTGGATCAATCCGGCAAATTGATCGATGGATTTGCCCTCAAACAATTGCAACACCACCCCGAATGGAGCCTCGGATCGGTTTTTCAGGATCGGGCTTTCATATTTTCGCTTGATTTCCATAAACACGCCACTGTTTGAGCCGCCCTGGTTATAGCCCCTCAGCCGCACCTTCATCCGGTGCGCGATGCCGTCCACTTTGGTATGGTACATTTCGAAGCCCGGGGTATCATAGTACAGACTCCTGACCGTATAAAGTCCGCCCGGTTGAAGCGCGGCAAACGGATCGGGACGCAGAAAAGGCAACAAAGCGCTGCGCAACGCCGTGTACTGTTCCATCGGGACGAGGTATTTGAATTCGTAGCGCATCTGATTATCGGCCTGTGTGAAGTATGCGGCGAAGGTATTCGCGCTGGTGAATCATGCCGAAATTGAGCCGGCAAAGGGCAGAAACTCCGGTGCTGAACCGCTGTCCGCTGCTGTCGGGTTTTAACACAACGGTCAGCAGCGACACCTGCCGGTTGTCAAGCACTTCCACTTTCGTGCCTGTCTGCAGCAATTTTGCGGGAAAACTCTTTCGAGTCTGGACATCAGTGACGGTGATTCGCGTTGAGTCGTTCAAATAGGTCAGGTATTCCACCTTCACCGGTATTTGCACCACATATTCGTCGCATTGCTGCAGGATCAGTTGTTCTTCCGGCAGCGTGGCCGGTACGATCCATCCCGAAAACGGTGCGCGGAGCACAAAGGACAAACCCTTGCGGCGCAGGATTTCCAGTCTGTTTTTCAAACCTTTCAACTGCGCTTCGGTGACACCCACGCTTTCCTTTTTAAGACCGGTTTTTGCGTTTTCCAGCGCTTTTTGGTTTATATCCACCTGAATTTTGGCCAGTTCGTAGGCGTTTTCCGCATCCTGGTATTCCGTAAGCGCGATCAGTTTTTGCTCCCATAAAGGTTTTTTGATTCGATATGTTTTTTCCCTGAGTTGCAAATCCTGTTCGGCAAAATGCAGGCGATTTTCGGCTTCTTCCACGACCGGCGCCTTGTCGCCCGTTACATCGGCCCGAAGCTGGGCGCCATACAATGCAAGTTGCGCTTCAATATTCTGGATTTCTTCATTTTGCCTGATGGAATACATCCGGACGACGGTGTCGCCAACATGGACAAAACGATCGGGCGGCAGGTTGAATGCAAGTCCTGAAATGTCACCCTGTTCAAATTGGTATGCATCGATCTGCTGCGTGGAGCCAATCCTGTGGTCGCGAATAACGGAAGTGATGCGGCCGGTCTGGTCCTGCACCAGCTGCCATTCGCGGGCCGGATAAACCCGTCCGATGCTTTCTGCCTCAAAAGGAATTTTGATCGGGGCATAGAGCGCCGCAATAAGAATCAGGAGGATTATCAGCCCGCCAAACAACCGTTTCACCTATCGAAAAGTAATTATTAAAGGTTAGGAAAGTAATTCGAATCATTCTGCCCGCACGAGTTTTATTGTTTTTTCAAATTCTCCCGTCGAGAAATGGAGCAGATACATGCCGGCCGGTAATCGGAGTTCGTCAAAATCGATCTTCAGGTAATGTCTTCCTTCCGTTTGTACATTGCCCGGGGTGATGATTGATTTGGCCCAATTGCCTGAAAGCGAATGCAAGGTTACGGATACCTGAGCGTTTTCCGGCAGGAAATAATCGAGTGTCGTCTCCCGGCTGAACAGGGAGGGGTATACGGCCAGCGTCGGCGCTGCACCCGGCTTGCCGGGCTCATGTGCTGCTGTTGTCAGTTTGAAATGCGCAATGATCGTATCGGGCGCTGTCAGATTCAGATTGACGAGGTTGATGCTGGAATCGGCAAAAGCATGATTGCCGGCCGACCAGGAATCGAACAGGTAGTCCTGATTGGCTGTGGCAAGCAGTCGCAGATCAATACCTCCAAAGAATGTCGTGTTGACAGGAAACTGATTGTAAACCAGTGTGTTAGCCTGAACCGATCCCGCGCCGGGCGGGTCTACAAGCAATACCGTCTGATAAGGGCCCGTGAGGTCGTAGCAGCTGATAAGGCCGTTGGTGATCTCCTGGCAACGTATGTCGATGAAGTCCCGCAATTTTGTTACGTTTTGCATCCACTCGTCGTAGTTGCCATACCAGCGCACGGCGTGCTGCGCCATTTCCGGCTGAATGGTATTAACGACGGTATCGAGGTAACTCAGCATGTTTTCGCAACTGAAAACGGTATTGAGCAGGTCTGCCTGACGGGTGACATAGTATTGTTCGACTACCGGATTTTCCCGCAGTTTATTCAGTACCGTGATGTGTCCTTTGGGGTCCTGCCATCCGCTAAGCCCTTCCGGGTTGCAGGGCAAAGCGTAGGGGCTGATATCGGGAATGCCCGTGTAGTTGATATAATGGCCAAATGTGGCATCGTTGTCCCAAAGAATATAACCCCATTTTTGATGCCCGCCGTCGGGATTCAGACCGCGCCACCAGCCGGTATTCCAGTTCAGCCAGTCGGAGCAAACGGTGAACGAGTTGACAATGACGTAATCGATGAGGCTTTCGTAGTCATAATTGTCGGCAACGTAGTGAAAATTGGAAGAGTTCGCCATGTCGTTGGTCGTGATAAAGCTATACAAATTCTCCCAGTCATCCAGCGCCTGCTGTCCTCCGTACTGCGCCCAGGTATTGCCCCAGGTCAGGATATACTGAATGTCGTATTTGCCCTGACCGTAGTAAAAATCGGTGTAATCGTGGTCGTCGGGAATTTCGCGCAGGTCGTATACGCCCCAGTATTCGCCGTTGAGATACACGATGGCTTTTTCTCCGCGCCGCACATCCACGTGCAGTCCTCCCCGGTCGGCAAGATTGTGGATATAGGCATCGCGGATATGAGCGCTGCCTTTGTTTTGCGGGTGGTTGGCGGCGGGGTAATTGTCGTCGCCGGCCGCGCGCAGGATGATCCGCTGGTATTCTTTGCGGTCGGAGCGGCTGAATATTTTTTCGTTGAGGGCTGCATTATAGCCCATTTCGTCGCGCGTTACCCAGTCGAGGCTGCGCTGGTCATTTGCCCAGGAGTCCTGGCCATGACTGTTCAGTTCGCCGTAGGCGCGCGCCTTGCGGTCGCCATCCGTACCGAAATATTCGATCGAACCGTGTGGCGTAAGAGAAGAATTGCCGTTTGCCAGATCGAGCAGCTCTTCGCCGGCCACGGACACCACGACCAGCGTATGCGAGACATTCACGAAATAAGTGTTGAACTGTACAAAACTGGGCAATATTTCGGCATTGCTGCTAAATGTTGCCGCTTTCAGCACCGTCGTTTGGGTAAAGGTCAGCGGCAAATCGTATACCGGTGACAGGAGATCGGGCTCCGTACCGTCTGTGGTATAACGGATCACAGCATCGGGCTCCGTGGTCGTCAGGGCAACGGTGACCGAACCGGCGTAGAAACCGGCGGGCTGATCGACTGACGGGCGGGCGGCATAGCCGAGGAAGTTTGACGCGCCGTTATTGGTAGCGCCGAACGTCGGCTGGGTAAAAACCCGCCATTCCGACGCGCCGTCCGTTTGGCGGCCGACCGAGCAGCCCAGTTGGGTGCGAACGATCGTTTGGTCGTTGATGATCGTACCGGCCGGGTCGGCCAGGACAAGGTGTTCGGGCGAATTTTTTGTCTGGGTTAATTTAAAATTCGTGTGGAAACTGTTGCCGTTCATCACCTCGTTGCGTCCGGAGGCATAGACTTTGAGAAAACCATGAGCCGGAATATTTACGCCGGACGGAAACTGCCATTTTGTAGGCTTGTTCTCATTGTCACTGAGGTAAAAGCCGCCAATATCCGCCGAGGCGCCGGATGTGTTGTACAGTTCGATCCAGTCTTCAAACTTGCCATAATCATCCTGATACTGCGACAGATTGGCACAGGAATATTCATTTACAACAACTTGTGCCTGGATGCCGGCTGCAAAAAAGACAAGTAACGAGGCGGGTAAAATCGTTTTTTTCATATTACGATTATGGGTTAGGGAAAATCCGGTGTGAAGACTGTCTCATTGTGCAAACCGAAGGCGCCCGCAACAGAAGCCGCGAGGTGCTCGGGAGCACAAAAAAGCGCTGCGAACCTACCGCAAGGAGTTTGTATTCCGAAATGAGAAAAGGCTTTTGGCTAAAATTTGCAGTCATTCCCGGACCCGCCGTCAACGGTGTTGCACAATCACGATCGCCGCGGCATTGTTCCCCGCTTTTAAACAATACAAGCCCTCAGGCAGGTCCTTAACGTCCAAATATGCAGTTTTTGATCCGTTTGTTTCCCGTCGTACGAGTTCCCGGCCAAGCATGTCGAACATCCCGATCCTGCCAAGGGGCAAGGCGGATTCCACAGTCAGCATATCGCTGGCGGGGTTGGGGAAAATCAGCATCGGCGGCTCCTGTTCAGGCTCCATCGAACTGACTGTTAATGAATTAACTGCGTTAAATGTGCGAGGCATGAACGTAAAAGCGCCCGTACCGTTCGGGTAGCGGCCAAAGGTGGTATCGGTACGCTGCGCGCCGAAAGACAGGCTGTCGATGACGCTTCCGGCGCCATTGGACAGCATCAGAAACTCACCGTCGTTGTTGAGTTTGAAATTGGCATGCAAAGGGCCCTGGGTCGGATCCTCGTCGAGCCAAATGATGAGAAAACCATTGGCCGCGATGGATGTGTTGATGGGAAAAAGCCACTTGTCGGGCTTTGCCGGGTCGTCGGTCAGGTAAATGCCATTAAGGCTGTGTTCGATATCGTCGTTATTGTAAAGTTCGAGCCAGTCTTCGTGCTGACCGACCTCGTCGGTTTCTCCGTTCACGTTTTTTGCCAAAAACTCGTTGATGACTACCGAGCCGGCCATCAGGCCGGCAGGTGCATCGCCGGAGGCAGCGGCTTTTTCATTCGGGTTCCGGGTTCCGTCAAAATTGGCAATCCCGGGGTGGTTAATGTCGTAATACCGCTGGGTAAAGGCAGCCGGGAGAACGGAAAACATGAATAAAAAAAGTAAAATTTTAAATTGCATTTGAATCCGGATTTAGTGTTTGCAGACAGCATAAAAGTACGGATGAAATGGGCAAACGCGACAGCACATGGCATATTTTGCATTCCAAAAGGCGGGAAAGTAGTTTATTTGCTGCCATGCTTTCCGTTCATTCCGACACCTATTTCATGAAGCAGGCACTTGCCGAGGCACAAAAGGCATTCGAGGCCGGAGAAGTGCCTGTCGGCGCTGTCATCACCTGCGACCACCGCATCATTGCCCGCAGCCACAACCAGACGGAGCAACTGACCGACGTGACAGCACATGCCGAGATACTTGCACTGACCGCCGCTTCCGGCCATTTGGGAAGCAAGTACCTCCAGGATTGTACGCTATTCGTAACGCTCGAGCCTTGCGTCATGTGTGCAGGCGCTCTTTTCTGGGCACAAATCGGAAGGATTGTATATGGCGCATCCGACGACAAACGCGGGTTTATGCTGTCAGGCGGCAAAGCGCTCCTGCATCCCAAAACCCGGCTCGAACTGGGTATACTGGAAGACGAATGCGCTGCGTTGTTAAAAGAATTTTTTCGAAAAAAGCGGGAATGAAAACGCTCTGCCGCTTTTTGTGTTTTACGTACGTCGGCAGAATTGCAACAGTATTGTAAAACTCGCAGCGAGTGTCAATTGCTTAGAGCGTGTTCGGGAATTTTTTGCCGGGCCTGAAAAACGTCTTTTTTGACTGTTTTTCACCTTTTTTCAGTCACGTAGCCACCACTATGCTCCTAAAAAAACGAGTCAAACAGTCAAAAAATCCATCTTTTCATGCTCCGTCAAAAATTCCCGAACACACTCTTAACCATTTTATAATCCAAACATAAACCTGACTTTATACCAAGCCACATACTTTTGCCCCTGGAATTAAAAGTCTCTGTCTCTCATCCGGTATGGGTATATCGCATAATATTAACGAAAGAGTTTTTCGCCAGATTCACGGCAACAGCCTCGTGTACAACGCTTGTTGGGAAGACCCGCGCTGTGACCGTGAATTGTTGAAATTTGACAGCCGGAGCCGCGTTGTCATGATCACGAGCGCGGGCTGCAATGCATTGGACTATCTGCTGGACGACCCCGCCGCCATTCACTGTGTGGATATCAACCCGCGACAAAATGCACTCCTTCAGTTAAAAATGGCGCTGTTGCAGAACGGCGACCATTCCGCACTCTTCGAATTTTTCGGCGATGGCGTCGCACCTGACGCCCATGAAATATACTATGACAGCCTGCGGATGCGGATGCCGGATGCCTATTCATCGATTTACTGGGAGCGAAACCTGCATTATTTTAGCGGGAAGGGTTTGCGCAAGTCATTTTACTGGCATGGCGGCAGTGGCACCGTCGCCTGGATCATACGGCAGTGGATCATGGGCAGGCCCGAAGCGGCACGCCTGACTTTGCAATTGTTCGAATCGCAAAGCATTGAAGAACAGGCAAGTTGGTATGACCGCCTGGAACCTTTGTTCCTGAACGGCTTCGTGCAGTGGCTCGTACGGCAACACCTCGTGCAGAGCATGCTTGGAGTACCCAAAAGTCAGCAGTACCTGGCCGCAAGTTTGTTTCCCGATGGACTCGCCGGATACATTCGCCAATGCCTGCGGCACGTATTCACAGGGCTGCCGCTTACCGACAATTACTTCTGGAAACTGTACTTTTTCGGACACTATGATGCCGATTGCTGTCCGAATTATCTCCGAAAGGAGCATTTTCAAACGCTTCGTTCGCGGAGCGAACGGATCGGCACCTACACAGGTTCGCTCATTGATTATTTGAGGAACAACCCCGGACAATACACCCATTTTATATTGCTCGATCACCAGGACTGGCTCGCGGCACGCAGAAGGCCGGCGCTTGCCGAAGAATGGCAATTGATCCTGGAAAATGCAGCGCCCGGCGCCCGTGTGCTCTTCCGCACCGCCGCTTTCGAGCCCGATTTTTTGCCTGATTTTGTGCGCGAGCGCGTCCGGTTCGATCATGTCGCTACGGCACAGTCACAAGCCAGGGACCGGGTGGGCACCTATGCCGGCACCTGGCTTGGCGAAATATGAGCCGGCGATGAGCGACCAAAGTACGCAGCAGCAAACTGCGATGCGCAACTATTATCGACTGCATGCAGCCATCTATGACGCGACGCGATGGTCATTTCTGTTTGGCAGGAAAAGAATATTGAAACAGTTGCCCATTCGAAATCACCTGCCGCAATCCTTGCTTGAAATAGGTTGCGGGACGGGCCACAATCTTCGTTTTCTGGCCCGGCAATACCACTTTCTTCAACTTACGGGTCTGGATGTTTCAAAAGACATGCTTGCGCAGGCCGCGAGGTCGACGGCGCGATACGCTGACAGAGTCCGGCTGATCGAACAGGCCTACGGCGAACAGTCCGGAATAACGGAACAGGCGCCGGATACCATATTGTTTTCTTACGCACTCACCATGTTCAATCCCGGCTGGGAAAAGGCTATTCTGCAAGCCTGCAACGACCTGCCGGCCGGCGGGCGCATTGCCGTAGTCGATTTTCACGACACACCTTCGGGCGTCTTTCGCTGGTGGATGGGTAAAAACCACGTTCGTATGGAAGGGCACATATTGCCTTTCCTCCAGTCGACCTTCCGGACGGAAATGCTGGAAATCCGGCCCGCCTGGCTGGGGTTGTGGCAGTATTTTCTCTACATCGGAGTAAAAGCAGATCGTTGAATCTCCTGCCTGATTTTATTATTCCCAACTCTATATTCCTTGCATTCGGAAGACAATGGCAATGCTTCCGCGCCGGTAGTGCCCCACCCTCCCCCGATTAACCCGGAGCGATTATCATGTAAAGTTTATGCAATATCATCCACGAGCAGAACACTTAACACAAAAGATACAATTAATTAACATATCTTATTGATAAACAGTAACTTAATTAAAAGTTAACACCTGAAAGGAAAGACGTAATCTACATTTGCCCCGTCAACCCGGTTACGCACACAGGTGCATACGGTTACATTTCAGGTATATGCCGGCAAACAAATTTCCGCCTGCCGGCCCTTATAATCCTCCATTATTCAAACTAAACATTTTCAACGCATGAAGGCAATTTTATTTACCTTCAAGGGTACTTGCTGTGCCCTTGTATTAACTCTGTTGTTCGTAGTATGCGCACAAGCCCAGCGAATTAGCGGGCGGGTGATTGATGCCGAAACAACGGAATCGCTCCCCGGCGCCACCATTGCAATACAGGGCGCCACGCGTGGTACCATATCGGACGGCGATGGCAATTTTACGCTCCAGGCCATGCCTGGCGACAACCTCATCATTTCGTTCGTAGGGTATGCAACACAAACGGTTGTTGTTGGCAATGAACCGTTTATCAATGTTACCATGAAATCCGCCAACGAACTGGACGCCGTCGTGGTGACAGCCCTTGGCTTTAAAAAGGAAAAAGCCAGACTTGGCTACGCTACCCAGGAAGTTAAGGGCGATGACTTGCTGAAAGCCAGGGAACCAAACCCGGTGAATTCGCTTGCCGGCAAGGTCGCAGGCCTTACAGTAGGCGCATCTCCTGAATTGCTTGGCGCCCCTACCCTCAACCTGCGTGGTTCCAACCCGATCTTTGTCGTAGATGGCGTGCCCATCAATTCCGATACCTGGAACATCAGCCCGGACGACATTGAATCATTTACCGTGCTGAAAGGACCTGCCGCGGCGGCTCTCTATGGCTTCCGTTCGCAGGACGGCGTGATCATGATCACAACGAAAAAGGGGTCCGCCGACAAACGCGGGTACAGTATCGAGTTCAATTCCAGCCAAATGATCGAAAGCGGCTTTAACGCCATTCCAAAAGTGCAGTCTGAATACGGACCCGGCGACCATGGCCGCTATGCATTCGTGGATGGTCGTGGCGGCGGTATCAACGACGGTGATTACGACATATGGGGGCCCCGCTTCGAAGGGCAGCCGATTACCCAGTACGACAGCCCTATCGATCCGGTTACCGGCGTACGCCAGGCAACGCCCTGGGTAGGTCGCGGGAAAGACAACCTGCAACGTTTTCTTCGCCCGGGTTACCAAAGCAACAACAATATCAACGTAAGTACGAGTACGGACAAGCTGGATATGCGCTTTTCCACATCCTATAACTATCAGCAAGGCATGGTGCCGAATACCCAACTGAATGTGGCCAATTTTAATGTTTACAGCGGCATCAAATTCAGCGAAAAGGTAAAACTGGAAGCCAATATCAATTATAACCGCCAATTCACGGAGAATTACCCTGATGTGCAGTACGGTCCCAACTCTATGATTTACAACATCATCATCTGGGGTGGCTCCGACTGGGATATCGACCAGTTGCGCAACTACTGGCAACCCGGCAAGGAAGGTGTACAACAGATATATGCAGAATACCAGCGTTATAACAACCCATGGTTCATGGCCTATGAGTGGCAACGCGGGCATTACAAAACGGACATTTACGGCCAAACCGCCCTGTCGTGGCAAATCGCTCCGGGTCTCGAACTCAAAGGCCGTACAGCAATCACGACTTACGACCTGTTCCGCAGTGAAAAATTTCCGTATTCCGCCACTGTTTACGGCCGTGAGGAAGCCCGCGGCGACTACCGGGAAGACAAACGCACGCTGTTTGAAAACAACACAGACGTTTATCTGAACTATGACAATCATTTCGGCGATAATATCAGTTTCACAGGTATGGTCGGCGGAAACATACGCTCCATGCGTTATGAATCAAACTACACCACGACCGACTATCTGAACGTGCCGGGGTTGTACACGTTTACCAACTCGGCCAATCCCTTGAAAGCCTTCAACTATCGTTCGGAGATGATCGTGCAAAGCGGCTATTATTCGGTTGACCTGGGTTTCAGGAATTTCCTTTTCCTGTCGCACACCGGCCGCGTCGATCACCTGTCGACCTTGCCGAAAAAGAACAATACCTTCTATTATCCTTCTGTGGGCGCCAGCCTTGTGGTCAGCGAACTGGCCAACCTCGGTCCGGTATCTTTTTTGAAACTTCGTGGTTCATTTGCCAACGTAAAATCCGGCCTGACTTCGCGTTATATCGGTGCTACCCCAAGTGCGGCATACCCGCTTGGTTACGGTTCTTATTACAGTTCATCTTACGACGGGCCTTCCTATTCCAACGCATCGGTATATGCATCGCCGCTGGTGTACAACAATCAACCGGGCTCATATTACACGAATAAAATCGCCAATCCTGAATTGGCGCCGCTGTCGCGCTCCAACTACGAAGCAGGTATTGAAGCTAAAATCCTGCGCAACCGCCTCGGCCTGGACGTAACGTACTTCCGCTACATTGACGGGCCGCAGATATTTGCCAAACCCATCTCGGAGGCGTCGGGTTACACATCACAACTGATCAATGCCGTAAAAACGCAAAGCGCAGGATGGGAAGTCAGCCTCAGCGGAAGTCCGCTGAAAAATGCCGGCGGCCTTTCATGGGATGTGCTCGTCAATTGGAGCACTTATCGCGAAACATTGAAAGAATTGCCGGAAGGCACGGACGTTATCAATAATTTTTTCAAAAAAGGCGACCGGCTTGATGCCTATTACGATCGCGCATTTGTGCACGCACCGGACGGCCAGATCGTAAACGATGCCTCCGGCCGGCCTATTTACAACCCCGTGGCACAATTCCTGGGCTATTCCGACCCGGACTGGGTTTGGGCCGTTTACAATAAATTCAGTTATAAAGGGATTTCGCTGGGCATTCAATTCGACGGCCGCGTTGGCGGCGTGATCCGCAATTATATTCAGCAACAGACCATGCGCGGCGGCCGCAACATCATGACTGTTGAAGGATTGATGGGGCAGGCGCGACTGGCCGACTGGGAGAATCAAAAGATCGGGAAATACGACAAGCCTCAGGAAAACGGGCACTGGGTAGGCGAAGGCGTGGTGGTTTCCAACGGCGTCGCTATTGAATACGATCAATACGGCAACATCACCAACTACGATCAATTGCAATTTGCAGATAATACAACTAAAACATTCCTGCAAGATTATATCAGCCGTTACTACAATTCGGCCGAAGGCAACCTGATGTCCAAAACCTTTGGCAAACTGCGCGAAGTAACCCTGACCTGGCAAATGCCGCAGAAATGGTTTGAGGGAGGCAGGTTCATGCGTACCGCCAGTATATCGTTCGTAGGGCGCAACCTGCTCTATTTCGCCAAATCGAAGGATATCGACCTGGATAACTACATCGATACCAACTATTCCGGTCTTCAGTCGCCCACCGCCAAGCGATACGGCTTCAACATCAACCTCACCTTCTAAACTTTCAAATACTTGACAATGAAAAACTTAAAATATTTTTTCACACTGCTGGCCCTGTTGATCTTCGCCAACAGCTGTCAAAAATTCGACGGGCTGGAAGCCGATCCAAACAACTCGACCACTGTGCCTCCGGGGCTTGTACTGCGCGGCATTCTGAAAGATATGTACAACGACCCCTGGAGCGACGCCCAGCGCTGGAACCAGTACTGGTGCTCCAACTATAACTATTACGACAACAACGAATACTGGTCAGGGAGTACAGGACTTCGGTTTACCACGCTAAAAAACGTAGTGAAAATGGAGGAAGAGGCCGCACGGGTAAATTTGCCGGAAGTAAATGCCTATGCCGCACTCGGCAAGCTTTTCCGGGCTTATTTCTACTACGACATGACGATGAAGGTTGGAGATGTGCCGTTGTCGGAAGCATTGAAGGCAGGAGACAATATCACCCCGGCCTACGATACACAGAAAGAGGTATTCAAACAAATACTTACCTGGCTCGACGAATCCAACACTCAGTTGTCCTCCCGTACCTCTTCTGCTGAATGGCAGTTGCAGGGTGATTTCTACTTCGACGGGGACCTGGAGAAATGGCAAAAAGCCGTGAATGCGTTCAAATTGAGGGTACTGGTTCAAATGAGTAAAAAGGAATCGGAAAGCGACCTGAACATCAAGTCGGAGTTTGCCAAGATCGTCAACGACCCTTCCCGCTACCCATTGCCCGAGAGCAACGACGATAACATGGAATACCGTTACACTTCCATTGAAAAGTATCCTTTTAACCAGGACAACTTCGGCTTTTACGCCCTGCGCTACAATACATCGGCGACCTACGTGAACAATCTCGCCGCTTTGCACGATCCGCGTGTTTTTGAAGTGGCCGAACCGGCTGCTGCCAAAATCGCAGAAGGATATACGCCGCATGATTTTGAAGCCTACATCGGCGCTCCGTCCGACGAGGGCCTCGATGAAATGGCAACGAAAGTACAGGCCGGCGATTACTCGCTCATCAACAAAGCCCGCTATTTCAGTTCGTACGAAGGTGAGCCTTCCATTCAGATCGGATATTCGGAGGCATGTTTCAACCTCGCTGAAGGAATCAACCGCGGCTGGGCGACGGGCGACGCAGAAGCATGGTATAAAAAGGGAATCGCAGCCTCTATGGCTTTTTATGGCATCACGGACCAATCGACCCTGGACACTTACCTCAACGGTAGCGATGTGGTCTACAAAGGCAACAATGCCAACGGGCTCAACCAGATCCTTTTGCAAAAATACCTTGCGCTGGCGCAGCACAGCGGCCTGGAAGCCTATTACAACTGGCGCCGAACTGCCATGCCCGCATTTTATGAGGGCGGCCCCGGCACCGGCAACTCGGGTGTTATTCCGCGCCGTTTCCAGTACCCGACCAGCGAGCGCGACAACAACACAGCACAGTATACGGCAGCCTTGCAGCGGCAATTCGGAAACGACGACGACAGCATCAATGACGATTTGTGGATCGTGAAATAAAGGCGCCCGGCTTCAGAAGCTTCTTCATACGAATATAGTTTGGTTAAAGTGGGAATCCGACGCAAGACCGGATTCCCGTTTTTTTGTCTTCCATTTTGTCTGCTCGAAACAGGTTGAATTCATGTATAATTAATGTGCCGGTTGCGCATTTGCCGGCTTAAAAGCATGACTTTCGCAAAGAGCCTTGGGATAAAACTTCTTCCCCAGCTATGTTGTGAGCCCCATTTTCTTTCGCGGGGCAAGCAAATGAAAATATGGTAATATGAATAACAATACACAAGGCAGTTCCATCGGGTCGGTTGAAGCCGTTTGGGCCGTTTTTCACTCGCGCGGCAACGAAGAATACCACGGCGAACCCGTCAGCCAATGGGAACATGCCGTACAATCAGCCGAGATCGCGCTCCTGGAACAGCCCGACGATCCCGAATTTATCCTTGCCGCCTTTCTGCATGATTTCGGTCATATCTGCGCCGATCCGGCCGTCACGGGTTCCATGGAAGGTTACGGAATTATGAACCATGAGCAAGTTGGGGCGGAAGTCCTGCGGCGCTACGGTTTTTCCAATAAAGTTACGGCCCTGGTGGCCGGGCATGTAGAAGCCAAACGCTATTTGGTCACCACGAACCCTATTTACTTCGCCAGCCTGTCGGAAGCCAGTAGGTACACGCTCGAAAAGCAGGGCGGATTGATGTCGCCCGCCGAACGCGATGAATTTGAGCAGGATCAGCTCTTCGCACTGCATTTGCAACTGCG
>JAKOXM010000166.1 GCA_029781095.1 Bacteroidota bacterium
GGGCAATGACATTTCGCTGAAAGCGGGCAATCTGGTGAGTCAGGGCTGGAAAACGGCGCCGTTTGTTCCGAAATACGTCGTTTTAGGGTACAATCATCGGTTTTGACCATCTTAAGTTGGAGTGCAAATAAAATACCACGACGACACGAGGAAGCACGACGCATAAAAATTTTATTACCAATCAATTACGTCGTGCCTCTCCGTGTCGTCGTGGTGTTTTTCCATTTTGTTATTGCGGCATGCCTGAATTCAAAAACGAGGAAGGCGACCGTCCGGTTGCCTTTCTGAAATAGCGGTTAAACGCCGACTTGGAATTAAAACCGCATTCCAGCGCAATGGCAAGCAGCGTATAATGGCTGTTTTTGGGATCGTCGGCCATTTTCAGAAAGGCTTCAACGCGCATCGAATTCACGTAGTCGTAGAAGTTTTTGCCTTCTTTGTCATTGATGATCTGCGAAAGGTAGTTGGGGTGCGTGTCCAGGCGTGCTGCCAAATCGGTGAGCGAGAGTTCGCTTTCACGGAACACCTGTCCGTCGGTCATCAGGCTCAGGAGCCGCCTGTGAAGCGCCTCCGCCGCTTCCTGGCTCAGACCCGATTTTTCATATTTCTTTTTATCGGAGGAGGGGGCTGCCGTATTTTCCAAAGAATCAGCCTCCGGCGAAGATTCTGTTTTAATACCCGGAAATGAAAAACCGGGCACATCGTAATGTTCCTGTGCCAATTGCAAGGCCGGGGGATTGGTAAAAATACCAGTCTGACGAATACCGAAATGCCCGATGAACAAGACAAACAACACCGCAGCTCCGAAAACGAGCGGGTCATTGCCAAACAACACCGGTATCCAGACGATCGCCAGTCCGTAAATCAGGTATTGCATCCATTGCAGGTTGACATTTTCCTCGTTGGAAAACAAATCGGTTATAACGCGGCGATGTTTTCTAAGCAAGCGGTGCGCGAGAATGGTGTATACTACGCCCGAAACATTGATCGCAATGTTGACCAGGAACATAAAGGTTTCGTAGCCGGCTCCCTTATGTTGAAAAACCCAGATTTTCTGCTCCACAGGCAGCAGTGAAAACGGGATCATGTACAGGTAACAGCCTGAAATGGGCAGGAAATGGGCCCACCAACGCCCCGGCAAAGTGCCCCGGCATAGCGCGGCGGTGTACAGGAACAGCAGGGGCGGGTGCGCCAGCGGCATTGGAACCGCAAGTCCAAGCAAGAAAGGCAGATCATAGATTCTTTGGGAGATGTACAAATAGTACAAACTCAAATGGCATCCGATCCAGAACATCCAAAACGCCAGTACATAGTCGGCCGCGGTTTTGCCTTTTTTGCCGAGCAGCAGCAGACACAGGAAAAAAGAGATGATTATGCCGGTGATATAGAGCATTCTTGTTCGATCAAAGCGGTACAAAGATGTCTGATTATGCCGGCTTTGGGTTGTAAAATATCGCTGAATTTTACATTGCACTACCTTTGTCGCTCAAAATCCTCCATATCATGTCCAGCAAACTACTTCTGCTTTCCATACTACTGTTCTTTATCACCCTCTACGCCTGCCGCAGCCTTGCCCCGGTATCTGCCGGCGTCTTTGACAGTTATCCGGAATATACCGGCGCCGACCTCGGAATGACCTACGGCCCGCAGCGCACGGTATTCAAACTCTGGGCGCCATCAGCCACCGCCGTGCGTCTGCACCTGTACGCCGGCGGCGAAAGCCCTGCACCCGAAAGCACGGTGCTGCTGGAAAAAACCGCCTCCGGAGTGTGGAAAACCACGTTGGAAGGCGACCGGAAAGGCAAATTTTACACGGTGCAAGTACAATACAGGGGCAAATGGCTCGCCGAAACCCCCGACCCCTATGTCAAGGCAGTGGGTACCAACGGTCGCCGCGGGCAAATCATCGACCTCGCCGCCACCAACCCGCCCGGCTGGGTACAGGACAGGCGTCCGGAACAAAAAAACTTTACCGACATCATTTTATACGAATTACATGTGCGCGATGCCTCCATCGCTCCCAATTCGGGCATTCACAACAAGGGAAAATTCCTGGGTTTGACCGAAACAGGCACCAGGAGTCCCGATGGCCTCGCCACCGGGCTGGATCACCTGAAAGAACTGGGTATCACACACGTTCACCTGCTGCCGGTGTTCGATTTTCGCTCCATCGACGAGCGCCCCTCGGCTGAAAAACGCTATAACTGGGGCTATGACCCCGAACATTACAATACCCCCGAAGGCTCGTATTCCACCGATCCCGCCGATGGCGCCGTGCGCATCCGCGAGTTCAAACAACTGGTGCAAGCCATGCATTCCGCCGGCATCCGGGTGGTGATGGACGTGGTGTACAACCATACCGGGGGGCCCAACGATCAATCGGTGTTCAACCGCATCGTGCCGGGTTACTACTACCGCCAAAAACCGGACGGCTCCTGGTCCGACGCTTCGGCCTGCGGCAATGAAACCGCCTCCGAGCGGCCCATGGTGCGGCGTTTTATGCTCGAATCACTGAAATACTGGGTGCGGGAATATCATATTGACGGGTTTCGTTTCGACCTGATGGGTATCCACGACATCACGACCATGAACCGCATCAGCGCCGAGCTGCATGCCATCGATCCCACTATTTTTCTCTACGGAGAGGGCTGGACTGCGGGCAGCAGTCCGCTGCCCGATTCCCTGCGGGCGCTCAAATCGAACACGATGAAACTGGATCGCGTCGCTGCCTTCAGCGACGACATGCGCGACGCCATCAAGGGCCACGTGTTCCACCCCGGGCAAAAAGGCTTCATCAGCGGTAATCCTGACCTGAAGGAAAGTCTGAAATTCGGCATCGTCGCGTCTGTACAGCACCCGCAGATCAGGTACGACGAAGTCAACTATTCCAAAGCGCCCTGGGCGCGGGAGCCCTACCAAACCATTACCTACGCAGAATGTCACGATAATCATACCCTTTGGGATCGCCTGGCTATTTCCGCTCCCGAGGTCAGCGAGGCCGAACACATCCGGATGCAAAAACTCGCCGGCGCCATAGTGCTCACGTCTCAGGGCGTGCCTTTTCTGCATGCCGGCGTCGAAATGTTGCGCAGCAAACAAGGCGTGGAAAATTCGTTCGAATCGCCTGACAGCATCAACCAGATCGACTGGAGCCGGAAAGCGCGCTATGCCGACGTGTTCGATTATTTCAAAAAACTGATCCGGTTGCGAAAAGATCACCCGGCATTCCGGATGGCTTCATCGGAGCAAATTCGCCAACATCTGCGCTTTATTGATACGGAAGACCCCAATTTTGTCGCCTTCCGATTGAGCGAACACCCCAACGGGGATACCTGGCGCGACATCCTGGTTTTGTACAACGGCAGTGGCATTCTTCAGGATTTCACCCTGCCCGACGGGAAATGGACGGTGGTACTCGATGCGCAGGATATCAACGAAGCCGGGCTCCGTACCATGCGGAGCAATTCCTTGCAGGTGGCCCCGATCAGCGCAATGGTGCTGGTTCGGGAAGAATAATTGTCAGGCCGTCCCGGGCTTTTGTCGCTGGAGCCTGAACAACAAGACCAAACTGATCGCAAACCAGATTACCAGTGACATGATCGAATAGCGCATGCTGCCGGTAAGGTTATCCATATATCCCCAGATGACAAGACCGCACATCATGGCCACTTTTTCGCACACGTCGTAAAAACTGAAGTAGCCGGCGTTGTTGTCCGTTTTGGGTATGAGTTTGGAATATGTGGAGCGCGAAAGAGATTGAATACCCCCCATTACCAACCCGATAAAAACGCCTGCAATATAAAAGTGGAGCGGTGTATTGATGAAAATACTTCCCGCGCAGATACCGATCCAGGTAATCACCGCTACGGTCAGGCTGCGCAGATTGCCCGTTTTTTTGGATATCCAGGCAAACAGGTAGGCACCGCCAATACCAACATACTCCAGCAAGAGAATGGTGATAATGAGTTGCGTGACACCCAGGTGGATTTCTTTCTCACCGAAAGATGCTGCCATGAACAACACCGTCTGCACGCCCATGATATAAAAAAAGAAACTCAACAGGAACGTGCGCAGGAAGCGTTCCCGCTTCAGCCGGTTCCATATTTTGGCCAGTTCCCTGAATCCGTTGAGCAGATATTTCCCTTCGGGCGTCTTTTTGGAAATGCGATTGGGAAGACGGGAAAAAGTGATCTGGGCAAAACCCAGCCACCATATTCCGGTCATTAAAAAAGCCAGGCGCGGCATAAAGGTGCTGTCCGTGACACCCAGTTTTTTCTGATTCATGATCAGGGCGAGGTTAACAAGCAGGAGTATCGTGGAGCCAAAATAACCGTAGGAAAATCCCCTCGCACTTACCTTGTCCTGGAAGTCTTCCGTGGCAATAACCGGCAGATAAGCATTGTAAAACACGATACTGCCGGAATAACCGATGGTGGAAAGAAGTACGCCCGCAAGTCCCAGATACAATTGGTCGCGGCCTTCAAAACCGAAAAGCAGCAAACAGCCCAGTACACCCATGTAGCAAAACATCCGCATGAACCATTTCTGGTTTCCGGTATAGTCCGATATGGAAGACAACAATGGTGAAAGAAGCGCGACGATACCGAAGGCGATCCCCATATTGATGGAATACAAGGCCGTATTCTCTATCGGGAATCCGAAAATCTCGACGACACCGGAGCCGTTCAACCTCGTAACCTGGTTGTAGTAGGCAGGAAAAATGGCTGAAGTGATCACCAGAATGTAGACTGAATTGGCCCAGTCGTACATAACCCAGGCAAATATGGTTTTTTTGTCGTTTCTGGGGATGAGCACTTCAGCCTGTTGATTCATTTATTTCAAGTCGGGGGTTTGGTTTGATCAGTTTCGAATGCGCCGCAGGCCACCGAAGTAGTATTGCAGGCCCATGGAAAGGGCAAACTGGTTCGTGCGCGTAATCGTGGACGTCGTCACACCGCCGTTGTTCGTGTCGAATTTGCTGCGGGCGTAGTTGTATTTAAAAATTGCCTCTATACCGAAACCACCTTTGGAATACACCGTAATGCCCGGGCCTACACCCACTGCGAAAATATTGGTACTGATGCTTTCTTTGGTTTCGCCAACTGTTTGGTCATCCTTCGAGTTGCCGAATCCGAAATTGGTCACTGCAAAAAGCGCAACGTTGTCGCCGGCAGGGAAGTAGTACCGCATGAAGGGTCCGAACAGCAAATCACTGTCTTCCTTTTTATCTCCATTGGGCAATACCACGGTATTGATGGTATAGTCGGCGCCGATGCCAAGGGCAAAATAGTCCAGAACAAAATAGCCGATACTTGGTGCAATGTTGATTTGTTTTGGCGAAAGTCCTTTTTCCTCTGCACTGCCGCTGGTTACTTTGGAGTTGGCGGTCGAAAAGCCGACCGTCGTACCGATCATGAAATTGCCTTTGTCCAGTATTTGAGCGGAAGCAACCACATGTATCAGAATGATGAACAGGGGAAGCAATACAATTTTTTTCATGATATGGATGGGTTAATTGATCGGAAAGGCAAGCGCCATGGCCCGCCATTTGTTTGATATTCCCGATAAAACAGTCTCGGAAAAATGCATGAAACACGTTCACCGGTTCATTCCAAAGATCAGGGAATGCCTTCGAGAAGTGCGATGAGTAATGTCAGGACAGCGGGCAATTGTCATCAAAAACAACCATGATGCAGGCCAGCGTGGTCACTGACTCCGGGCTTGCCTGATCCTGAAAAACAATTTCTCCAGTTCTACGGCCCAGAATGCGACGGACGACAAGGCCAGTGCCGCCAGTAATTCGTTCAAAGACAGGGGCGCCGTTTTAAAAACCGGGTTGAGGGCAGGAATATAAATGGTTGCCATCTGCAACACGCAGGTCAGCAGCACTGCACCGAGCAACGGAAGGTTGGAAAACAATCCCTGCCGGAAGAGTGATTCCGTTTCGGAACGGATGGCGAGCACATGGCCCATCTGGCTGAAACTCAGCACGGTGAACACCATCGTTTGCCAATGCGTATCTTCCATGCGGATTGCCACGGCCTGCGTGCCGATGGTCACGGCGCCGATAAGGATACCCACCCAGATGATGTGCCTGCCGAGGCCGCCGGCAAAAATACTCTCGCCGGGGGGGCGCGGCGGGCGCTTCATGATCCCTTTTTCGGCCGGCTCTGCGGCGAGCGCGATGCCGGGCAGGCCATCGGAAACAAGATTGATCCACAGTATATGGATGGGCAGAAGCGGTATGGGCAGACCGAAAAAAGGCGCCAGCAGGATGGTCCATATTTCGCCTGAATTGCCCGTCAGGATGTAGCGGATAAATTTTCGGATGTTGTCGTAAATCCGCCGCCCCTGCCTGACTGATTTTACGATCGTTGCAAAATTGTCGTCGAGCAGGATCATATCGGCGGCTTCTTTCGATACATCCGTGCCGGTGATGCCCATCGCTATGCCGATGTCGGCCCGTTTCAGGGAAGGCGCGTCGTTCACACCGTCGCCGGTCATGGCTACAAAATGTCCCTTGCTTTGGAGAGCCTTTACGATATTCAGTTTTTGTTCCGGCGAAACACGGGCGTAGACCCTGATATGTTCCACCTTCTCTTCAAACTCGCGCAATGACATGGCAGCGAGATCGGCGCCGCTCACGACCAGGTCGCCGGGTGATTCGATAATCCCGATTTTTTGGGCGATATTTTTTGCCGTGAGCAAATGATCGCCCGTGATCATAACCGGCCGGATGCCCGCTACTTTACATTCATGTACCGCCTGCTTCGCTTCCTGCCGCGGCGGATCCATCAATCCGGCGATCCCGACGATGACAAGGTCCCGTTCCATGGTCGCCGGTGTTATTTCTACCGGCAATTCGGCGAACGTTTTCATGGCGAACCCCAGGACGCGCAAACCCGTTGCCGCCATGGCGTCGCCCTGTCGCGTCCATTGCTCTTTTTCGGGCCGGCCGAGTTCGGCTGTGATTTCGAGCAACCCGTCGAAGGCGCCTTTTGTGAAAGCAACATAGGATGACCCGTTCCGGTGAATGGTCGTCATCCTTTTCCTTCCGGAATCAAAGGGGATTTCAGCGACCCTCGGATATTGTATTTCAAGTTCTTTTTTTGACAGCAAATGGTCTCTTGCGGTCAGCGACAATGCGATTTCTGTCGGATCGCCGAAGGCATTACCGTCGTTTCCTTCCGAAACGTCGTTGCACAAGGCCATGGCTTTGAGCAGCCACAATACATTTCCGTTCTCGCGATAATGCTGCAGATCATGGGCGGATATCACGGTGTTTTCGGCAAACACCTCCTGCACCTTCATTTTATTGATGGTGAGCGTCCCGGTTTTGTCGGAGCAGATGTAATTGACCGATCCCAGGGTTTCCACTGCGGGCAGGTTTCTCACGAGGGCTTTCCGCCTCACCATACGTTTCGCCCCAAGCGCCAGCGCAATCGTAATGACGGCGGGCAGGGCCTCCGGAATAGCCGCTACCGCCAGCGAAATCGCGGTAAGCAGCATTAGCCAGGGCTCCACTCCGCGGAGGTAACCGAAACCGAATACTATGACGCAGATCAGGAGGATGATGTACGACAGGTTTTTCCCGAATGCCGCAAGGCGTTTTTGCAGCGGCGTTCGGGTGTCATCCTCCTGCAACAGTCTGGCGATGTTGCCCAATTCCGTGTTCATGCCCGTGGCCACGACAATGCCATTGGCTCTTCCATAGGTAATGTACGTCCCTTTATATGCCATATTCCGGCGGTCGCCCAACGGAATATCCGCGCCTGAAAGCAGTTCGCTGTGTTTTTCCGTCACAACCGACTCGCCTGTAAGCGATGATTCATCTACCTGCAGGTTATGGACTTCAAAGAGGCGGATGTCGGCCGGCACCACGTTGCCTGCTTCCAGCACAGCCACGTCACCGGGCACCAGAAGAGCCGAGGGAATTTGTTCCGGATGACCGTCGCGGATAACGGTGGCGTTTGGCGCAGCCATCTGACGCAGGGCATCGATGGCTTTTTCTGCGCGAAATTCCTGTACAAAACCGATGATCGCATTAGCGAACACAATTGCAAGGATAACTATGGTATCGGTGATTTCGCCGATCAGCCCCGAGATAACGGCGGCGGCCATCAGCACCAGGATCATAAAATCGGCAAACTGATCCAGAAACAATCTCCAGAGCGGCTTTTTCTTTTTTTCTTCCAGCACATTCGGCCCGTACCGCGCGAGGTGTTCTTCGGCATGAGCGGAAGTGATGCCCCGCGCCGAGGTACCCAACAGTTCATCGATCTTTTTGACGGGAAGGAGGTGCCAGTTCATGGAGGGGAAATTACTCTACTTGTACTGCTTTGCTTCAATTTCCGGTAATTTCTTTTTATATTCTTCAGAGTCCCAAGTGATTCCCCATTTTGCAACATAATCCTGAAGTTTTCCGAGCCCGAACTCTTCGTGCCGCTTGTCAACATTGTCCGGATCATTGAATCGTATTATCACTCAAAGTCTGAAACGCCCCGGACTCTATTGCATCAGGGCAACTTTTACACCCGCCCTCAAGGTGTTCTGTATTTCAGATACCTGATCCGTATGTTTTATCAATTCTGCCAATGCCTCGTCAGAAGCGTCACCGGTTATTTCAGCCCGGTAGATAATGTTATAAGCCGGTTCTCCTTCGGCAGCAAACTCTGCCGAAGCTTCCACCCGGACCTGCGTTATGCTTATGTTCCGTTTCCGGGCTTCCCGGTAAATGTCGTTGCAAAAACACGTTGCCAGGGCGAGGCACAAAAACTCTCCGCCGTTTACCGCCGAGCCTGCACCGGCCGTTTTGGCAGGAATGTCAAGTCCGCGCAGCATATCATTCGTTTGGACCGTGACAAAATGTTTATCAACGGCATTGTCAACTCTTGCTGTAATTTTCATCAGGAGCACATTTTTTAGTCGGGTTCATTGTACAGCGAAACACCAGTTTCGCATAAAAAGCGGGCGAAACTGGTGTTTCGCTGTACAAGTACAAGTATATGATCAACGCTTCCTTACCCCCTTCCAGATTTCAAACCAGCCCACGGAAACAAACGCCGTCAGCAAGCACCAGCCTGCTTCGGGCAGGGTCAGCGGTCCGAGCCGGAACATGTCACGCACCCAGGGTACCAGTATGATGGCTGCGGCAATCGCCACCGAAACCCCGATGATCCACCAGAGCAGGTTGTTGCGGTAAAATATGGTCCTTGCAATGGTGTACTCGAAGGAGCGGTTGGCCAGCGTCAGGAAAATATTGGCCGCCAGCATGGTGAAAAAGACAAACGTGCGGGTGGTTACCTCGTCTTTGCCCTGGGCGATGGCGTAATGATACATCGCAAAGATGCCGGCAGTGATGGCAAGCCCTTGCACGAGGCTCAGCGACAATTCCGGCCACGAAAAAAGGTTGGTTGAGGTACTGCGCGACGGCCGGTGCAGTACGTTTGCTTCGGCCGGTTCGTTTTCGAAAGCCACCGCGCAGGTGGGATCCATGATCAGTTCGAGAAAAATAACGTGAATCGGCATCAGCATGTGCAGGTACTGCCAGCCGAACAGGAGGGGCAGCAGCACGACCAGCACGATCGGCAGATGGATGGATATGACATACCGAATGGCTTTGCGGAGATTGCTGTAGATGCGGCGACCGGTTTTGACGGCCTTTACCATGTGGTCGAGATCGTCGTCGAGCAGTACCATGGAAGCGGCTGCTTTGGCGATTTCCGTGCCGCGGCGACCCATGGCAACGCCTACCTGTGCAGCTTTGAGGGCCGGGCCGTCGTTCACACCGTCGCCGGTCATGGCCACTACTTCTCCGTTTGCTTTCAGGGCTTCCACCACACGCAGTTTGGCATCGGGGAACATACGAGCGAACACGGTCGTTCGGACGGCCGTTTGTTGCAGCTCGGCCGTCGTCATCACCATGACTTGCTCGCCGGTCACGGCAGGCATATCGATGCGAATACCGCTTTCCCGCGCAATATTGATCGCCGTTTCGGGGTAGTCGCCGGTGATCATTTTTACCTCGATATGCGCATCATAAAAATGCCCCATCACACGCCTGATATTGGGTTTGGGTGGATCGTACAGCGCGATAAGGCCTTCAAAGACCCAGGGGTAATCGTCCTGGCTTACGGGGTAAGGTCCTTCACCCCAGCTTGCGCCGGCCACGCCCAGCACGCGATAACCCTTGCCGGCCATCGCCATCGTGAGGGCCATTACTGCTTCCAGTTCACGCGCAGGCAGTCTGCATACGCGCACGATGCGCTCGACGGCTCCTTTGGTAGCAATAATGCGTTCACCGGCAGCATTTTGGTATACGTGCGTCATCATCGGCGGCACACCCGACAGCGGGTATTCGTGTACCATGTCGAATTCCGTTCGGCGATCCGCGGCGGTTTCTTTTTTATAGGTTTCATGGATCGCTTTTTCCATGGCGTCGAAGGGGATCGGCTCGCTGGCCCACATCGCGTATTCTAGCGTACGGCCCTTGCCTGCAAAATCGTTCACCTCGGCAACGGACATCCTGTTTTCCGTGATAGTACCCGTCTTGTCGAGGCAGATCACGGTGGCTGCACCGAGGCTTTCCACCGTTTTGGGTTGCTTTACCAAAACCTGCTGGCGCGTCATGCGATAGGCGCCGAGCGCCATGAAAGTCGTAAAAGCCACGGGTATTTCTTCGGGCACCAAAGCCAGGGCGAAGGCCAGCGAATAGAGTAACGCACTCAGAAAAGCGCCTGCATAGACATAATTAATGGTGAATACGACCAGAAAGGCTACCAGACCTGCAATCAGCATTTGTTTCACGAAACGATTGATCTGCAGTTGCAGCGGCGTCGGCTCCGATTCGATGGATTCGATGGATTTGCCCAGTTTGCCGAATTCCGTTTTCATACCCACCGATTGCACCCGCGCCACCCCGAGGCCGGAAGCCACGGTAGTGCCCTGATACAGCCGGTTTTCGTTTTCAGCAAGACTTTTGTTCACAGGCAGCGATTCGCCGGTCAGGATGGCTTCGTCAACACTCAGATCGCTTTGTTGCAGCAACACCCCGTCGGCAGGAATGCGTTCGCCTTCGGCAATGGCGATCAGATCGTCGACCACAATATCTTCCACCGGAATGTCGAGGTGTTCGCCGCCCCGGATAACGACGGCACGGGGCCGGGAAAATTGCCGAAGTGCAGCCAGCGCCCTTTCGCTGCGAAATTCCTGCACGATCTCGATGAGAACGACAAAAACCACGGCGCCTACCATCAGCCAGGCCTCCGATTGATCGCCGATGGCGAAATAAAGACCGCATGTCAGCAGCAGTAAAATAAAAATCGGCTCGGTTATCACCTCCTTCAGCATGTGCGCCAGTTGCCGTTTGGGGCGCAGGTAAAGCTGGTTACGCCCGTATCGGGCTCGGCGCTCCGTCACTTCTTCAGGAGAAAGGCCCCTGTGGTGGTTGTTTTGTTGTGGCAATCTTCAGGTATTTTTACATGCAAAGATAAAATCCCTACCCAAACCAGATCGTCGTGTAGCCTTTTCGCTCGAGCAATTTTTCTTCCAGGGCCATGGCGCGCGGGAAAAGAATGTTTTTTTCCAAATGGATGTGCAGATGCATGTCGGCGTCAAATTCCTTCAGCAATGCGTACCAGGCGCTTTGGTCTGCCGAAGCTTTTGCAGGAACGCGGTATTGGTTGGTCAGCCGCCGAATCTCCTGAAGCACCTCCACGGCTTGTGTATGCTGGTGTTCAATCTCCCGGATCGGGCTCTCCACCCTTCCGAATTCAGGCGCCGTAAAGGATACATTTTCATTGAGAGCGGATTCCAGGCCGAGAATGTAAGGGAAGACAAGGCGCTCCTCCTCTTCGAGGTGCCCGGTAATTTCGTCCGCCAGCGCCTGCGACAACCGGTGTATTTCCTGGATTCCAACCCGGCTTAATCCATGTTCGCGCGCCACCTTTTCACCCAGTCTGATCAATTCCGGCAGGGTTTCCCGGATATACGTATGATGGGCGTGCACGATAAATTCGATCAAAAACCCGGTGTCCCATTCTACGTAATTCCAGTGCGGATCCTGGTGCCCGGGTTTGGCGTTCAGGTCCTTCAGCGACTTTTCGAGGGCCTCTTTCTCGAGATGCTGTTCCTCGCAGACCTCAAGAAGCGTTTTATCGCCCTCGTTACAGAAATCAATTCCGAAAGTTTCCAGAACACCCGCAGCGCGATAATCTGCGGTAACGATTTCGCCGATGGTAGATTTAGTTTTCATGGTAAGGACGTGATTATTGGCTATAAAACCGGTTGGGAGATGATTACAAAGTTCGGTTTTCACGGGGTTCGGTCAAATGATCATGGCACAAAAAAGCCATGACATTGATCATGCCCGTGTTTTCATTCCACGGCACTAATTATTCAACGTAATAAGGTCAACCTCTCTTGTGATAAATGTCATTTTATTTGGATGAATATGTGTATCACTTTGCATGACATCCTGAGAGTTATTTGAGCTGTTCCGCCGGGTGGGAAAAGATGCCTTTTTGATCCCGGTAATTGACTCAAACAGACGCTTGATAAAACAACAGACGCTTGATAAAACAACAGACGCAATGAAACACCTGATATTTTTAGTTCTCCTGGCAACAGGCGCCTCTTTTTTGGTACCGGGGTGCGCATCTAAAAAAGATCTGGCGCAGACCTCGTACACGTGCCCGATGCACCCTGAAATAAGCGGCAGGAAAGGCGACACGTGTTCGAAATGTGGTATGGCCCTCACAGCATCAAAAGAGGCGACGGGCAAATACTATTGTGCGATGCACCCCGAGTGTAAAGGAAGCTTGGGCGATAAATGCCCTAAATGCGGCATGAAGCTTACGACAGATCAAAAAGCGGCGGGGATGGCGAGTTGCCCCATGCACGCCGACTGCAAGGGCAAGATGGGTGACAAGTGCCCGAAATGCGGCATGAAAATGAAAGAAAGAGAGGGCGCAAATCAATGAGAAAAACATTTAAAAATTTGACAACCAATAAAATACAAACAATTATATGGAACAAATATTGAATTCAATGCCATGTATCGGCGATCGGGCTCCTGACTTTGACGCCGTGACCACCAGGGGTAAAATCAAGTTCTCTGATTTCAACAAAGGCAGCTGGGTGATCCTTTTCTCGCACCCGGCCGATTTCACACCCGTCTGCACAACCGAACTTACCGGTTTTGCCAGCGAAACGAATTTCTTTAATAGCTACAATACCAAGCTCATGGGGCTGAGCATCGACAGCATCCACTCGCATATTGCATGGGTGAACAACGTTCGGGAAAAAATGGGCGTGCTGATGGATTTCCCCATTATCGCCGATATCGATATGAAAGTTGCGAAACTGTACGGCATGCTGCAACCAAATGCAAGTGAAACCGCAGCTGTCAGAGCCGTGTTTTTTATCGACCCCACCGGTATAATACGCCTTATCATGTACTACCCCCTCAACGTCGGGCGCAACATGGATGAGATCAAACGGGTATTGGTAGCGCTTCAGACCGCCGACGAATACAAGGTCGCCCTTCCGCTCAACTGGAAAAAAGGCGAAAAGGTGATCGTTCCGCCGCCCAAAACCCTGTCCGAACTCGAGGAGCGCCTGGCCAGCCCGTACGAAATGGTCGATTTTTACCTGGCCAAAAAGGAATTGGTGTAAAACCCCGGCACTGGCCTGTTCAGGCACGATTCGGCATTTAAGGTAACAACCAATTGTTAAATGCAGTGGGGGCACACGTGAAACCTAACACCTTTCAACTGTGTGCCCTTTTGCATTCCTGCAAACCGCACAACCCTCCACCGTCATGCAACACATCCGCTTTTTCAGAGACCTTACCATTGAAGATGTTCCTTCTGTCGGTGGCAAAAATGCTTCGCTGGGAGAGATGTTCAGCCGCCTCACACCGGAAGGCATACAAGTACCGGACGGTTTTGCCGTCACGGCGGCAGCCTACTGGCATTTTATCGACGCCAATGGCCTCAGGGACAAACTCAGGGGCTTGCTGGAAAAACTCGACCGCCTGCAGTTCGCCAACCTGAAAGAAACCGGCGCACAGGCGCGTTCGCTGCTGCTTGAAGCCACATTGCCTCCCGATCTCGCAGAAGCCATCCGGCAGGCATATCGCCAATTGGCGGGCAATGACCGGGATGTCTCTTTTGCCGTGCGCAGCAGCGCAACAGCGGAAGACCTTCCAAATGCCAGTTTCGCCGGTCAGCATGAATCCTACCTGAACGTGCAGGGCGAAGAGGCGGTGTTAAAGGCCGTGCAGCGCTGTTTTGCCTCGCTGTTTACCGACCGCGCCATCAAATACCGGGAAGACAACGGATTCGATCACATGAAAGTCGGCCTTTCGGCAGGCGTTCAGCGAATGGTCCGGTCCGATCTCGCATGTTCGGGTATTGCATTCACCATCGAACCGGATTCCGGATTCCGCGACATTATCCTGATATCCGGCGTACATGGTCTGGGCGAAAACATCGTGCAGGGCGCCGTCATACCCGACGAATTTTACGTGTTCAAACCCACCCTGCGCGCCGGAAAAAACCCCGTTGTGATGAAAAAACTGGGGGAGAAAGCCAAAACGATGGTCTACGCTGCCGAAGGAAGCACCGAAAATACCATCAACCTGGAAACGCCGCCCGAAAAACGCCGCCGGTTTGTGCTATCGGACAAGGAGGTGCACACACTGGCCGAGTGGTCGTTGCGCATCGAAGAACACTATGGCAAGCCTATGGATGTGGAATGGGCAAAAGACGGGCAATCAGGCGAGTTGTTTATCGTGCAGGCGCGCCCCGAAACCGTCGTGAGCCGGCGGAATCCTTACCAGTTGACAGAATATAAACTCACCGACAAGGGCAAGGTGCTGGCTAAAGGCCAGGCGGTCGGCAACAAGATCACTTCCGGTGTGGCCCGGGTGTTGAATTCGCCCTCGGATTCTGACAAGATTCAGCCCGGCGAAATCCTCGTGACGGACATCACCAGCCCCGACTGGGACCCCATACTGAAAAAAGCGGGCGCTATCGTGACCAACAAAGGCGGGCGCACCAGCCACGCATCCATCGTGGCCCGCGAACTGGGCGTGGTGGCTGTCGTCGGCACAGGCAATGCGACACAGGCCGTCAGCAACGGGCAGACGATTACCGTTTCCTGTGCCGAAAGCGAAGTCGGCAAAGTGTACGACGGCGCCCTGCACTGGACCGAGCGCGCCCTGGATCTGTCCGGCATCCGGATGCCGCGCACGGCCCCCATGCTGATCGTTGCCGACCCCGACAAGGCCTACAAACTCTCTTTTTATCCCAACCAGGGCGTGGGCCTGATGCGCCTCGAATTCGTCATCAACAACGCCATCCGAGTACACCCCATGGCGCTCGCCCGTTTCGATACCGTTTCGGACGAGGCCGTGCGGACCGAGATTGAAAAAATTACCGCGGGCTACGACGATAAAAAACAATTTTTTGTGGAGCGGCTTGCGGAAGCGGTGGCGACCATCGCCTGCGCTTTTTACCCAAAGGACGTCATCGTGCGCATGAGCGATTTCAAAACGAATGAATACGCACACCTCGTCGGCGGCCAGGCCTTCGAGCCGCTGGAAGAAAACCCCATGCTCGGGTTCCGCGGCGCTTCGCGCTACTACGACGACCGCTACCGCGACGGCTTTCTGCTCGAATGTGCGGCCATGAAAAAAGTACGCGACGAGATGGGCCTGACCAATGTCAAACTGATGATCCCGTTCTGCCGTACGGTGGAAGAAGGCCGGAAAGTAGTGTCGCTTATGGCCGAAAACGGCCTGCAACGCGGCGTAAACGGTCTTGAAATCTACGTCATGGCAGAAATTCCGAGCAATGTTATACTCGCAGAAGAGTTCGCCAAAGTATTCGACGGATTTTCCATCGGGTCCAATGACCTCACGCAACTCACGCTTGGCGTCGACCGCGATTCCGATCTGATCAGGCATTTGTTTGACGAAAACAACGACGCGGTCAAATACATGATCGCGACGGTCATCCAGAAAGCAAGGGCCGCCGGCGTCAAGATCGGCTTGTGCGGCCAGGCGCCCAGCGATTACCCGGCCTTCGCTCAATTCCTCGTGGAATGCGGTATCGGGAGCATCTCTTTCAACCCCGACGCACTGCTGCATGGCATCGAAAACATCAATCTGGCCGAGTCCGAAAATGTAAAGGATGGAATGACGGGTAATGACGAAATAAATCCGGCAGTCCGTGACAACACCTTCGTAAAACCCGCGCCAATCACCAACCGGCAATGGAAGGAGGGCGACAACGAGCCCGTTTTTTTCAAATGATCAGCAGTTTTTAAAGATAAAAATGAAAAATTCGACATGCCGACGGTATCAGAAATTCTATCCGGCTTAAGCAATCTCGCCAATACCTACACCCGCATTTCATTGATATGGCACCTCCTTTTCTGGTGCCTGATCCTGTTGCTGCTGTGGGGCTGGAAGCCCTCCAATCGGCAGCTGGCGATATTCAGCACATTCCCGCTGTTCTCAGCAAGCGTGTTGGCATGGATGTCCGGCAACCCGTTCAACGGATCGGTTTTCCTGTTTTTTGCAATATTGCTTTTCATTTTTGCCTTCAGGGCAGATTCCGCGCCCGTTTCAGCGGCCAGGGAATGGTCCTTTGCCGTTGGTGGCCTTTTGTTGGTTTTTGGTCTGACATACCCCCATTTTCTGGAATCAGGCACATTCCTTCGGTATTTGTACGCCGCTCCAACCGGCGTGATTCCCTGTCCGACCTTATCGGCTGTTACTGGACTGGCGTTGATCTTTCAGGGTTATGGCTCGCGCAAATGGTCGCTTTCACTTTCCATTATAGGGCTATTTTACGGCATCTTCGGAGCCTTTCGATTAGGGGTAACCATGGATGTCGTTTTGATAGCCGGCGCTCTGGCGCTGGCACTAAAACGGTAAAATCATGCGCATCCTGATTCTGTTATTTTTATCGCTCCTTTTCTCAGGCATTGCCGGCGCAACGGTACCCCTGCCCGCCCGTTCCGCCGGGGAATACAGCGCCGCCTTTCATTCGGCTGGCGGCCGGGCAAGCGTCAAACATGGTTTTTTGGGGCGTTTTGCTGAAAAACTGTTGAGAAAACGTTTGAATAAATTGCTGAAAACCACGGCATACCCGGATGGGCACACCGGAAACGGGGCGTCCATTGCCGGATTTATCCTTGGTCTGGCCGGCGCGGTCGGTTGGGCGATTTCTCCCTACCTCGGCTTTTATGTCTCCATTCCTTTTGGCCTGGCCGGCCTGCTGTTAAGCATTCTAGGCCTGGTATGGGGGCGGTCGTGGGACGACAACGGATTGATCCGCGGCCTCGCAATCGCAGGTATTGTTTTGAACACTTTGCTGCTTGGCGCCATGCTGGTTGCGTTGGGTATCGGAACTTAACGATCGTATTGTACAATTTTTTCAAAAATCGGGAATACAAGTAGTGTGCAAATCATGAACTTGACATAGGTTTACCCCGAATTTTATAGTACAGCCTTAACCAATGTATTTATCAGATCTTGAAATTGCCCAACGGGCAATAATCCGCCCTATCCAGGAAATCGCCGCCAAACTTTCCATCGATCAAAACGATCTCGAACTCTACGGAAAATACAAGGCAAAGCTCCCGCTGAAACTCATCGACGAGCAAAAAATCGCGAAAAGCAACCTGATCCTCGTAACAGCGATCAACCCGACGCCTGCAGGCGAGGGGAAAACGACCGTTTCCATCGGACTATCCGACGGACTCAACAAAATCGGAAAAAAATCCATCGTAGTACTTCGCGAACCCTCGCTCGGCCCCGTATTCGGAATGAAAGGCGGCGCGGCAGGCGGCGGCTATTCGCAGGTAATCCCGATGGTGGATATCAACCTGCATTTCACCGGCGACTTCGCAGCCATTGAAAAAGCCAACAACCTGCTGTCGGCGCTCATCGACAACAACATCCAGAACACGCGGAACAGCCTGAACATCGACCCCCGCACCGTGGTGTGGAAACGCGTGATGGACATGAACGACCGGGCCCTGCGCCATATCATCATCGGTGTCGGAGGCAGCGCCAACGGTATTCTGCGGGAAGACGGATTCAACATAACCCCCGCATCGGAAGTGATGGCAATTCTTTGTCTGTCAAAGGATTTTGACGATCTGAAGACCCGCCTCGGCAATATCTTTGTCGGCTTTACTTTCGATAAAAAACCTGTATTTGCCCGCGATTTGAAAGCCCAGGGCGCGATGGCGCTTCTGCTGAAAGACGCTATCCAGCCCAACCTTGTGCAGACGCTCGAAGGCAATCCGGCCATCCTGCACGGCGGCCCGTTTGCCAACATAGCCCAGGGTACCAACTCCATCATCGCAACCAAAACCGGACTTTCCCTGGCCGATTATGTAGTGACGGAAGCGGGCTTCGGCGCCGACCTCGGCGCCGAGAAATTTCTCGATATCAAATGTCCGTACGGCGGCCTGAAACCCAAAGCGATTGTGCTGGTGGCAACGATTCGCGCATTGCGGCACCATGGCGGCGCAAAAAAGGATGAATACAACACGCCCAACCATGGCTTTGTGGAAAAAGGGTTCGAGAACCTCGAAAAACACATCGAAAACTGCAAAAAATTCGGTTTTACGCCTGTAGTAGCCCTGAACAAATTTCCGACCGATTCCCCGGAAGAATGTGCTTTCGTGCAGGAAAAATGCGCCGCCATGGGTGTAAAGGCCGTGGTTGCCGACGGCTGGGCCAACGGCGGAAACGGCACCACAGACCTTGCACAGGCAGTTGTGGACGTGATCGGCAGCGGCCAAAACGCATACAGGCAGTTATACGACTGGAGCCTGCCCATTGAGGACAAGATCAAAACCATCGCAACCGAGATATACGGCGCCGATTCCGTGGAATACGCAGCCAAGGCAAAAACACAGTTAAAAACCATCAAAACGCTCGGGTTTGACAACCTGCCGGTGTGCATCGCCAAAACGCAGAAATCGTTTTCGGACAACGAGACCAGGGTTGGGCGGCCACGGGGTTTCAGCATTACCGTGCGGGAATTCGAATTTGCTGCCGGCGCCGGTTTTGTCATCCCCATCGTAGGTGACATCATGCGCATGCCGGGCCTGCCCGTCGTGCCCGCTTCTGAAGGTATGGATATCGACAATGAAGGTAATGTGACAGGCTTATCGTGATGAGCGTGTACATGCATTGTTCAGGAATTCCGAACAGGGAATTTTTCCCGCAGATCTCGCAGATATCTCGGAAAAAATCTGCGAAATCCGCGGTATCTGCGGGAAATTCAACCAGGAATTGCCCCATCAAAACATGAAGCATTTTCAGGGCGGCACATACTCGTGCGAACAGGATGTTTCCCGCAGATCTCGCAAATCTGGCAGATATCTCGGAAAAAATCTGCGTAATCTGCGATATCTGCGGGAAACAACTCCTCAATCGAAATGCATCATTTTTTGCATAAGCCTGCATTCTCTTGTACCTTAGCGGAGCCTTAATCACCGCTTTGAACCGACACTGCCACCACAGAAGCCCTTGTGTCAATTGCCAATCAGAGATTATGTCTAAAAATTTAAGCGAACTGTCCGGCCGCAAAGGCCTTGCCGACAACCTATTCGAGGACCTGGGTATTGCCGCACGACAAACGGGTACGCCTTCCAGGGAAGAAATGGAGCGGCTGACCGAGGAATTTCTGGTAGGCAAGGCGAACGTATACGGTTCGGTTTCCTTTTATGATTTTCTCAAACCCGAAAACCAGGGCAAAAAGGTATATCTCTGCAATGGTAGCGCCTGCCTGACCGCAGGCACACAGCATGCGCTGGAAGCCAAAATGGCAAATCATTTTACAGCATCCGAGATCGGTACGATGTGCTGCCTCGGACGCTGCCACGAAAACAGCGCGTTCTACTACGAAGGAAAAAACTATTCCGGCGACGCCATTGGACAAATTGACGAGATAAAACGCACAAAAACCGCTGTTTCAGATCATTATCATATTGCAGCACAAGGAACTGCCGTGCTGACGGCCCCTTACCCCGACGTATCAACATACTATGCTGTTTTAAAAGACTGTCTGGGCAAGACCCGCGAGGATCTGTTGTCCGAATTGAAAGATTCGGGCCTGCGGGGCAGGGGCGGCGCCGGTTTTCCGATCGCTTTCAAACTGGAATCCTGCAAACAAAGTCCGGGCGACACCAAATTCATCGTCTGCAACGCCGACGAGGGTGATCCCGGCGCCTATTCCGACCGCTACGTCATGGAACATCGCCCGCATGCCCTGCTGATGGGCATGATGATCGCAGGGTATATCTGCGGCTCTTCCCGGGGCGTTCTTTACATCCGGGGCGAATATCCCGAGTCGGTTGACATCATCCATAAGGCCGTAGCAGAGTTGCGCAACGCCGGGTGGCTGGGTGAAAACATCGGAGGATATGGGTTTTCGTTCGATTTCAAGGTCATAGAAGCACAGGGCGCCTACATCTGCGGCGAAGAAACAGCCTTGTTGTCGTCTATCGAGGGCCAGCGCCCGGAGGTGCGGGTACGCCCGCCCTACCCTACCCAGCAGGGTCTGTTCAACAAACCAACTGTAGTCAATAACGTGGAAACGCTCGCCAATCTGCCTTATGTCATGCAGCACGGCGGAAAGGCGTTCGCGGCCATCGGCACCCAAAAATCGACCGGTACCAAACTCCTTTCCCTCGACGGGCATTTCAACAGGCCGGGCATTTACGAGGTAGATATGGGTACGCCGCTGTCAACCGTGATCTACGACCTTGGCGGCGGATTTCGCAAACCGGTGAAAGCCATGCACATCGGCGGTCCTTTGGGCGGCCTCGTGCCGGTCGATAAAATTGATTCCCTTACCGTCGACTTCGATTCTTTTGCGAAAGAAGGCTTTTTGCTCGGCCACGCTTCCATAGTCTGTATCCCGGAAGATTTTCCCATTGTACAATATCTGGAACACCTGTTTGAATTCACGGCGCACGAGAGTTGCGGCAAATGTTTTCCCTGCCGGCTCGGCTCGACGCGCGGATATGAAATGCTCCACAAAGCCCGCACGGATGCCTATTTCAAAGTAGACAGGTCGCTGATGGACGACCTGCTGGAAACACTGGAGATCGGCTCGCTTTGCGCCCTTGGCGGCGGACTTCCGCTTCCGGTAAAAAATGCCCTGAAATATTTTGAAACGGAACTTGCGCCCTATTTTCAAGATAATGCCTCCTGAAAAAAACCTCAATATCGAAATGACGATCACGGCGAATCTAAAATAACGCATCATGAGCACGAATCCTAACATCAGTGATAAATCTTCGCCGGTACAACCCGGAGGGCCTGTTGCCTTTATCAATGACAAACCGTACGCCATCGAGCCCGGCGATACGATCCTGAAATTCGTCCGGCGGCACCTCGGCAACCAGCTCGTGCCCACGCTCTGCGATGCACCCAATCTCGAGCCCTTCGGGTCCTGCCGGGTATGCAGCGTGGATGTGGCGCTGGTACAAAACGGCCCCGCCAAAACCCAGGCATCGTGCCATACGCCCGTCATCGCCAACTCGTACATATATACGGACAGTCCGCGCATCAAAAAACTGCGCAAAAACATCATCGAACTGGTACTGACCGACCACCCGCTGGATTGCCTCACCTGTGAGGTCAACAACAACTGCGAATTGCAGACTGTCGCTGCCCGGGTCGGTATCCGCGATGTGCGATACCCGGAAGGCAAAAATCACCTCGACCGGAAAAAAGACCTGAGTCACCCCTACATGACCTCCGATTTCTCCAAATGTATCAACTGTTTCCGCTGCGTGCGCGCCTGCGACGAGGTGCAGGGCCAGTTGGTGCTGAGCATGGCAGGACGCGGCTTCGACAGCCATATCGTGAAAGGCTTTGAAAATACCTTTTTCGAATCCGATTGTGTCAGTTGCGGCGCCTGCGCACAGGCCTGCCCGACTTCCGCCATTTCGGACGTTTTTGAATCGAAATCCGTGGCAGTCGACAAAAAAGTGCGGACCGTTTGCACCTACTGCGGCGTCGGCTGCAACCTTGAAGTAGCCGTCGTGAATGACAAGGTAAAATCTATCCAGGCGCCTTACAGCGCGGAAGTGAACCAGGGACATACCTGTTTGAAAGGCCGTTTTGCTTTTTCGTTCTATGATCACCCCGACCGCATCCGCACCCCGTTGATCCGCCGCAACGGCACGCTGGAACCCGCAACCTGGGAAGAGGCCTATGACTTTATTGCCGAAAAACTGGTCGCAATCCGCGCAAAACACGGCCCGGACGCTATCGCAGGGATATCTTCGGCTCGCTGCACCAACGAGGAGAATTACCTGATGCAGAAATTCATCCGGGCAGTCATCGGCACCAACAACATCGATTGCTGCGCAAGGGTGTGCCACTCCCCCACCGCACTGGGTATGCAGCGGGCCTTCGGCACCGGCGCAGCCACCAATTCGATCGAAGACCTCAAATATACGGATTGCATCATGGTCATCGGCGCCAACCCGACCGATGCGCACCCGGTTACAGGCGCCAAGTTGAAGCAACACGCCATGAGCGGCAAAACGACCATCGTGATCGATCCGCGCCGCACCGAACTGGCGCGCTACGCGACCTATCACCTCCCGTTGCGCCCGGGTACCAACGTGGCCCTGCTCAACATGATGTTGTACTACATCATGACGGAAAATCTCGAAGACACGGCCTTTATCGAAAGCAGGACCGAAGGATACGAAAGTCTCCGCGACCAGATACTGAAACTGGACCTCGACGAAATGGAAAAGGTGACCGGCGTCGACCGGGAACTGGTGCGCGCGGCAGCCATTGCCTACGCCTCGGCGCCCAACGCCATGTCGTTCCACGGACTGGGCGTAACCGAACATACACAGGGCAGTTACACCGTGATGCTCATTTCCGACCTTGCCATGATCACCGGAAATATCGGCCGCCGCGGTGTCGGCGTCAACCCGCTCCGTGGCCAGAACAACGTGCAGGGCGCCGCCGACATGGGCTGCCAGCCGCACCAGGGCGCGGGCTACCTCGACGCCTACGATCCGGAGATCAACAAAAAGTACGAAGCGTTTTACAACGTCAAAATTCCGCTCGGTAAAGGGTACAAAATACCCGAGATGTTCGACGCTTCCATCAACGGCAACCTGAAAGCATTGTGGCTCATGGGTGAAGACGTAGTGCAGACAGACCCCAACACCAACAAGGTGATCGCCGCCATGGAAAACCTCGAACTCCTCGTGGTGCAGGAACTGTTTATGACAGAAACAGCCAGATACGCCACGGTCATTCTGCCCGGTGCATCTTTCCTCGAAAAAAGCGGTACCTACACCAACGGCGAACGGCGAATCCAGCGCGTGCAAAAAGTCGTGGAACCCCTGCCCGGCACCAAAAGCGACGGCCAGATCATTGTGGACATCATGAACCGCATGGGTTACCCGCAACCCGACTACGACCCCAATACCATGCTCGAAGAAATATCCCGGATCGTGCCCTTCTTTGCCGGTGTGCGCTGGAACGAGCTCGGCGACAACGGCAAGCAATGGCCCGTACTGCCGGATGGAACGGACACGGAAATACTTCATACAGAGACCTTTAAGCGCGGAAAGGGAAAGTTTCACCACTTCGATTTCAAGGAAAGCAAAGAGATCGAAAAAAACGGCGCGGAATATCCGTACATCATCACCACCAATCGCGAACTGGAGCATTACAACGCCGGCACCATGACCCGCCGCACACGGAATGTACAAATACTGACCGAAGATACCCTTATGATAAACCCGGAGGACGCTGCCCGGCATTTCATTGAAGACGGCGACATGGTATGCGTTACTTCCCCGCGCGGAAAAGTGGATATCAAGGCCAAAATTACGGACGAAGTACGGCCAGGCGTGCTGAGCACCACCTTCCACTTCCCCGAAGTCATGCTGAACGTGATCACTTCAGACGAACACGACACCGAAGCCATGTGCCCCGAGTACAAGGTCGTGGCGGTGAATATCAGGAAGAGCAAAGGGAAGTTCAAATCAGTGCCGAAAGAAGCCGTTGTACGTGCCGAAGAGATGGATTAAGCAGGCATTTTTCGCACCACAATGCCTCTTTTCCCATGCAAAACGCCCGGCTTTCCCGTCTTTTTGGCTTGACACCGCTGGTCGGTATTTGCCTGTTCGTAGTGTTGTATGCGATAGCGGCCATCATATATCCGGGAGGTTCGAATACGGACAGGAATCAAAAAGGATTTAGCCTGTTCAGCAACTACTGGTGCGACCTCCTGAATGACGTTGCTAAAAACGGCGACTACAACACGTCGAGACCCTTCGCGCTGGCCGCCATGATTCTGTTGTGCACCAGTCTCGCTTTCTTCTGGTATTTTCTTCCCTTGTTCATCTACACTGAACGGGAAAATCAAAAAATCATCCAGTTTTCGGGCGTCTCTTCAATGGTCACCGCAATATTTGTTTTTACAAAATACCACGACCTGATCATTAATGTTGCCGGATTTTTCGGGGCCATCGCATTTCTCGGTGCGTTTATAGGACTTTTGAAATCCAGGTGGTACCGATTGACGGCAATGGGGATATTTTGCCTGGCCCTGTGCCTGACCAATTACTTTATTTACCGGACGCGGCAGTACGTCTCGGTCCTGCCCATCCTGCAAAAAGCCACCTTCCTGCTGTGCCTGGGCTGGTTTTTTTTGATGGATATCCAGATATACCGGAGGCTGGAGGTAAACAAGTGAGCCGGGCGTTGCGGATTCCCTTATTTCACCTCTCCCCGCGCAAGCCGCATGCCCAGATCGCCCAGCAGCAGGTTATACGCGGTTTGCAGCCAGGCGTACTGTTTTTCCTGCAGCGTTGTTTCCGCATCGATGACGCCCGACGCCAGTCCGCCGCCGCCCGAATATTTTTCCCGTGCGAGGTCGAGATTCGTCTGTGCAAGCGCAATGTCGTTTTGCCGGATCGGCAGTTGCCGCTGTGCGAGCGCATATGCCGAGCGCGCAGACTCGAACTCCAGCCGCAATTGCTGGCGCAGATCGTCGAGCCGGGCGACATTTTGTTGCTGTTTCAGGGTTAGCGGAAGGATGTGCTTTTTCAACTCCCAGCGTTCGGAAAGCGGGAGGGTCAGTTTTATAAATGCGTTGCCGTTCGAGTACCAGGAATTTGCGCCAAACAGCGGCGTTTTGTCGGAAAAATTGTTCAAGCCCAAAAACGCTCCCGCACTCAGGCCCGGGCGGAGACGCGATTTTTCGGTGGCGGTTTTCAGGCTTTGCAGTTGGTTGTCGAGTGTGATTTTTTGTAAATCCGGTCGGTTTTGTTCAGCAAGGCTGAGATCGAATTGATCATTTTCAAGACTTTCCACCCGTTTCAATATATCCCCCAGACTTTCTCCGGGTCTGAGTCCGTCGGGGTTTTCATAAGGCAGGCCCATACGAAAGAGGAGGTTTTTCCGGGCCAGGTCGCGGTTTTGCTCCGCCTGTTCGAGTCGCAACTGCGCATCGCTCAGTTGCATACGGGCCGAATTGACATCCGATGGAAGACCGGCGCCCCCCGACAGAAGTTGTTCGGCATCTGTTAGAAATGCCCGGGCGCGTTCCAGGTTGGCTTCGAGGTAACGAATTTCCTCTTCAGCCAACAGCAGAGCGTAGTAGGCCCGGGACGCTTCCGCCGAAATATCGGCCTCTGCCTCTGCCCGGTCGTTGGCCGTGAGGCTGTTCTGAAATGCCTGTTCGCGCAACCGGGGCTTCAGCGTCGGGTCGTACAAATTTACATTCGCCGTCAGGCCCACTGCCGCCTGCCACCAGGTGCCGAATCGAATGGTACGCGTCTCGTCGGTCGGGTTCTGCAGGTTAAATTGCCCGACCGGTATGACGCTGGCAGGCAGGAATGGATTGACCTGGGCCTCGGCAGTCGCACTGAGTTTTACGCCTCTGCCGAGTTTTGTTTCGGCCAGACGGGAGGCGATAATCTGCTCCTCGGTCGTATACGTCTTGAGTATGGGTTTGTTCCCGCGTGCGAGCGCAAGAGCGCTGTCGAGGGTCAGGTTTTGCAGGTTTTGCGCCGTATTTTTTGCCGGGCAAAAAAAGCAGGCCATGCCGCTGACCAGGATGATTTTGAAAGTGTGATTCATCGTCTGAAACCTGATTTTAAAAAATAGAAACTAACAAACCGTCTATCCTCTGAACACCGCCGCCGGTTCCAGGCTTGTGATACGTCGCAAGGCAAAAACAGCCCCGAACAATGCAATGAACAGGGTAACCCCGAAAATGGCCAGTTTGACCGCCCATGAAAAATTGAAAATCAGCCCGGTGCTGCGAACACCGAGACGGAACCCCTCCAGCAAGGCATAGGCAATGACGAAGCCCGTTATGGCAAAAATGGCAGCCTGGGCAAGGATCAGTCTGCGGATGTAACTGTTATTGGCCCCGATCGCCTTGAGCGTGCCGTAGTCGCGGATGCGATCGAGCGCTGAAGAATACATCGTGAGGCCGATGATAAAAAAACCGGAGATAATGGCGAAAACGACCAGGGTACCGGTACTCACGCCAATGCCTGTGGAACCGAGCACGTAATTGACCGTCGATCTGGAAAGATCCTGACGCGTCCAGGCGCGAATACCGAAGATGTGCCGGTTAATCTCGTCGCGCACGCTACCGGGAATATATCCGGGCAATATCCGAACGATCACCGCCGAAATTTCAGTTTCATTGCCGTTGCCGAAGTAGCGGGCGCGTTCGAGGGTGGTGTACATCGTATTGCCCCCGAATCCGCGGAGGTTGTTGGTCTGAGCTCCGATGACGGCGCGCTTGCCGTTGATCTCGAACTGCAGCCCGATTTCCGGAGACATGTCGTACACCGAAGCATCGTAAAAATCAGCCGAAACGGCAGCCTCGGATGCCAGCCCGGTCAGCGATCCCTCTAATAATTTATCAGGGCGGGGCCCGGCAGCGAAAGCCGGGGCTTCGGAGCCGATGAGGGTAACCGGTACCGATTTGCCGTTGGGGAACACTGCAGAGCCGTTGGTGAGCACCATTCCGTACGCAGAGGCTACGCCTTCGATGCTGCGGACCTCCCGGATGATACGGACGTCAATTTTACCAAGCGAGTTGGCGTCTCTTGTTTTGGCATCCACCACCCATATATCGCCATCTGAATTGTCGACGAGCGTCGACATCAGTCCGGTCAGGAAAGTAGCGATGCCAACCTGCTGCCCGATCAGAAAGGTGCTGATGACTATACCAATAACGACACCTATGCTTTTGGCTTTGTCGTACCGAATAAAACGAAACGCAGTTCTCAGCATATTTTCGCAGTGATGAGTGATGAATGATGAGCGCTCTTTTTGTATACCAACGGCTAAAGGCTTATGACACACTCAACCCGGGCGTTCAGGAGCAGGTTTTTGGGATCACGGAGCAAAATTTTCAACTCCCGCACCCGGCGATCTTCCTGTTCACCGGCGGTTTCTGCAAAAAGCGACTTTTTTTTCAGCAAGGGAGCGGCATACACGACTTCGCCTTCGGCCAGGACCGCATCGGTGCCGATGGCGCGGATGACGGCTTTTTGCCCCGGCATCACGCGGCCGGCGAGCAGTTCGTCTACCTCACAACGGACGATGGTGCGGCCGTCGGGAGCCAGTTCGGCAAAAGTGGCTGCTGGCGACAAGGCATTGCCCGGCTGCGTGGAGACACTCAGGATTTGTCCGCTGGCGGGGGCTTTCACCGTTTTCAGGGCGAGTTCGCGTTCCGCAACGAGGAGGTCGTTGCGGAACTCTCCAAGTCGGGTTCTGCTCACCTGTGCAGCGGCTTTCAAACGGGCGACCGCCGCCTGCTGGTTTTGCACTTCAAACTGCGCATTGTCGCGATTTTGCTCCGTTTCCACGTTTTTAGCGAATAGCGATTGGCTGCGTTGCAAGGCTTTTTGCAGGGTTTCGAGCCGGGTTTCGGCTTCTGCGACGGCTTGTTCGTCGGCGGCAACCTGGGCTTGCTGTGTGGCGGTGCGGGCACGGATTTGTGGAATTCTGGCCGCTTCCACGCTTTTCTCGAGTTCCAGCAGAATAGCGCCGGCTTTCACCCGGTCGCCTTCCCGGATGTAGAGTCGCGACACGACGCCTCCGTCGCTGCTGGCGAGCCTGATGATGTCTTGCTCGGGCTCCACCCTGCCAATACCGATGATTTCGTGCACATCCTTCGGTGCGCCCTCGTAAGTTACAGGGGCCTGAACAGGCTTGCCGGCGCCCTCATTTCCTTCGCAGGAGGCAAATAAGATTGAAACGGGAAAAAGCAGCAGAAAATATTTCATAGTTTTTTTGATTGTCAAAATCAATGAAACTCCCCATCGGGCGGAGTGTCGCTCGTGCGCCCCTCGTCGACGTAGACGATCCGATCGGCAAAGGGTCGCAGGCGCATATCGTGCGTCACAACAGCCAGCGCGATGCCCTGAGCGGCGAGTGACTTGAGTTCGTTCATCACCACCCCGGCGGAGTGCTGATCGAGTGAGGCAGTCGGCTCGTCGCAAAGCATCATGGGCGGGTTGGTCACAAGAGCCCGGGCGACGGCGATGCGTTGCTGCTGTCCCCCGGAAAGGCTTTTGGGTAATTGTCCGCTGCGATCGCTCATGCCCACTTTTTCAATGGCCGCGTGCGCGCGACGGCGCGCTTCAGCCTTTTTTATGCCTTGCAACTGGAGCGGCAACATGACATTTTGCTCCGCAGTCAGCGGCTGGATCAGGTTAAAACTTTGAAAGATAAAGCCGATGTTGTTCAGGCGCAAGGAGGCCAGCCGACGCTGATTGAGATTCCTGACCGATTCACCGCGGATAATAACCTCGCCTTCCGTAGGATAAATCACACATCCGAGCAATGACAGCAGGGTTGTTTTGCCGCTTCCGGAAGGACCGATGATGAGTGTCAGTTCGCCCTTGCGCAGATCGAAGTCGGTAGGCTGCAGGGCGGTAATAATCTGGTCGCCGGTTTTGTATTCCTTGGATGCGCCGCGAAGCTGAGCAACGATTTCAGTAGGCATAAACAACATAAATCATTTGAAAATCAACTTATTGCATCATTTGTACAAAAGCCAGTTCTTCTCCGGTTTCCAATACTTTTTTCTCCCGTGACTGCCTGATGGCCTCCTGCTGTGCAGGACTGTCGGCAGACAACAAGTCCATGGTAATGTGCCAGACATCCGCGCGCCAGGCCGTGATGAGCTTTGAGAGCAGCCATTCGTCCACCCTTCCCATGAGCCGGTCTACCAGTGCCATGAACGGCGAACGCGGTTCTATCACGATATCCTGCACACTGTCGATGGTTTCTCCGATGATCTGGTTGACCGTTTCGTGATCCGCTTTCCGTATTTGCCGGTCCGTTTCTGTCATAGAAGCCCATTCCCTTTGCAATCCATCGTAGAGAGCCAGGGGCAGGTCGTAGTTGATGTGCGCATTGACGCCCAAAAGCAAGTGCTGCACCACATGCAATGATTTTTCCTGTGCCGCAATGTGTACCTGCCGCCAAACCGCAGGCGTTCGGGGGTCGTGGTTTTCATACAATTCCAGCGCTTCAAAATAATAGGAAGCAAAATCCTGCATGAGGCGTTCGACCCAGGGGCCGTCGGCAAAACGCCGGTCGGCGATAGCCTTTATCATGTTGCGGCTCATCAAACCGTAACACCGCTGAAAAATATAGCGCTGGTCGCCACATTTTTCCCAGTTGTCGGCCTGGGTGAACATTCGCGTGAGTAGAATATCTGTTTTGCGCATAGGCAACAAGTATGGATAAGAGCCTATCCGGAAATCTCACCTGGCCTGCAAGACCTGCCCTTGAAAATCAGCCGGCGTTAAATTTTCGGCCCGTAGGCGCCCGGCTACGAACCTCAAATTTGTCTGGGCTGATTTCCAAATTCAGCCCTTTCGGCTCATGCGAGGTTTCCGGATAGGCTCTAACTGTCGCCGAAATATAAACCCCTTTATCGTTTGCCGGCAGAAAAAGTTTCCGTGTCTCCACCCGGTCAATCGCTGCCGCTTGTTTTCCGGTATACCAGCAACGGTACATTTGTCATAAATGAAAACGCCTCGGACATGCTCGCGGCGAACATCCGGTCAAACCAGTTCTTGTTGGTATGGGTAAAAAATACAACAACAGCAGGTTTTATCTTTTCGATCAACCTGTTCATCTGAATGGCAAAATTTCCATCCAGCCGATCCAGATACACCTGATCCAGGCAATCGAATTGCCGTTGCCACAAAGCAGCAAGCGTTTTCGGGTCGGGCTTTAATTCGTTCAGGTAATAGAAATGCGCGAGGTCAGTCCGTACCCCCATCGATCCGGTCAGCCGGCATACGATCTGCATTTCCGTTTCGAGGTTCTCGATGTCGGAAGCGTACAGCACCTTTTTTATTTGCCGGATACGGTAGGTGTGCGGAACAACCAGTACCGGCAGCGGCGATTTGTGCAGAAGGCTGCTGGTGTGGGTCCCCAGAATTTTGCCCAGCCCGCCTGCGCCGCGAGTGCTGATACAGATAAAACCGGCTTCAAGCCGGCGTGCATGCTCCAGTATGGCTTTGCCGGGGTTCAAATCCTCCACGACGACACAGCGGTAGGCGCCCGGGCTTGTTTTCAAAGATCTATAGACGCCGGCGACAAATTTTTCCAGTTTTCGCAAATGGTCCGCTGTCTGTCGCTGCAACGGATTTTCGATGCGCTCCCGTTGCACTGCCGTCGGTATCAAAGCCTGAAAACAGTGGAAAAATATCAATTCGGCGTTCATTTGGGCAGCCAACCGGACCGCGAAACGCAAACCTGCCTTCGAAGGTGTGGAAAAATCGGTTGTGACGAGTATCTTTTGCATGGCTGAATATTTTATACCGGCCTTGTTGTGCCGGAATTACGAGGGCTGTGCTGTCTTGCGCCGGAAAATTCCGCTGCTATCCAGGATAGCTCCGAACGCGGTACATACAACGGCTATTTTGACAATCCAGCCGACAAAGGGGACAAATCCCAGCAATTTCAGCAGTATGAACAACCCAAGGGCTCCAAATACGAGTTTAAGCGGAGACCAGTTATAATGCCGCGTCTGATCCACCCAGTGTGCGCCGACCAATGCTGTGATGACATTCGCAAGGGCCAGAAACAATATGTAAAAGCCCAGTGCGATCAGGCCGACCGGAATGCCGACAATGGTGATGAATAACATGACAACACCGATCGGAACGACGGCGAAATAGAGAAATCCGATCCCCAGGGCACGAAACGGCTCCGCCTGCGCCGTGTTGGCGGCCTGCCGGAATGCTCCTCTAAAAAGCCATTGACCCAGCCATATCAGGATGAACGCGGCCGCCAGGTATCCGATGGCTGCCAGGAATGATGCAAAGCCCAGAAACCTGAAATCCGGCCGCTCGAAGCGTTGCTTCAGCGATTCATCGAAGGTCGCCTTGGCATCGTTTCGCAGAGCCCTGCCAAAATCGACCTCGCCTTCATCCGCCCAATAGCGGACATTGCCGTGCAGGGCGGCTTTTTCGCCGGTTTCAATATGTTTGGCAACGATCGTGGAGATGCCGCCGACGGTTCCGTTGAGAGTCAGGTCTCCGCCGTTGAATTCAAGGTCTTTACCCAGGGCGCCGTTCAGGATGAGTGTACCAGCGGCGGATTGGAGCCCCCCGCCAATCGAGCTGTTGATGGTGGCGGTGCCGCCTGCCAAAGCCACGTCGCCATCGATATCGGCGCCCGATTCAACGGTAATGGTACCGCCTGTGCTCAGCAGATCGCCCGCAATATGGCCGGATACAACGAGATTGCCGCCTGCCGCCCGCACGTCGTCGAGCACGGCGCCATGCAGGTAAACATTACCCCCGGCCACAACGACATCGCCGGTAACGGTGTCGTTCACTGTTATGGTACCGCCGGCGCACCAGAGATCACCATGTACGGGTGCATCGATGTACACCGTACCGCCGAACACGTATATGTCTTCGTTGACCGTTTGGGAAATCCGGACCTTATCGCCTTTTTCGATACGGAGCCCGTAGGCGGGAATGGCGAACGTCAGGGCTAAAAACCAGCTGAGTGGAATGAATATTTTCATGGCTTTGAATTAAGTTTTTACAAAATTGCACACTCAAATTATCCAATAAAATGATTTTAATCGGGTTTAGACATGATATTTCCCTTCTATCAATTTGACATGTCCGGGTACTTAAAATAACTCAACTATGAAAAAGAGCCTCGTTTTTCTCGCACTGGCAGCTTTTCTCGCGATGAGTGCATGCGGCGGCAACCAGACTGCCGAAGTGAAAGCGCTTCAAAGCCGTGTTGCCGATCTGGAAAAACAACTCGCGGATACGTACAAGCCGGGATTCGGCGAGTTTATGTCGGGCATTCAGGTGCACCACGCCAAACTTTGGTTCGCGGGCCTGAATCAGAACTGGGACCTCGCCGATTTTGAAGTACACGAGATCATGGAGGCGCTCGAAAACATCCAAAAATACCAGACAGAAAGAAAAGAGACTGCTTTGATACCCTCGCTTGATCCCGCGTTGAAAACAATGAACGACGCCATTCAAAAGCAGGATCTGGCCGCTTTCAAATCGAGTTACGAGTTGCTGACCACTGCATGCAACAACTGCCACCGCGACGTGCACTATGAATTCAACCAGGTAAAAACGCCGGACCAACCGCCTTTCAGCAATCAGGCATTTCAGATCCGGAAGTAACCGGCGCCTTTGGCAATTCCGGCCGGGCGTTTTTTGCAGGCGCGTTATCAAACAGGTTTCAGGGAAATAAAAACCGCCGGTTGATGAAACTCAACCGTAGGCATGACCTCTATTGCGGCATAAGGCAACGATATCCCCTGAACTTTGTTCCAGTTTGGACATAGCAATCCATTTGCTGTTAAAACGGTTATACCATGAAAAATGCGCTCTATCTCGGCAAAGTGTCGGGCATCCGGATATTCGTTCACTGGACATTTCTGATCCTGATCGGCTGGATCGTTTTCAGCAACCTCAACCGGGGCCTCGGTGGCACTGAAATCCTGTGGTCGGTCGCATTCATCCTGACGATTTTCGGCTGTGTGACGCTGCACGAACTGGGTCACGCGCTTGCCGCAAAAAGATTCAACATTGTAACGCGCGACATCACGCTGCTGCCCATCGGCGGTGTGGCGCAGATGGAGTCCATACCCGAAAAACCCAAAGAGGAACTGATCGTAGCCATCGCGGGGCCCGCTGTCAACCTGGTCATTTTTGTGCTGCTTTTTTTCGCGCTTCCCGGCCCTCAATCGGCAGGCGGAGCGATGGATATCCAGCACATTGGCCCCGGCAATTTCATGTACGCGCTCATGGTCGTCAATATGTGGCTGGCCCTGTTCAACCTCATCCCTGCATTTCCGATGGATGGCGGACGCGTTTTTCGCGCCCTTCTGGCTTTCCGGATGGAGCGCACCCGCGCCACGCGCATCGCCGCAGGGCTGGGACAAATACTGGCCATGGGGTTTATCTTTCTGGGGCTTTTTTACAATCCCTTCCTCGTTTTTATCGGGCTTTTTATTTTTCTCGGCGCACAATCGGAAGCCGAGCAAACCCAGACCAAGTCATTGCTGAAAGGCTACACCGTGCATGACGCGTTGCTGGAGGAGATTCCGGAGATGGCGCCGGAGACCAGCATCCGCGCAGCGGCCGAACACCTGCTGCACACCCAAAACAAATATTTTCTGGTTAAAAACGACGGCAAACCGGCAGGCACGCTCGGACGCGACGAGATTATCAGAGCCATCGGAAGCATGGATGATAATGCGCCCGTGCAACAGGCCATGCGCGCCGAAGTGATGTACCTGACGGTGGATATGCCGATTGAAGAGGCCTGGAACAAGATGCAGCGGGAAAAGCAGTCGTTTGCACTGGTCGGTTCTGAAGATGAAGTGTTTGGCGCCCTCGATACGGATAACATTGCCGAATTCGTCATGATCCGGTCGGCGGAGCAGAGCAAAAAGTCAAAATAATGGCTTCAAAATCGAACATGCCATGTTTAAAGACAGATACGACGCCGGCATGCAACTCGCAAATTTGCTCCGGCATTATAAAAACCGCGACGGCGTGGTGCTGGCGGTTCCGCGCGGCGGTGTGGAAACCGGGTATATAGTCGCCAGGGAACTCGGTCTCCCGCTCGAGATCGTTTTGTCCAAAAAAATCGGTCACCCCGATCACCCCGAATTCGCTATCGGGGCAGTCAGCCTAGAAGGGCGGGTGCTCACCCCGCGCGCCGATGTCTCCCCCGAATACATCGAAGAAGAGACCGAACGTCTGCGTGAAATGCTGCGCGAACGGTACAGGATGTATTACGGCGATCGCAAACCGGTCGGACTGGAGGACAAAATCGTAATCGTTGTGGACGACGGCATTGCCACAGGCAACACCCTGCTGTCGACGGTTGAACTCATCCGGCACCGGCGGCCGCGCCGCGTGGTGGTAGCCGTACCGGTGGCGCCGCCCGATGCACTTCGCAACATCCGCGATGCCCGTGGCGTCGACGAGGTCGTTTGTGTGCTCAGTCCGCGCGATTTTTACGCTGTCGGGCAGTTTTATGAAAATTTCGACCAGGTGGAAGACGCGGAAGTAAAGCGGTTGCTGGAAGAAGTATGGCGTTCCGGGGCAGGCGGAGAAAAGCCTGTCACCGCACAAAAAGCACCGAATTGACATTCCCTTTCCGGTCCGTTTCGACGCGCGGGTTGGCCGGATCCGTCATCCAGTTGCCATCCACGATAAACTTGTAGAGTTGTTTGCCGCCCGTCAGGGGCACGGTGACCGCCCAGCCGGTTTCCGTGCGGTGCATTTTCAGGGCATGCTGGTCCCAGTTGTTAAAACTGCCCGCAAGAAACACTTCTCCCGCGCCGTCGAAGCCGTCGAGTTCGAAGCGCACCGGTTTGGCGACGTTCAGCACCGAATTGTAGGTGTCGTATTGATTTACCCTTTTTTCCGGATTGGCGGGGTCCTCCATCCAGTTGCCGTCGACGATAAATTTGTATTCATACGTGCCTGGCAGGAGCATCAGTTGCAATTCCCAGCCATCGCCGCTTCGCTTCATATGAAGGGCATTTTCGTCCCAGTTGTTAAACGTTCCTGAGAGGATGACCTGCTTGCTTTCTGCGTAGCCTTCCAGTCTGAACACGGCATTGCCTGAATCGACGGGTACGGGCGCGGGTGCGTTCGGGTTCTTGATGTCTTTCCACCCGATAAGTCCCTGTTTTTTCAAGGCCGACTCGGGGCTGGCCCAATACGTTCCGTTGATCAGAAATTTGAATTGCCAGTTGGGCGCGTCCTTAAAATCTTTCAGATGCTTGCGCAGACGGTAGCGGTATTCATCCACGCGTTGCATTTTCCAGCCTTCTTTTGACCAGTTGTTGAACGTGCCCGTGACTGCTACTTCCAGTATGCCGAGGTCGGCAAAATCCACCGCCGTCGTATCGGAAGCGCGGGTAGCCTTCTCATAGACTCGCCGGTCGAATTCAAATACGACATCGTTGCCGTCGAAATAATAGGAGCCGTATTTACTTTTAGAGGTATCGATCTGCGCCGCAGCCACGAAAGCCGCGAACACAAAAAGGATACTTGCGGAGTATTTTATTGACATTTTTTTTTCCATTTAAACCAACGGGAATCAGGGTCTTAAAGCCTCATAAAACGTGATACGCCGTCGTTTGTAATTGATGCTCACCGGGCGCTGCGACAAAAACTCGTACCCTAGAATACCATCGAGTTGCGTCTCGTAGCTTGCGTTTATTTCGCGCAGATTGGTCAACAAGGTAGCCATGGGCCTTAGTGTAAATGTGTCGACGCGCCCGTTTTGCAGGTTCCCGCTTAATACTTCTATACTCGTTTGTCCGGCGCCATTGAGTTTTACGCGGCGAAGTATTTCAAAATTACTTTTTAAAAAGCGTTTGCCGGCGTTGTTGCTCAACAAATTTTGCTCGGCCCCAGAGTCCAGCCCGAACCACTTGCCTTGTTTGGGGCCGAATTCAAGCCAAACCTCCGCTATATGCCCTGATATTTTTATGGCCGAACTGCCAAGCGGCTTGTACTCCCAGGCCGGGATCATCTCCAGGGGTTTTCCGCCGGCGTCTGTGCGGACCAGCAGTAAAACCGACGACCCGTAATCGAACAATACTTCATAATCGCGAAACACGGAATAGCCGATCAGCCCGACCAGGTCCGTTTTTTTCGCGCGTTCGATATGCGAAAGGTCGATCAGTTCCGCCGTGATGTTTACCGCCAGCAGGTTGTCGAGTTGAAGCGAATCCACCCTCACCGAACCCATCACCCGGACCTTCCCGGTAACGCCTCCCCCGTCGGTCGCGGCCAGCGGCGAGCGGTTACCGAAATGCCGGGCGTTGAGCAAAAGGCCCGCTGCGCCGGTGTCGAAGAAAAAATTGCCCTCCACCGAGTCTATCCGGGCCCGGACGGTAATCAGGGTGCCTGTAAGGGTAAAAGGTATCCGGATGATATTGGGCTCATACAACTGAGCGTCCGTTAAGGTCAGGTCCCATGAAGGGGTTGCAAGTGCGGAGCAGCCGGCGGAGCATAAAAGCACTGCCGAAAGCCCCCGAAGGCAGGAGCGAAGAGTTGTTTTCATAGACTTGCCAGATAAACGTCTGCACCCCGCATCTGATTGGCTGCCTTTGAAAATAAATACGGCTCCATGTTCCAAGTGGAAAAATAACGCACGCAAGTGACCGTAGCGGGTCATTTCAATTACCCCTGCTGTTGATTTTTATCATTCTCAAGCTGCGGCCGGAACGGTCAGATTTGTGGAAAATAAGGAGTATGAAAAACGAACCTATCTCTACCCTGATGTCGCAGCATGTTGTGACGGTTGATATCCACGAGCATATTGAAAAAGCGCAAACCCTGATGCAGATGCATAAAATAAGACACCTTCCGGTATTGCACAAAGGCAAACTGGTGGGCATTCTCAGCTTGACGGATTTGATGCGCCTGAGTTTTTCAGACAACTTCGGCGATATGGAATCGGATGCGGACGTCGCTATTTTCGAAATGCTCGGCATCCGCCATGTTATGAAATCGAAACCCGAAACGATTTCCCCGACTCATACCGTCCGGGAAGTTGCCGAAATACTGTCTCACCGTGAATTTCATGCGCTTCCGGTGGTGGAAAATGATGTAGTGGTCGGCATGGTCACCACGACCGACCTCATCCGCTATTTTTTGAGCAAGATGGATATTTGATGGGGGCCGTTCGGCAAAGATGATGGCAGAGGGCCATCAGGGGTCTATAAATATTTGATCTTTAAGTATTTGTGTCGTATAAGTATAACCGGTTTGATAAATTTCAGACAACTTGTGTACGTCAAATATTCCGAATCTGTGGAGGGCCGGCGGCTCGATATAGAGCAGGCATCCTTCAGCCGACTTTTTTACCGTGTGCATAAAACTCAGGTGCAGCGTGCGATCCAGCGTTTGCGCCATTCCGCTTTTCTCGTCGAAAGGCGGAATGGCGTTGACGTGTACGGCGATGACCTCGTGTTTGCGCCCCTCAAAAGGCTCCGCCGGAAGGTTATTTGACAGTCCGCCGTCTACAAAAGGAGTATCGTTTATCATCATGGGTAAAAACAGAACAGGTATCGAACTGGCGGCGAGAACGGCATCCACGATATCGCCTGTTTTAAAAATATGCTGGTTGCCGTCGATAAAATTGGTAGCCGCCACGTAGAAAGGTACCGGCAAATCCTCCAGGCGCCGGTGGCGGAGATTTTTTCGCATAAAATCACCGAGATTCTTCAGGGAAATGAACCCGGACCGGAAATCATCCCACTGCACCAGCATGCTCAGGCCGATCTTTTTAAGCATCAGTTCCCTGATCTCTTCCGCACTGAAACCGTCTGCCACAAAAGCGCCGATGATAGACCCCGCGCTGGTGGCGGCAATTTCGGCGGGATAAACTCCCGCCTCTTCCATGGCTTTGAGAACGCCCACATGGGCAAAACCGCGGGCGCCGCCGCCCGACAAAACGAAAGGTTTTTGTATCATCATTTTTGCGTTTATCAAGAATATGCCGGGCAACGGCGCCAGGGTGAAGAGGTTCGATTTACAGCGATTCCCGGTTTGTAAGAATATGCTCGTTTTTGAGGTGTTGTCTGCGAGGCAGGAGCAGGCGACATCTCAAAAATGATTCGGAATGTCACCTGTTTCGTGCCTCAAAAGATTTCACTTCTTACAAACCGAGAACGGCTGCCCGACTTATGAACGGACGCTCATTGCTCGTCGTATGACACGTCTTCGATCTCGAGTTTATACCACGTAAAATCGCCCGTTTTCAGTTTCCACGACACCTCCGAAGCAACCGGCATGCGAATGTCGCTGCGTTCTTCGAATTTTGTATTCTCGATATGCCATTTTTCCAAAGTAGCGCCTCCTTTCCGGTCATAATACCGGTCGGCATCAAAACTCTGCATATCGCCGTCGTTTGTAAAACGGAATATACCGGAGGCCGTCATTCCGCCGTAGGTCATAGTCGCCTTCGCCGAATGCGCATCGATCTCTTCCCAGGTGATATATTGGCTCAGTGCAGCCGAAGGAAACCAGATAATTTCGGCGAGATACCGCAACATGCTGCCCTGGTCGGTTTCCATCCCCTTTGCATCGGCAACGGGAAAAAGTGAAAGCAATTTGATCAACATATGCCCTTTGCCGTCCTGATATCTGTCCCGCCCTGCAAGGTGGATCATGGGGGCTGCCTGCACATCGGCGATCCAGATAAAACCGGGCTGATTCGCATTGAAATACTGCTCGGCCGTCACCGGCATCCATTTGCCTTCAGGCGTGGTGCGCATCAAGCCTGTTTGCTGCAAATGAACGGTCCGGATCATGGGTTTGCCGAGCATATTCGATCGCTCCAGCCATTGCTGTACTACCGGCGGCAGCGATGCTGTGTTTTCTTTGTTAACAAGAGTCTTTTCTCCCTTTTTTATTGTAAAAAATGATTTCAATTCGCTGTTTATCAGGTTTTTAAACTGCCAGTCGCCAAATGCAATAACTATGACCGACAATGCGATGATATTGGCAATTGTGCCGAATTTCGCATCATGCCATTGCATAAAAACAAGGATTTGGGAGATCACGACGGCAGGGGCGGCAAACATCCACCACACGTCCTTGTGGAAAAGAAAAAGTGCGGCAGATACGACGAAAAGCAGCGCAGCAAGCAGCCAAAATACGCCCGAAGCCCTGGAGACGGGCTGTGTCAGCTGGCTAATATCTGCCAGCTGGAATGCCTTTAAAAAACCAAGCAAGTGAATGAGCCCGTGAACGAGCAGTATAAAAGCGAAAAGGAAGCGCATCGTATTCATGTTTTTGAAATCAGATAATACCGCATGATTGCGGGCCATAAAGTCAGGATCAGGATCAGCAATCCTCCGGCAAGAAAAAAAGGCTGGAGCCAGAAGGAAGGTATAACGAACATCTGAACGTTCATCCAGATCAATACCATCAGACCCGTGAACAGGGAATACGTCCATGCCCAATGGCGATCGGGGTAAATATTAAGCCAGCCCGCCCACTGCCAACCGGGCCTGCCGAGCAGGCCTATACATGTAAACAATGGAAAAACGCCCAGTAGAACAAAGAGGATCAGGCCGGGCAAAAAATAGCCTCGGAAAGGCGTGTCGTCCACCCATTCGGCCTTCATGCCGAATGCAAGGGGGTCGTTCATCAACATCCACCCGCCATATAATGCATTGATTCCGAGCAGGATGTGAAGCAGCAGAAGCGGGAACAATGCGAGGGGCCTTTTCATGTTTTTTTAAGAAGTTGCCGTAGTTTTTTCCCACAGCCAGCGGTCGCTGCCCTGCCGGTACAGGAGCCAAAGTCCCCATCCGGCGATCAGTGAAAACGGGAAGGCGGCTCCCAGCCCCAGCGGCGCTATGCAGAGCAGAAACACCACCCCGCCCAGGCAACCATAGCGAAAAAACCAGCCTTTCAAAAGCATGGATATGGCGATCAGTCCCTGACCCGTCGCGATCAGTAACACCATGGGTGCGATGTGTTGCCCGAACCAGCCGTTGATGAAGTTCCTGTACACGGGAACGGC
>JAKOXM010000181.1 GCA_029781095.1 Bacteroidota bacterium
CGGCTCTACGGCAATGTTTTTGCCGACCTCAACAACAATTGCCTGAATGAATCCGGGACAGACCTCCCCGCTCCGCAACTCACGGTGGTCGCGCAAAGCAGCGACAAAACCTACCTTGCAACCACCGACTCCCTGGGCAACTACGACATGACGCTCGATACCGGCACGTACCTGTTGCACCTGCAGCCGTACAACGCTTTGTGGAATACCTGCTATGACTCGCTTACGGTCACCTTCAGCGCTTACGATACACTTGAATGGAATTCGGGAATCAACACGGAGATTAATTGCCCGTGGCCGACGGTACAACTGAGCGCTCCTTTCCTGCGGCGTTGTTTTTCAAATACTTATAATGTGCATTACGCCAACGAAGGCAGTGTGACTGCCGACTCCGCAGAAGTGACCGTCGAACTGGATCCCTTGCTGAGCTTGCAATCGGCCAGCCTTCCGTATACCAGTCCGGGCGGTAACACATACAAGTTTTTTGTCGGCAACCTGGCTCCGCTGGAATCCGGTTCGTTTCAACTGTCCGTGCTGGTGAGCTGCGATGCCGAACCCGGGCAGACCCACTGCTCGTCGGCCGGTATTCACATCACAAACGGCTGTCCGGCTACCGGCATCGAAACGGCGGTCATCCGCGTAGATGCGGATTGCGAAGGCGATTCAGTGGCGTTCTCCATCAAAAATATCGGCGGCGCTCCCATGTTGAACGAGGCCGAGTTTGTGATCATCGAGGATCTGATCGTGATGCGCTCGGGACAGTTTCAGCTGCCTGCGCAGGACGAAACGATCGTAAAATGCCCGGCAAATGGCGCTACCTCGCGGATATATGCGGGGCAGGCGCCCGGCGAGCCACCCTTTTTCGCGCCGACGGCCGCTGTCGAGGGTTGCAACGGACCGGTGCAGCCGGGATTCTGGAACATGTTTCCGGAAAATATTGCAAACCAGTCCTTCGATCGCGATTGTCAGCCGAACGTCGGCGCGATCGACCCCAACGACAAGCAGGCGGTGCCGACAGGCTACGACGCCGAACACTATATCGGGCGCGGTGTGGCGCTGGATTACAAGATCAGGTTTCAGAACACCGGCACAGACACGGCATTTACGGTGGTCGTACGCGACACGCTGTCGCCCTGGCTCGACGCTGTGAGCGTGCGCCCGGGCCCGGCCAGCCATCCGTATACCTGGCAAATGCTTGGCTCCGGCGTACTGCAATTCAGGTTTGAAAATATCTTTTTGCCCGACAGCAACACCAACCTTGCCGCATCGAATGGTTACGTGACCTTCCACATCGATCAAAAACCGGACGTACCGCTGCAAACGCTTATTGAAAACCGGGCAGCGATTTATTTCGACTTCAATGCGCCGGTGCTGACCAATACGACATTTCACAGGGTAGGCGAAAAATTCGTTACCGTGGGCACGTGGGAACCGGCTGCGACGTATTTACAGGTCGATGCAGCGCCCAATCCCTTTGACGCCGAGACGGTTCTTGAAATAAAGGGACTCCGAAATGACTACCCGTTAACGCTGCAAATATTTGATTTACAAGGCAAAATGATGAAGCAAATGAACAGCGCCACTCAAACGTTCAACGTAAAAAAAGGCGACTGGCCGCCGGGTTTTTACCCGTTCTGTGTGTTTCAAAACGGACAGTTATTGGGACGGGGGAAACTGATGGTTTGGTGAATTAGATAGTGATGAGCGATGAACGATGAACGATGAGTTTGGAATTGATACTCAATTACTTTGGATTCCGCTATCACTCAAAAACTGACACTACGGTGGATAGAAATGGCGACGGGACAGATCTACGCTTGTTAATCCGTCTGATCAGTCCTGTCCGTGTTCCCGCCCAGGGCACGCACCATGGCCTCGGCCTTGACGAGACACTCTTCGTATTCTTTTTCCGCTTCCGAATCAAACACGATAGCGCCGCCGACCTGTACCGAAATGTACTTGTCGGCGGCGTTGTATAAAATGCTGCGGATCACTACGTTGAAATCAAAATTGCCGGAGGGGTCGAAATATCCGACGGCGCCGGAATACAGGCCCCGGCGGCTGCGTTCGTAGCGTTCGATCAGTTCCATGGCCATCACTTTAGGCGCGCCGGTCATGCTGCCCGGAGGGAAGGCGTCGCGCAGGGCAGAGAGCGAAACGGGGCTTTTTGCTTTCATTAGTTCAATACCTTCATCCTTCAACGTGCCGCTCACTGTAGAAATCATCTGGTGTACCGTCTGGAAGGTATAAATGCCGAAGAGTTCGTCCACCCTGACCGAGCCGGGCAGGCAGTTGCGCGCGAGATCGTTGCGCACGAGGTCCACGATCATCACGTTTTCGGCGCGGTCCTTTCGCTTGCAGCCAGTTCCTGCCGGATGAGTTCGTCTTCTGCGGCGTTCTTTCCCCGGCGCCGGGTGCCTTTAATGGGCTGGGAAATCAGGCGCCGGCCCTCTTTTTTCAAAAACCGTTCGGGACTGGCTGACAGCAGATACCGGTCGCGCCAGCGCAGGAAAGTGGCGAACGGCGATTGGCCGATGGCATTCAGTTTTTCAAATACGCTTACCGGTTCGATGACGGCATTTTCAGCAAAAAATTCCTGGCAAAGGTTCATTTCGTACACATCGCCCTCGATGATGTGTTGCCGGATGGCTTCGACGGTTTGCAGGTAGTCAGGCTTGGGCATTCTGGGGTGTAAACGAACGTCTGTTCCGGCAGTAGTCAGGCGGAGACTTGAGGTCACCGCCTGACTAACCGAGTCGGCATTTTCAGGATGACCGGCGTGAGCGATTTCCCTGAAAATCTCCTCGGGCGAATGGTGCAGCGTATGAATTTCGAGTCGCCCATGCCGAATCCCCGCCACCGTCTCCGGCCGGAAAAACCCGAGATCGGGCAGTCCGATTCCATCCGGGTGTCCGGATGAAAGACGCTCTGTTTCGTTCTTCAGATCGTAGCTGAAAAAGCCGAAATGCCAGTCGTTGTTGATGTCGCGCCGGAATTGTTCCAACCGGGAAAATGCCTGTCCGGTATTTGTTTCCAGCATGGCGGCGGCGCCTGCGGCGGCGAGGCATTGCCAGCCTTCGGCAGCCATCTTATGACTCTGAGGCACCGGATGGCCATTGGCGTGTTCATTGCTGTCGAGATATATCGCCACATCGCACCATGCCGCCCAATGAAGCAGCCGTTTTTTCCAGGTATGAAGATTATCATCAATAGGGAAAACGCTGGTCGTGCGCATGGCATCATATTTTTTCAACGGAAAGTCCGGCGGGCCAATCGAGGGCAGAGGCTTCTTCTTGCGTTACTTTCCAGATCAACGCCTTGATTTTCAACAATGTATTCTCCGTCTCGCTTTGCCGTATCCCGACTTCGAGCAATCCGCGGTCGCCGTATGATTCTTTTAAAATTTCGAGGTCGATCTTTTTTACCGCATTCATAATATCTGGCATCAGGGCGTAGTCGAAGTCGAACGAAAAGGTATCTTTTACGATCTTTTCCACCACTTCGGCTGCGCGCAGCGCTTCGGCAGCTGCCTCGCGGTAAGCATTGATAAGGCCCGATGTACCCAGCAGCGTACCGCCGAAATACCGCACTACTACGATCACCACATCCGTCAGTCCGAAAGAATCGATCTGGCCGAGTATGGGCCGGCCGGCCGTGCCCGAGGGTTCGCCGTCGTCGTTGGCGCGGAAGCGGGCGCCGTCGGGTCCCAGCCGCCAGGCAAAGCAGTGATGCCGGGCTTTAAAATGCTCCTTTCGCAAGGCCTCCACATAGGCCAGCGCCTCCTCTTCCGCGCGCACAGGATACGCGCATGCGATGAATTTGCTGCCGCGGTCTTTGAATTCGCCGGTGGATGCGGAAGCCAGTGTTTTGAAATGATCGGTCATCGGGTGCAAAGGTAGGAGAAGGGTTTGATGGTTAGAGGGTTACAGGGTTATAGAGGTACAGGGTTATAGAGTTACAAAGTTACAGGGTTGGTATTCAGGGTCGGTATTCAATATATTTGCCCGGCTGTTAGGGCCAAATAAAACATGGGTATACCGCTTAGAATCTTCATCATTTATGCGCGGGAGGACGAATCCTTCAAAAGCAGCCTGCTTTCAGCCTTTATTCCCCTGCGCCGGGCAGGGAAAATAGAGGTATTCCACGATGCACTTATAAAACCCGGCGACCGCTGGGAGGATGTGATTCTGGATAATCTGCGCAAGGCGCACATCATTATGCCTTTGGTAAGCAATGATTTTTTCGCTTCCGAATTTATACATGAGGTCGAATTCAAGAAAGCCGTAGATCGTTATACAAAAGGTGAAACGGTTATTATCCCCGTCATTCTGAAGCACTGCGGCTGGAAATACGACCCGATCATCAAAACTTTGCAAGTGCTGCCAAAAGATGGCAAGCCGGTGGTGACCTGGGCTTTTCATGAGGAGGCATGGGAGCAGATTCTTGATGCGGTGCATGAAGTGACGTATAAGGCAACTAAAAAGGTATCAGAGAAAAATCGGCTTGAAGCAGAGCTTCTTTTTGATTTAGGCTTGAATACGAACGATTATTACAAAAAAATAGAATATTACTCAAAATCTATTGAACTTAATTCTGAATGCTCCGACGCCTATTGTAAGCTGGGTGAAGCAAAGAGTTTTTTAGGCCATGATGCAGACGCCATAAAAGATTTTGATCAGGCTATACGACTCAAGCCCGAAGACCCTGATGCCTACATTGGTCGTGCATCTGCAAAAAGTGCATTAGGCCATAACGCTGAAGCCATAGAAGACTATGACCAAGCAGTTATTCGTCTCAATTCAAAAGATTCGCATTCTCTTTATTACGTATATTTTCTGCGAGGACGAGTAAATGAAGAACTGGAACTGTTCGAAAAAGCGAAAAAAGACTACCAAAAAGCCCTCAGTATTGACCCAAATAATTCTTTTGTCGAATTCTATCTTGAAGAGATAGAAACAAAAATTAAACAAAAATTTTAAAAGCCAATCCAATTTGAACGAACCTTTTCTCTATTTTATATGGGCTTGATTTATTTCAACATGCAAAACAAAAATTCAAAACTCCAAAATAAACGACCGAATTTTCCTTTTCAAATAACGTTTCACTGCTTCAATTTCTGTG
>JAKOXM010000183.1 GCA_029781095.1 Bacteroidota bacterium
CAGTGGTTTAAAAAATTAAAAGGCAAACACCGGATTGTTTTTGATGCCACGCAACCGCACGAGATAATGCCTTTCGCCTGGCCCAAGGTATTTCTGTTGACGAATCAACAGACCGGCTCGCAGGCAAAAGACTGCGGGGTGGTTGTGGTGCTCCGGCACGACGCCATTGGATATGCTTTTGAGGACCGGCTGTGGGCAAAATATCACTTCGGCGAAGTGTTTAAAGCACCCGATCCGAAGACCAAGGAACCATCTCTGCGCAATCCGTTCTGGAATCCAAAAGCCGGGGATTTTAAAATTCCGGGTGTCGGTCCGGTAGCAATCGGCATCAATGAACTGCAAAAAGACGGCGTCATGTTTTGCGTTTGCAACATGGCGATCACCGTTTTTAGCGCCGCTGTGGCCGAAGGCATGAAAATGAAAGCGGAAGACGTCAAAAAAGACTGGATGAGCGGTTTGTTGCCCGACATTCAGGTGGTTCCTTCCGGCGTTTGGGCTATAGGCAGAGCACAGGAACACGGATGCAGTTACTGCTTTGCGGGGTAGGTTCGCAATGCCGTTGCCGGTGTCGCCGCCGGCAACGGCATAAAAAATCTTTCTTCGTTATTACCGAAAATAAAAGCGGGAATTAAAATATAACCAATTAAAAACCAATAAAATAAATCTGATAATATGGCCGACAATTTCGTCATACGCAACTTAAAACAGGTCTTCACCGGCGAGGTGCTCTACCCCACCCTCACGCGTTACAACCGCCTGGAGGCGCGCCCGCGCACCGATAATTTCAACAGGGCCTTGCGCGCCGAAGTACGCGACGCTTTGTGGATGCTCTGCAAACAGTGGCAAATGGGTGAATTTCTCGGCGACGATGCCGGCACACCCGTGTCGGCCAAAATACACGTGGAAGGCCAGCGCATCACGAAATACCAGCCTGTTGGCGGTCCGGTGCAGAAATTTGACCTGGAAACGCCTCTGGAAGCGACCGTCGAGCGTCGGCCCCTGCCCTTTGCCGTTGGTAATCAGCCGATGGCGCTCGACTTGCGACTTCAGATGGGGCATCGCTGGCTCAAGATGGTGCCCGCTTCCGCTGCGCAAAAATTCATGGACGCCTACCCGATCGCACAACCAGATCCGACGAAAAAGGAAGATGCAGCCATTTGTGCCCATGCAGAGGTATGGCAGCAATTCAAAGCCGTCGCCGGCCGGGCCATGGACGGCGCAGGACTTTATTTTCACCTGAAAAAAAATCCCGCAAACCTCGCCTCTGACGGCGTGGCGGGCTTAAGCGCCGGCGAGAAATCAGCCGCAGATACGGCGGGGCCGCGATTCGTGGCCTGGTTTGAAAAAATGTACGTCCAGCCAAAACCCGAAGAGGGCGATGCCTGGGAGCCCGAACGCCTGGAGTACCAGTTTGCCTGCGCCGTTCCCGACGGCCAGGGCGGCGAAAAAGTGCTGAGCGCCGAAGAATATTACCAGGACCGGCTCGACTGGTACAATTTCGATTGGGACAAGGACCGAAAAACGCTGGGCGAACCGCCGGTGCCTGCACCCGAAACACCAGTGGAGAAAAAATACACGACCCAGAGTTTCATCCCGACGCCTGTGCGTTTCAATGGCATGCCGGATACGCGCTGGTGGGCATTCGAGGATGGAAAAACAAATTTCGGCGATATCAAGCCCGGCACCACCGATCTTGCCAAACTGCTGCTCATCGAATTCGGCTTGGTGTATGCCAACGACTGGTTCCTGCTTCCGTACACGGTTCCGGCCGGATCGGTGCTGAATATCAAGGGCTTGTCGGTCACAAACACCTTTGGCGAACGATACTGGATAGAAGCGGCGGGCAGTGGTTCCGACGAATCGTGGCAGCGCTGGAATATGTATACCCTCAATATTAAAGGGAAGCAGGATCTGCCCGCCGACCTGACCCTGCTCGTTTTGCCCACCGTCCCGAAAATCCAGGAAAGTCCGCCGCTGGAGGAAATCGCCCTCATACGCGACGAGATGGCCAATATGGTGTGGGGTATCGAAACCACTGTGCCAATGGCACATGGCAGAACCCGTGCCGGCAACGTCGCTGCGGCCGAATTCCTGGCCCATTTACAAAGTTTCATCGCCGGGCCGCCGCCCGCTGCTGTATGGAAAGCCCCGTTCCGCTACGATATCATGACCACCGTGCCGGAAAACTGGATACCCTTCGTGCCCGAACACGTGCAAGGCAGCAACAGGCAGGTTCAACTGCGCCGGGCTGCCATGCCGCGATTTCTGGAAAACGATCCCGCGCCCACGTACGAGCGTGTACGCCCGCGCTCCGTGCTCCTGCGCGAGGGACTGGACCAGAACAAACCGTATTACATCCATGAAGAAGAGATTCCCCGTTCGGGTGTGCACGTATTGCAGACTTTTCAGCGCACGCGCTGGAACAACGGCAAAGTATTTACCTGGGTGGGTGTGAAAAAACGCACGGGTCGCGGCGAAGGTCACAGTGGTCTGGCGTTCGACGGGATTGTGCC
>JAKOXM010000195.1 GCA_029781095.1 Bacteroidota bacterium
AAAATTGTTGATCGCCTTACCTGACAAAATTCTTCCCCTGCAAAAACACCGATTCCTCGTGCTGGGAAATGTCCAGCCCCATGGCTTCCTCTTCCGCCGTGACGCGCAGCGGGGTAAACAAGGCCACGAAGTGATAAAGCAGCAGCGAACCGAAGAATGTGAAGGCGCTGACCAGCAGCAGGGCCAGCAGGTGATGCACGAACAGGGTAGTTTGCCCGGTTATGAGGCCGCCTTCCTTGGCAAAAACCGCAGTGAGGAGCATGCCCACGATGCCGCCGACGCCGTGGCAGGGAAATACGTCGAGGGTATCGTCTATATCGGATTTTGTTTTCCAGTGGACCGCAAGGTTGCACACGATCGCGGCGACCACGCCGATGAACAGGCTGCTGCCGAAACTGACAAACCCGGCAGCCGGTGTGATTGCCACCAGACCCACCACAGCTGCCACGCAGGCGCCCACGGCCGACGCTTTTTTGCCGCGTACGAGATCGAATAACATCCAGGCCAGCATGGCCGAGGCGGAAGCGAGGTTGGTGTTGATGAAGGCGAGCACAGCCAGCCCATTCGATTCCAGGGCGCTGCCGGCATTAAAACCGAACCAGCCGAACCACAACAATCCCGTGCCGAGAACGACATAGGGCACATTGACGGCGGTATGCGTTTTTTGTTCTACATGCGATTGGCGGCGCCCGAGGAAAATAGCCCCGGCCAGTGCGGCAAACCCCGCCGAAATGTGTACGACCGTGCCGCCTGCGAAATCGAGCACGCCCATTTTGAACAGCAAACCGTCAGGATGCCAGGTCATATGCGCGAGAGGGCAGTATATCACGAGTGAAAACAGACAGACAAAAATGACATAGCCCCAAAAACGCACGCGCTCGGCGAAGGAGCCGGTGATCAGGGCCGGGGTAATGATGGCAAATTTCAACTGAAAGGCGGCGAACAGCACAAACGGTAGCCCGGTCGCCATCCGCCCATGCGCAGCCAGGCCCACATTATCGAAGAAAAGGAAGCTGGCAGGATTGCCGATGACGCCGCCGATGTCGTCGCCAAAAGCCAGGCTGAACCCCACCACATACCAGAGCAGACTCACGATTCCCAGCGCAACAAAACTTTGCAGCATGGTGGAAATAATGCTCCTGGAATTGACCATGCCGCCGTAAAAAAACGACAGGCCGGGCGTCATAAGCAATACAAGACCGGAAGCGGATAGCATGAAGGCAATGCTGCCGGAGTCGAAAGTGCCCCCTTCGGGATGCCGCGAAGGATAAAAAGCCGACAGGGCGGTAAGGGCGATGAAAATACAGAAAATGCTGACGGCTACGTTTCGGCTGTTTTTACTTGGTTTGTCCTGATGAATCGTCATGGTACTACGGGTGCGGTGTGATCGTTTTGCGTAATGGCCGGGATTGGCCCGGAGCGTTGCTCAGGCAGGGCAAATATGAAAAGCCCTGAGCAAATTTTCAGAAGTTGTTTGTCCGTCTCCCGAATTTGCGAATG
>JAKOXM010000207.1 GCA_029781095.1 Bacteroidota bacterium
ACCGTTATAATCTGCAGGAAATCAATTCATTGCGGGAGGTGGTCTGGTCCCGGGACATTACCTTCATTTTCCTGTTGTGGAACCTGTTTCTGGCCTGGATTCCTTATCTGGTTGCCTTGAAGATCGATCGCCTGAGAAGACTGGGAGCAGGCAGGTTCGCGATGGTCGCCTGGATGCTGGTCTGGCTGGTTTTTTTACCGAACGCGCCTTATATCATCACGGATTTCGTGCATTTCCGGCACCTGCCTCCCGTGCCGTTCTGGTACGACCTGATCCTGTTTTTTACCACGGCCAGCCTCGGACTGACCCTGGGTCTGCTCTCCATTTATGAAGTCCATTTGATATTCAAGCGCTGGTTTTCGAAGTCTTTTGCCGCTTTTCTGATCTTCATGTCGATGGGACTTTGCGGTTTTGGCGTCTGGCTTGGGCGGTTTCAGCGATGGAACTCCTGGGATATCGTGACGCGGCCCGAAGCCCTGTTTCGCGACATCGCCGAGACCTTTACGACCCGGCACGAATTGATGCATGCGGCAAGCGTTTCCATCCTTTTATCCTGCATCCTCCTTGTCGGCTACGGACTGCTGTCGGTAATGCTTGACCGGCGGCGCTCCTGAAGCAATGTACCGCGAAACACCAGTTTCGCAGCACTGCTGTGCGAAACTGGTGTTTCGCGGTACATCACGCTATTCCACCGGCATCTTTAGCGGATCATATGCTGCACACCATTCCAGATGTCCAAAACCGGTAAATCGGCCGTAATTATTACAGATTCCTGTTTTACGGGATGCACAAACGTCATCTGGCGACAATGCAGAGCGATGGAAGCATCGGGCAGCGCGGCGGCTGCTCCGTATTTCAAGTCGCCGGCAATCGGGCAACCCATTGCGGCAAGTTGAACCCGGATCTGGTGCGGACGGCCTGTGAGTGGAGAAACCAGGAGCAAAAAATAGTTGCCGGCGGCGCCAAGTGTTTCATAGCGCGTAAGACTTTCCTTTGCGTCCGCGAAAGGGTGGGGCAGGGCTTTTACGATGTTCTTTTTTTCGTCTTTTAACAAAAAATGGCGGAGTTCGCCGGCAGCCTGTTCCGGGCGGCGTATGACGAAGGCGAGGTAGGTTTTTATCACTTTTTTTTCCCGGAAAAGGGTAGTGAGGCGCCCCAGCGCTTTGTCGGTCCTTGCAAATAACACCGCTCCGCTCACCGGGCGGTCGATCCGGTGTGCAGGATGTAAAAATACGGCTCCCGGCTTGTCGTATTTTTTTTTCAAATAATCCTTGCCCCAATCCGTCAATGTCGCATCGCCCGTGCGATCGCCCTGAACCAGCCACCCCGCCGGCTTGTTTATGGCCAGGAGGTGGTTGTCTTCGTAGATGATTGCGTTGTTCGTCATTGCTTCATTGCTGAAATTGCTTCATTGTTGGGGCTTATTAATACCGTGAGGTGGGGACAAAAGTAGATAATGCGTGCCAGCGCCAGGCTTTTATGAAACAATTTCAACAATAGTAATAAAGAAACAATCTCGGCAATAAAGCAATCTCGGCAATAAA
>JAKOXM010000220.1 GCA_029781095.1 Bacteroidota bacterium
CTGTGGGGCATCGCGCGTTTGCTTATCTTCCTCCTGCGCCGTTTTTTTCCGAAAAAATGGAGTTACGTGCTGCGGCAGGGCATCGCCAACCTGTTCCGCCCCGAAAACCAGACCGTATTGCTGGTCGTGACCATCGGCCTCGGCACCATGCTGCTTTCCACGCTCTTCCTGATCCAGAACCTGCTCCTGAAACAGGTCGAGTTTTCCGGCAGCGGCAACCAGCCCAATATGATCCTGTTCGATATCCAGTCGAAAGACAAGGACGAGGTGGCGGCCCTGGTGAAAGCCAACGGCATGCCCCTGATGCAACAGGTCGCCGTGGTGACCACCCGCCTCGAATCCATCGACGGCATCACCAAAGCGCAATACGAAGCCGCCGACACGCTGCACCGCGATACCACGGCCACGTCGGAACGCCGGGGCAGGCGCCAGGATGGCCCGCCGGATGAATCGGACGACCGCATACACAACTGGGTGTGGGACCGCGAATACCGCGTCACCTTCCGCGACACCCTTATCGACACGGAAAAGATCATCGAAGGCGTATGGGAAGGCACGCACACGCCCGGCCAGCCCATCAAAATATCCATTTCCGACGGCTTGCAGCGCGGTATGAAAGCAAAAGTCGGCACCAAAATCGTTTTCAACGTGCAGGGCGCCCGCCTCGAAACGGAGGTCGGCAGCGTCCGGAAAGTGGATTTCAACCGCGTACAGACCAATTTCCTTGTGCTTTTCCCCAAGGGCGTACTGGAACAGGCGCCGCAGTTTCACGTCATCGTGTCGCGGGTGGGCAGCGCGGAGCAGTCTGCCACATTCCAGTCCGAGCTGGTGCGCCGTTTCCCCGGCGTGTCGGCCATCGACCTCACGCAGATACTCAAATCGGTGGACGAAGTGCTGGGCACGGTATCCTTGGTGATCCGTTTCATGGCCCTGTTCAGCATCCTGACCGGTCTGCTGGTGCTCGTCAGTTCGATCTACCAGGGCAAGTTTGCGCGCATCCGCGAGAGCGTGCTCCTGCGCACGCTCGGCGCGAGCCGCCGCCAGATACTGGCCATCAATGCGCTCGAATACTTTCTGCTCGGCGCACTGGCCTGTCTTGCGGGTGTGGGCCTTTCCGTCGCAGGCGCCTGGGCGCTGGCGGAGTTCGCCTTTAAAATTCCCTTCCAGGTGGAGTGGTGGCCGCTGGTGGCGACATTTTTCGCCATTACGTCATTGGCCGTCATTATCGGGCTGTTCAACAGCCGGGAAGTGGTGAACAAGCCGCCGCTGGAGGTGCTGCGGCAGGAGGTCTAGTGCCGCCAACCTCCGGTTGGCGAAAGTAAAGCAGAAACCCGGGCAACAAGTCGTCGTCATTTCTTATGTTTGCAAACGACAAACCGACTGAAACATGCCTTCCGCGGAAAAGCCTCCGAGACATTTTTCCCATAAAATAGAACCGCAAAACGGTTTGCTGGAAAGAACTGTGCTTGTGGAAAAACTGTTTTCGCTTTTCGACTCCGGAGCTCGCCGGATCGTTCTCCACGGTGAAAGCGGTCTGGGAAAGAAGACATTGGCCAACGCTTTTTTCCATGCGGCCGATGCCAAAAACTGGTGCGAGCAGTTCGGGTGGATACCCTACATTACAAGCCTGCCGAAGTCAATAGTTGCTGCAATCAGCACTGGCGGACTGGAAGGTCGACACGATAAAAACGAGGCTTTTTACCAGGTTTTGGCCGAAGAAGAAGTAAAGAACCTGCGCAATTTTGATACCACGCAGTTGATCGTGATCGAAGGAGCGGGGTCAGAAGCGGATATTCTCAGGCATCTTTCCTTGCTGGAGATCAAAAAGGCCAGAATTCTCATCACCAGCAATTCTCCGTTTAGCGACAAGCGTTTCCTGAATTTCAGTATCCCGCCGCTTGAGGATGGTGATGTCCTGTATTTTTTTGCAAATGCAGGCTTGAAATTCAATGTACTCACAAAAGACGAGGTAGCGGCCCTGCGTGGTAACCCCTGGCTGCTTCGCCTGCTGACGACCCATATTCCCAAAACTTCCGAGCGAGAGGCGCGGATATTCTCGGACGCGATATTTTCAAGCCTGAAAAAGGTTTCATCGGGTGAAAATCTAATCATGTCCATTGCGCAGGGCCTCTTCGATGCCGCAGAGTTGAACAGGTCCGAAATCTGGACGCTCATGCAGTTTGCAGCCTTGCCTGCCGGCTATTATGATACGGAAGCACTGCTGACTTACCTTTTGCCTGAAGCAGAAGAAAGCGGTGCTGAGGATATAGAGATCCGCTCGCTCAAAGGGTATGTGGTTTTCATGGAGAGT
>JAKOXM010000224.1 GCA_029781095.1 Bacteroidota bacterium
CAACTGCCGCCGCAACATTGATTGCTCACGATCACGGTCGGCAATCTGGCCGCGCAGACGGGCACGCTCGGTATCGCTGGACGCCTTTTCCAATTGCTGCTCCAGCTTGCTGATCTCACTTTCGCCACGCCGGATTTGCTGTTCGAGGTCGTACAACTGCCGGCCAGCACGGTACTGCCGCAGAAAACGCGTTTCACGTTCGCCGCTACATACATTACGGTAGCTTTCTCCGGCACGCCCCACCTCGTAACCATGACGTGGCTCGCAGTAACGGTATACACCCTGCTCTCGACCGGAAAAATAGGCGTCGCGATTGGGATAGATACCAATCTTGCCACAGGCCTCGGCATGTTCCTCGATCCGTGCCCGCGGATATCCGGCAAAGCCGTCATGCTCTCCCAGCTCATACCAATCCGCGCTACGACACTCGTTCTCTGACAACGTGGCACACCCGGCCAGTGTCAGCAACAGCAGAACACCAAGCAGCCGCATCTTCGCCCCCTCGTTGCACACCAGCACAGTATAGGCAAAATACTCTAGCCAATTCGCGGGTAAAAAAAATCAGCCCGCCGCAGAGCGGATCCAGGCTGATAAACGAGGAGAAAGAAAAGACAGTACTACAACAACACGGTCCGCTGTTTAACGAGAATTAAACAAACAGCAGAATTACAGTTTCACATTAGCCGAAGTGGCACACATAGTCCAAGGTTTCCAGCGTTTCAATATCGAACGAGGAATTGCCCGGCACATTGAATGACTGACCACCTTCGTACTGCTGCCACTCGCTAGTCCCAGCGAGGCGAATGCGGCATTTTCCGGCATTCAGCTCCATCACTTCCGGCGCACCGGTATTGAATGTCAGGCTCGACGGAAAAATCACACCAATGGTCTTCTTTGTGCCATCGGCAAATACGACGGTGTGGCTAACGCATTTGCCGTCGAAATAGATATTGGCCTTCTTGACTACGCTAACGTTATCGAATTGCGACACAATTGACTCCAGATACTTGATTAATTAGGACAAAACCTTGGTCAGAATGGTCTTGATCATGAAACCAACCACGCCTAGACCCAAAGCAAAAAACATTACCGCCGTGCCGTACCGGCCAGCCTTCGATTCTTTGGCCAGATCGTAAACGATCCACCCCATGTACACGATCAGACCGGTAATACCGATTTGCAACGACAACTCTGTAAACAGTTCTTCATTCATCGGTTAACGACGGGTTCTCAAGTCAATATAAGGCACAAGAAAATTCAAACGTTCGTTTGATATTCATGCGTATATTAACAGATTACGCAATCGCAACGCAGCAAAAAATACACAGATAAAACGGAAAAGCGGCCGTCAGGCCGCCGATTCATGCTGCATCGCAACAAAATTACTTGCGTAAGCGCGAAGCGATCCGCATGCGCAGGGCATTCAGCTTGATGAAACCTGCAGCATCCGCCTGGTTATAAGCGCCACCGTCGTCTTCGAACGTAGCAATGGTCGAATCGAACAGCG
>JAKOXM010000229.1 GCA_029781095.1 Bacteroidota bacterium
GACGAAGATGAGCAGTAGGCCTGCCCGAAAGATACAATTGTAAACTTCATACCGGAAACCTGTCACCCGCACAAAATATATGGCAAAAATCTGGCGGCAACCGCACACACTGGAAGGCCTTAATGCGCTGAATTCCAACACGATGGGCGAGAAAATCGGCATCGTTTTTACGGAAATCGGCGATGATTACCTCACCGCAACGATGCCTGCCAACGAAAACACGGTACAGCCTTACCGGATACTTCACGGTGGAGCAAACGTTGCTTTGTCCGAAACCCTCGGCAGCGTGGCAAGCACCCTTTGTATTGCCGACCTGAAAGTCCAAACTGCCGTAGGGCTGGAGATCAATGCCAATCACCTGAAAAGCGTTCGTGAAGGCGGTCAGGTAACCGGGGTTTGCAGACCTGTTCGAATCGGGCGCCAGGTACACGTGTGGCAAATTGAAATCCGGGATGAAAAGGGGGATTTGTCGTGTATTAGCCGTCTCACGGTGGCGATTGTTGCAAGACAATGACGCAGGGGTGACACGGGGTGTCTACTTTTGCCGCCACTTTTCAATGCGACGCATCCTGTTTTTCCCGGGGCGTCTCTGCTCTCACCAATCCTTACTTGTTAATCTTCAATCTGTTTTCAATGAAAAATTTGCTGCATTACCTGCTGTGGTCGGCGCTTTGCCTGGCTGCATCGCCGGCTTTTGCCCAGAATTTCAACCTTCAATTCCGTTCTTCCCTCGAATACCCCGGTCAGACCCTGGCCAATATCTGCGGATACGCGCAAGGCGGGCGCGAATATGCGCTTGTCGGAGCATCAAACGGCATGGTCATCGTAGATGTAACCAACCCCGATAACCCCGTGAATATCATTCAGGTGCCTGCCCCGGAAGGCAGCCCAAACCAGAGCAGTTTGTGGAAAGAGATAAAAGTTTACAAGCATTACGCCTATGTAACGACGGAAGCGGGCGGGGGTTTGCAAATAGTTGATCTCAGTAATCTGCCCAATACGAACCTTGCATATCATAATTATAAGGGCGACGGAGCGATTTCGGGACAGTTGAGCCAAATTCACGCCCTGCATATCGATACGAAAAAAGGTTTTGTGTATCTCTATGGAGGCCCCCTGTTTAGCGGGGGAGCCAAGGTATTGAACCTCGAGCCGGATCCCTATAATCCGACCTACGCCGGCAAATTTGACGCACTGGGCTACGTGCACGATGGATATGCCGAGAATGACACGCTGTATGCGTGCCATATATATACAGGTACCCTGTCCATCGTGGACATGAGCAACAAATCGAATCCGGTGCTGCTCGGCACGGTACAGACGCCCGGCAAGTTTACCCACAACTCCTGGCTGCTCGACGACCGCAAACACATCCTGACCACAGACGAGAACGACAGTGCGCCTTCGTTCGTTACGTCCTACGACATCAGCGACCCGCAGGATATCAAAGAACTGGATCGCACCTCACCCAATGACGGTACCGGATCTATCGGACACAACGTGCACGTACTCAACGACTGGGCTGTTACTTCCTGGTATACTGACGGCGTTGTAATTGCCGATGCACATCGCCCCGACAACGTTGTCATCACAGGCTGGTACGATACCTGGCCGGGCTCAGGCGCCGTTTTTGAAGGCTGCTGGGGGGTGTATCCCTTCCTGCCTTCCGGCACGATCGTAGCCTCGAATATTCCGAATGAATCCGGCGGCGCCGGTAAACTGTTTGTACTGACCCCTGCTTATGTGCGCGCCTGCTACCTGGAAGGAACGGTGATAAACGGTTGCACAGGCCTGCCCATGGCCGGAGCAAAAATCGAGGTAAACAGCAATAACCCCTGGATAAATACCACAACCAAATTTAACGGTACTTTCAAAACGGGGCAGGCAGAACCCGGCAGTTTCAAGGTTACGATCAGCAAGACAGGTTATTTCAGTAAAACCGTCGATGTGACACTCAACACAGGGCAGGTAACGGAAATAAATGTTACGCTCGAATCAGAATCTGTTGTGAGTGTCAGCGGAACCGTGCATGAAGAAGGAAGTTCCACTCCCATTGAAAACGCCAATGTGAGCCTTACCGGACCGGACGGCACTTATGTAGTAAAAACCGACGCAAACGGCGCTTTCGAGTTGCCCTGTGTTCCATCCGGCATTTATACCGGCGTTATCGGCGCATGGGGATATCATGTCGGCAATTTCAGCATTACGGGCGGCAATCCCGGAACATTTGCACTGAAACCCGGTTATTACGACGATTTTGAAGCCGATCTGGGCTGGTCGACGGAGGCCACTGCTCTTACCGGGTTTTGGGAGCGCGGTGTGCCGGCAGGGAACCAGGGGAATTTTACCGTTCCACTCGCCGATGTCACGACCGACAATAACGAAAATTGTTACCTCACGGGAAATGGCGGTGGGCAGGCAGGGGCCGATGACGTGGACAACGGTTCCGTAACGCTTACCTGCCCGCCGATGAAACTGGCGAACTACCAGGACGCTGTATTGACATTCTGGTACTGGTTCTATAACGGCGGTGGCCAGGGCACGCCGCCCAATGACGACCTTGAAGTGCGCGTAACGAACGGGACCGAGTCGGCCACGATTTTTACCCAAAACCTCACGGGTAATTCCTGGCGTTATTCCGGAGATATCCACCTCAAGGACTTCATAACACTTGGCGACAATATACAGGTACAATTCATTGCAACCGATTTTGATCCCGGTCACTACGTGGAAGCCGCCCTCGATGTGTTTCAGGTGACGCCTGTAAACGTCACCTCCACACAAAACCTGAATCCGGTTTCGGCGCTTACCGTCACGCCCAATCCGTCATCTTCCACTTTCGCCATCCGGTACGACTGGGCTGATGCAAAAAACCTCGTTCTGGAAGTGCACAATGAGATGGGCCAGAATATTTTAAGGCAAAAACTGGCAGGCGAAAACGGCATGACCATTTGTGGCGACAACTGGCCGAAAGGCGTATACATTGCCACGCTTCGGAGTGACGACCTGCGAAGCGCGCCGGTGCGTCTGGTAAAGCAGTAAAAAGATATTTTTTCCCGCTTATCGCGGATAGCGCTGATTAACATTGCGCTATCCGCGAAAGTCGAAAAAGCAGGATTCAACCGCCCACGTAATTGTGCGGTGTCAACCGTTTCAATTCTTCCTTTACCTCTTCCGAAACGTTCAGGCCGTCTATAAATTCATGCAGGACCTCCCGGGTTACCAGTGTTCTGCCACGTGTAAGCGCTTTCAATGCCTCGTAGGGTTGGGGGTATCCTTCCCGTCGCAATATTACCTGGATGCCTTCCGCTATGACCATCCAGTTGTCTTCGAGGTCGTCGTACAGCTGTCCTTCGTTGAGCATCAATTTGCCAAGGCCTTTCATCACCGACTTTATCGCAATGACGGTATGACCCATGGGTACGCCTATATTACGCAGCACGGTTGAATCCGTCAGATCGCGCTGAAGCCTGCTGACGGGAAGTTTTTCGGCAAGATGCTGGAACAGGGCATTCGCAAGGCCGAGATTGCCTTCCGCATTTTCGAAATCGATGGGATTCACTTTGTGCGGCATAGCCGACGAGCCCACTTCGTTTTTTACCGTCGTCTGGCGAAAATATTCCATCGAAACATAGGTCCATACATCCCGGCAAAAGTCGATCAGGATCGTGTTTATGCGCGCCAGCGCATGAAATTGGGCGGCCAGGCAATCATAATGCTCGACCTGGGTTGTAAAATGCGATCGCTCAAGTCCCAAAAACTCACGGACAAAATCATCGCCGAACTGTTGCCAGTTGTAATCCGGATACGCCGCAAAATGCGCATTGAAATTTCCTGTCGCGCCACCGAACTTGGCGCGATGGGGCGTTTTGCGCAACATCTCGGTCTGCACATCGAGCCGCTCGACAAATACCTTGAACTCCTTGCCCAGCAAGGTCGGCGAGGCCGGTTGCCCGTGTGTGCGTGCGAGCATGGGCACGTGCGACCACTCTTGCGCGAGTTGTTCGAGCTGATCGCGCAGTTGCCGCAGCAGCGGAAAATACACCGTTTCCAGTGCATTTTTGAGGAGTAGCGGTGTTGCGGTGTTGTTGATATCCTGCGAAGTCAGGCCGAAGTGCACAAATTCTCTCAGATCGCCGAGTTCGAGCGCATCGAAACGCTCTTTCAAAAAATATTCAACAGCCTTCACATCGTGGTTTGTGCTGCGCTCAATGGCTTTTATTTGCTCGGCATCTGCGAGACTGAAATTCTCGAAAATGGCATTGAGATCATCGATTTTATCTTCTTCAAAAGAGGCCAATTGTGGCAAGCCGTACTGGCATAAAGCGATAAAATACTGAATTTCAACAAAAACACGGTACCGAATGAGCGCATACTCGCTGAAATAGTCGGCAAGTTCTTTCGTTTTATCGGCATAGCGCCCATCAATGGGAGAGATAGCAAGTAGCATTCAACTGGCGTTTTAGAAATATGTCTCAAGGTAGCGGCGGGTGTGCGATAATTCCGCAAAATTAATAAAACCGGAATCTTCGGACAGAATAGTCGCTGTTATGGGATTCCGATTTTTTCCGCTTATTTTTGCTGCAATGCCACTCCCTGGTCTCCTTGCCTTCGTCAAAGTTCACGAGATAATCCTTATATTATTAATTCAAAGGTAGACCCATGCAGAGATCAATTTCCCGTTTACTGGGCATTTCGCTCATATTTATGTTTCATTTCGCCGATGCACAAACGAATCTGACGGTGACTATTTGCAGCGGACAATCCTATTCCGTCGGCAATAATAATTTCAATACAACGGGCATGTATCAGACGATACTAGTCGGCTCGAACGGTTTGGACAGTATTGTCAATTTGAATCTGACGGTTTTGCCGCCCGTGGTAAACAATGTAAGCGCCACCATTTGCAGCGGACAATCCTATTTTGTCGGCAACTTCACCTATTCAAGTACGGGTCAATATATGGCAATGCTCGTCTCGCCGGCCGGCTGCGACAGCATCGTCAATTTGGACCTGACTGTATTGCCGCCTGTTCAAAACAGCGTATCGGCTACCATTTGCAGCGGAAATTCGTATTACGTCGGCAATTTTACCTATTCGACTACCGGTCAATACCAGGCGTTACTGCTTACACCCGACGGCTGCGACAGCATAATCAATCTGGACCTGACCGTATTGCCCCCCATACAAAATAACCTGACGAAAGTAATTTGCTCCGGGCAGACTTATCAGTTCGGAAATACCGTCTATTCGACCAGCGGCCAGTACCAGAACCAGTTTGTGACACCCGGCGGCTGCGACAGCATTGTCCACCTGGACCTGACCGTATTGCCGCCCATACAAAATAACCTGACGAAAGTAATTTGCGCCGGACAGACTTATCAGCTCGGAAATACCGTCTACTCGACCAGCGGCCAGTACCAGAACCAGTTTGTGACACCCGGCGGCTGCGACAGCATTGTCAACCTGGACCTGACCGTATTGCCGCCCCTGCAACAGACGCTGAATGCAACCGTCTGCAACGGCGCTTCCTATATGCTGGGAGACTCGGTTTATTCCGTCAGCGGAACCTACCAGCAGGTATTCACTTCGTTTTACGGTTGTGACAGCACCGTTACCCTCAATCTAACGGTATTGCCGCCTGTTGTGAATACACTGACCGAAAGCATTTGCCAGGGGCAATCATTCGCCCTGGGCGATTCGACGTATTCCATGAGCGGCAATTACCAGGAATTGCTCCTGTCGACAAATGGATGCGACAGCCTGATAGCCTTGAATCTGACCGTTTTGCCGCCGATCCAGTCGCAAATTGACGCTGCCATTTGCGAAGGCGAGACATATTCCTTCGGCGATTCCGTCTATTCGGTGTCAGGTGACTATCAGCAAATATTGACGACAGCCGCCGGATGTGACAGTATTGTTATGCTGCATCTCGCGACAACCCAGGCCATGACAGTTAGCTCGCAAAGCATTTCACCGGTATGCGCGGGACAGACGGGGGAAATCACGCTCGATGTGAGCGGCGGGACAGCGCCATATCTGTATTCGCTGGACGGCATTCTATACCAGGACCAGCCTTCCTTTTTCAATTTGCCTCCCGGCACTTACGCATTGGCTGTCCAGGACAGCAACGGCTGCACGGCTACTCTTGCAGATATCATTGAGATGCCCGCCGTTTTAAGCCTGGCATTTCCCGACTCCATTATTTCCATCGTTTCGGGTGACAGCATAACCTTGCAACCATCGGCCAATTTTACGGTTGATACCTTTTACTGGCAACCGGCAACAGGCCTGGATTGTCCGGATTGCTGGGAACCGGTAGCGAAGCCTGAAAAATCGACTGTATATCAATTGTTTGCCTATTCGGAAGATGGCTGTGAAGTGATGGCCGCTCTTCGGATGATCGTCAAGTCAAGCCGGCGGATTTATATTCCCAATATCTTCAAACCCGACCGGGACGGACTGAACGACACTTTCAGTCTGTACAGCGACGGGCAGGTGGAACAGATCGTGCAAATGCACATATACGACCGTTGGGGGAATGAGTTGTTCGCCGATAAAAATTTGGTACCCAATACATTGGGGTCTGGCTGGGACGGGCGCTACAAAGGCAAACCGATGTCGCCGGGGGTATATATTTATTACTTTGAAGTGCTTTTTAAGGATGGAAGTTCCCATAAATATTCCGGCGACGTCACCCTGGTCCGGTGACGGAATTTGGAGAAATTCCAAACGGGGTGAAACGGGCCGGTTTTATGGCTGTATACATGTAGCAGACTGCTACCTTTGCAAAAATCCATTCTATCTCGATGTATAAAATTCTATTTCTGCTCCTTTCCGGATACCTGTTTTTCTCCTGCGGACATCGTCAGCATGGCCCGCAAAATAATGCCGCTTCGATGACGGCCGACTCTGCCAGCCTCGTGTATGCATGCCCGATGGATTGCGAAAAAGGCAAAACCTATGCGAAGGCAGGCCAATGCCCCGTTTGCGGTATGGATCTCGAAGCCGTGACTTCTGCCCCTGCATCCGACAATCCGAACGATCCGTTTAAGGCCCTTTCCGATGAAACCGGCGCCATTCATGATGAAGCCATGAAGGAAATGGCCGAAATGAACCGGGTCAGCCGCCAGATAAAAGATTTTATGCAAAGAGCGAAAATGAAGAAGGAGGAGCATGATAAATACACTGCGATACTGGCCGACATGGAAAAAGCGGAAGAGGGAATGATGACATGGATGGCTCAGTACCAGGAACCTGCCGGGCACTCGGAAGAAGCTCTGCAATACCTGAAAGATCAAAAACAGAAAATCGCGCAAAGCAAACACGACATTCATGCCGCTCTTGAAGCCGGCAAAAGTTTATTAAATAAATGAAAAACGCATTATTTATCATATTGATGGCAAGCGGCTTGTACGCTTGTATGTCACCCTCGAAAAAACCGCCGCTGCCTATCCTCGGAGAGCGCGACATATCACCGGCAGGAGATACGATTTATCGCAGCATTCCCGATTTTACTTTTGTCGATCAGGACAGTCAGGCCGTGACGAATGCCACTTTTGCCGGGAAGATATACGTGGCTGATTTCTTCTTCATCCATTGCCCAACCATTTGTCCGAAAGTAAAAAAGAACGGCTTGCGTCTTTATGCGAAGTACAAAAATGATGACAGGGTGGCGCTCCTCTCCCACTCTATCGATGTGCGCAACGATACGGTCGCCGCATTGAAACGGCATGCGCAAAAACTTGGCATTGAAACCGCAAAATGGCATCTTGTAACGGGCGACCACGACGCGATCTATGGCATTGCCGACGATTATTTCAGCGTGGCTACCGAGGATCCCGATTCGCCCGGCGGCTTCGACCACTCCGGGCGCCTGATCCTCGTTGATAAAAACAGACACGTTCGATCGTTCTGCGACGGCACCGACGCCAAAGACGTGGATCGCTTTATGAAAGATATCGATCAGCTGCTCGAAGAGCAATTCCCCCGCTGATTCCGGTTCATTATGTAAGTTTGCCATCCATGTCAAAAATAATCTATCCCTTAGGCAGCATACTCTTTTGTTTCTCTGTCATACTGTACAACTGTCAGCCCAACCCTTACCGGGAAGGAGAACGTCTGTATAAATCGAATTGCGCAAACTGCCACATGGACGACGGGGAAGGCCTTTCTGCATTGATACCGCCCCTGGCCCGCGCCGATTATTTGAAAACTAACCGGGATAAACTACCTTGCCTCATCAGGCATGGTCTGAAAGACACTATTTCGGTAAACGGGAAAACCTACGCAGAACAAATGCCTGGTGTGGAAGTACTGTCGGAAATACAGATTGTGAACATCCTGAACTTTGTAAACAGCAGCTGGGGAAATCAAAACGAGGCGTACCGGCTTGATGAGGTGAGAAATTTGCTTGCAAAATGCGGCCATTAACAGGTATTTTCACCTTTTTTCGCTCACATCTGCCAACCTGCGACACAAAAGCCTTGCTGTGATTTGGCGTTCAGAAAGGTCTCCCTATTTTTGGCTCGCCCATGCAGCCGCTAGCGGCGATATGGAAACACCTGACTGATCAAGATTCAGACAACTACTACACACCAATGAAAAGACTATTTACTCTCGTTGCAGCGCTTGCCACAGTCTGTTCGCTCTTTTCTCAAACGCCGGTGAACGACAACTGCTCCGGTCTTATAGATCTCGGAACAGCACCCATTTGCCCCGGCGATATTTTTTCCAACGTAAACGCCACCTCAAGCGATATAGGCAATGACAACAATCCCAGTTGTTTCAACAGCGGGGTTGCACAGCACGATGTCTGGTTTATGTTTACCTGCCCGGACACCTTGTTTGATTTTCGCATTACCCTGACAGGTGTGGGCGCCAACTCCATTCTGAACCCCGAGTTTGCCGTGTATCGCGGCGATTGTACTTTCGACGGGCTGGCTGAACTGTTGTGCGCCAAAGCCGATGTCGGAGAAAATACACTTTTTCTCGATGTAACGGGGCTGACGCCCGGTTTGCCTTATTTTATCCGGGTATCCGACTATTCACAGACCGCAGCGCCAAATTGGGGAGACTTCATGCTTTGCGTGGATAAAATTCCGCCTATCGTTACTATTGACCAGGGCAGTTCGGGGCTTTGCTCGGGTACGTTATATGATACCGGCGGTCCGGACGGAGATTACGGCCCCAATGAAGACTTCACCTTTGTCATTTGCCCGAACGAGCCTTCCGCCTGCATCACATTTACGATGGAATATTTTAACATCGAAGACGCGGGATTCAATCTTGGCGACGTACTGACCTTTTATGACGGCAACAATACAAGCGGCACTCCGATCACACAGATCAACGGTTTTAACTTCAATGATCCGGTTGGCGGTGGCGCCGTTTGTTTCCAGGTTCAGGCCACAAGCGGCTGTCTGACGGTTCAGTTTCAATCGGATGGCAGCAGTGAATTTGAGGGCTGGAAAGGTATGTGGGAGTGCAGCAGCCAGCCCTGCGCGCCACAGGAAACCATGACGGTTAATTCCACGGTTACTCCGCAACAAATCGTTGATGCCGTCTCAACTCCCGCTACAGTTGTAACACTGACAAATATCAACTGCGCTGACGGCGCTTACGGTACATTCAGTTTCCCGACAGACAACAATGGCCTCGGCCTCGATAAAGGGCTTGTATTGACCTCCGGCAGCGCCGATCTGACCGTCGGGCCAAATAATACACCTGCGGCAACGGCCATCCTGAACGTAGAGGGCGACGACGACCTCGACTACCTCTCCACCCAGCAGGGCAACGGCCAACTTTCATTCGATGCCTGTGTCGTGGAATTCGACGTGTTTGTGGCAACCAATGAGCTGAGTTTCGAGTATGTCTTCGGATCCGAGGAATACCCGGAATTTGTCAACTCTTTTAATGACATTTTCGCATTTCTTGTTTCGGGTCCGGGCATCGCGGGCGACCCCGGACTGGGGGGAGCGAAGAATATCGCTGTTCTGCCGGGCACCAATACGCCTGTGCAGATCAACAGTGTCAATAACAACCTGAACTGGCAGTATTATCGTAATAACCAGGGAAACCAGACACTCAGTCAGGTACTCCAGTATGACGGACTTACCTCTGATTATCTGGGCATTAAAAAAAGCCTTACGGCGCGTACCGATGTTACTCCCTGCAATACCTACCACCTGAAACTTGCCGTGGCGGACCGTGGTGACGGCGCACTCGATTCCGGCGTGTTCATGTCTAAAATTCAGGGAGGCACACCCGATTTGAAGGTCCAGTTTGCCAGTGGCATCGATTATTTCATAGAAGGATGTTCCGGCACTGAGGACCAGCTTGTTATTTCGCTTTCCCAACCGCTGGACATGGACGCCAGTTTCATTGTAACGGTTGGAGGCACGGCAACCCTCGGAGTCGACTATCTGCTGAACATTCCGGGCGTGATCACTTTCCCCGCCGGTCAGACCTCCTTATCGTTCCCCATTTCGCCTATTGCCGATAACCTGGTTGAAGGAACTGAAACGATCACTATTACTTTGTCGAATACTTTCGGTTGCGGAACCGTCGTATACAAAACGCTTACCGTTGATCTGGCTGACAACGTAAAAGTCAACGTAAAAGGCGGCGACACGCTTTTCGTTTGCGCCGGCGCTACCCTGCAATTGCAGGCCATCGGGGCAGCCAACTACTTCTGGGCACCGCCGGGTGCAGTGAGCAACCCTTTTATCTCCAATCCGACCATAACGCCCACCACGAATATCTGGCTTGAAGTCACCGGCACCATCGCGAGCTGCGTGGATGTGGACTCCGTATTTATCCAGATCGTAGACCCCAATATTGATGTGGTCGCACTGAACGACACCAATATTTGCCAGGGGACCGCTGTTTTCCTGCAGGCAAACAACAACGTGAACAATACCGGGCTCGTGTGGATGCCTGCAACCGGACTGAGCAACCCGAACAGTCCATCCCCGATTGCAACTCCCTCGGCTACAACAACTTATACCGCCACTGTTTCAATAGCCGGTTGCTCTGTAAGCGATCAGGTGACGATCAATGTCGATACCCTGTTTTTCCCGACCCTCACGACGCACGATACCACAGTTTGCCAGAATTATGCTGTGCAACTTGGAGACGTTCTCACGTCAACGACGCAATATAACTGGACACCTTCTGCCGGGCTCAGCGACCCCAACAGTTCGGGACCGGTCGCTCTGCCGGATGTGAGTACGGTTTACACGCTGGTGGCTACCAGCGCCAATAATTACTGTTCAAAAACCGAAACGGTTGCCATCAATGTAACTGCCGCTGATATTGATATTCAGGGAGATGCGTACAAGGAGATTTGCCTTGGCGACACCCTTGCACTGACCGCTATTTCCAGTCCTGCAGGCAGCACCGTAAAATGGTCACCCCCTTTCAACCTCAGCAGCAGCACCGGCCCCAATGTCCTGGCCTTCCCTGATGAATCGGTAACGGTGATCGGCACATACAATATCAACGGTTGCATTGTGTACGACTCCATACGCATCCGGGTGGACTCGCTACCCGAAGATTCGCTGTTCCGGGTTGAAGACAAAACCGTTTATTGCCCCGGTGATACGGTCTACCTGATTTCCAAAACGTATGAGCCGGCCAACTTCCCGGATATTAATATTGAATGGCTGCCTTTCAGCGGCCAGGAAACGCCGCTTAACCTGTGGAATATGGTCATCACCGCCACGACTACGCATACTTTCGAGCGCGTCGAAACCAATCGGGGATGTAAAGACACATCCAGGGTCGAAGTTCCCGTATCTATTCCGCCTTCACTTACCGTAGATGCCACTCCTCCGCAGATATGCCCGGGGCAAACCTCGCAAATTTTAGTCACCGTCGATCCGCCCGGCACCGGGCTGGAATGGCAGGACATGCCATCGACGCTTTCTTGCACTACTTGTCCCAACCCGACGGCATCTCCTTCCGTGACAACCACCTATACCGTTTCCACACCTGATGCGCCGTGCCCTTCGGGGGCCAGTGTAACGGTAATTGTGCTACCGACTCCTGCGCTCAACCTGGCTCAAAATCCGGTAATTTGCCCCGGTGGCAACGTATTGCTGAATAATGTTCCAACGCAACAGGGTGTCACTTACACATGGTCACCGACCACTGGTCTTGACAATCCGTTTGTGGCCAACCCGACCGCCACACCACCGACCGGCACGACGCAGATTGTGTATACCGTAAACGCGATCGGTCCGCTTTGTTCCAGCCAGGGTTCCGTGACGGTCACGGTGGCCTCCGCGACCATTGATGCAGGGCAGAATCAGGTCATCTGTTTTGGAGATGGCGCCACCCTGACAGCAACCACAACAGGCTTTCCGGGTAATGTCACCTGGACGCCGGGCGGTCACACTGGAAGCACTTTCAACGTAAATCCGCCAGGATCAACAACTTATACGGCTACACTGGTTTTTGGAAGCAACTGTTCCGTAAGCGACACCGTGCGCCTTACCGTAAACCCGGGCGTTTCCCTCACCAATATTTCAGCATCTCCGGACCCAACCGACTCGATTTGCATCGGAGTGCCCATAACACTTGAGGCAAGCGCGACACCTGCCGGCGCTACATTGGCGTGGACGCAGGACGGGATACCGCTGACGGGGATAACCGGTGATTCCGTCACCTTTGTGCCAAACGCACAGGAAGGTTCCGTTGATTTCAAGGTAATTGCCACGAGCGCCAACGGATGTACCGATGAAAAAGGCCCGGTTACCTATATTTTCAAACGTTGTATTGCCGTGCCGAATGCATTTACCCCGGGAAGTGACGGTGTTAACGACACGTTTGGTCCGCTGCTTTTCGGCAGCAATACTGAAATCGTCAAATTCCTCATATTCAACAGGTGGGGACAGAAGGTTTTCGAATCATCGCCCGGCAAATTGCGCTGGGATGGCAAAGTGGATGGCAAAGACGCCCCCAGCGACGTTTACGGATATTATATTTTGCTGCGTTATTCCAACGGCGTGGAAGAACCTTTGAAAGGCGACGTGACACTGCTTCGATAATATTTTTGTCGCCAGAACATCAGATGCCACCCGGCTTTGAAAAGCCGGGTGGCATCTTTTGCTTACAGGATGGCATAACAAATTCGCAATATTCGCCGTTTCCAATTTTAAAATTTTCTTAACGCTTTTAGCGCCATAATCCTTAGATGCTTCATCTTTACGGTTGTGCCGCATTCCATGCGAATACCGACTCCAAAACGTTCACCTTGCATTTTTAACTTAACTATGCTCCGCTCTGCCCTTTTTCTCGCGCTGTGCCTGCGCGTTTTTGTTCTCCCTGCCCAAAACAAACCTGAAAAAATGATGGGGTTGCTTTGGGAAATTTCCGGCAACGGCATTTCAAAACCAGGATACCTGTACGGCACCATGCACGTATCGGAAAAACTGGTATTCAACCTGAGCGACTCGTTCTTCGTTGCACTTCACAACGTGGATATGGTCGCACTCGAAACCGACCACGACGACTGGCAGGAATTTACCGACGATATATCCGGCGACGGAGATGACGATCCACTTGCTTTCAGAACGCCATATGCCTATTATGGCGGGCGCGGGAAATACCAAAATCTGTATAGCGAATCATTCCGCTTCACAACGCCGGACAACGATCTGCTCAGCGCCATGCTGTCATCCAAACCCGTGATGACCAATGAGTTTCTCTACCGTTCGAATATGTATCGCCAGGAATATGAAGAAGATACGTATCTCGATCTTTTTATTTTTCAGGCAGGAAAAAAACTGGGGAAAAAGGTGATTGGTCTGGAAACACTGGAAGGCAGTTACGAATCCGCTCTCCGGTCGCAAATACCGGACGACGACGAAAAAAAGAACGTCAACTACTACCGCGGCTATTTCGATCCCTCCAAAATGGAAGAGGCCTATCGCAACCAGGATCTGACCCTGCTGGATTCCCTGAACAAAATATCCAGTCCGGGCAAAAACTTTCAGCGCTGGATGCTTGACGAAAGGAACGTCATCATGGCCAACCGTATCGATTCCGTGTTGAAATCGGGAACACCCTTGTTCTCAGCAGTTGGCGCCGCGCATCTTCCCGGAGAAACGGGTGTGATCAAGCTGCTTCGCAGCAAGGGGTATACCATGCGGCCCGTCAAGTTCACGGCCACTTCCGGCGGCCAGGAAAAAGACAGTATTGAAAAAATCCGTTTCCCCGTAAATTTATCGAGGCAGTGGTCGGTCGATTCCCTCTGGTCGGCAGAAGCGCCGGGCAAGTTTTACCCGACGGCCAATTACAAAGGCTTTGAACAGCATTTGTGCGCCGACATGAACAATGGCGCATTTTACGCGGTGTATCGACTGAAAACCTTTGGCTGGTGGTCGGGACAGAACCCTGAATATATTGCCGAACGCCTGGACAGCCTCTTGTACGAGCAGATACCGGGCAAAATTCAGGAGCGTACCCGCCTGCATGAACCGTTTCCGGGACATCTGATCACGACCCGCACCCGTCGTGGCGATGTACAACGCTATAAAATATTTGTGACGCCATCCGAGGTCATCATGTTTACGACGGGAGGAAACGGGGATTATGCCCTGGGAGAGGAAGCCGATCGTTTTTTGAACAGCATTCGCTTTTCGAAAAATTACAGTGCCGTGAAGCATGAATCTACCGTTTTTAGTCCATCGCACGGCGGATTCAGGATTACTTTCCCCGCAACGCTCATGGTCAATTCGACGGAAGACAAAAAAGCCGAAAATCCATTGGCTGTTACCGTCGATCCGCTTGACAGCGCCGCATATTTTCTCTACCGGGTCGATTACCACGACTGGAATTTTATAGAGGAGGACACTTTTGAATTGAATATCATAGGCGAGAAAATTGCCGAACAATTCACGAAAAAAGCCCCTTCGATGCGGGTTGTTTCGGAAACGCCCTTCCCTTCGCAGGATATTTCGTTCCGGTCGGATCGCGACAGCGCATATTACCATGCCCGGCTTATTGTGGATGGTCCGCACTATTACCTGATCGGAAGTCGCAGCAGGTCATCCGAACCGCCGACAAAATTCTTCGAATCTTTTTCCATTGCGCCGAAAGTTTATCCGGAAGGCTGGAAAGAGACCCGGGATACCACCCTCGATTTTCAGGTTACAGTGCTCCCCGTCCCGGAAAAGCCGCGCGCAGCATTCCTGGCCCGCCTAAAAAAGATCGCGGAGGAAGGCAATCGAAAACGCTATAGCATGTACAACAATGAAGAGGTGTATGACTGGGGTAAAAACGGGTCGCGGGTACTAAAATCGCCGCTCACCGGTGAGGAGGTATCCGTTCGTTCATGGGAATACTTCTCCGGGGGTGCAGCGCCAACCCGGGATTCTTTTGAATTGGACATCCGGAAAATGCTGACGCGCGATAACAAAATGGCCATTCAGAAAAGCCATTGGGAGCAACGGGACAGTATGATCATCGGCGATTTCCTGTTACAGGATACCAACAGCACACGGGGCATCAAGGCTAAAGTTATACTCGTTAACAAGCGAATGTATTCCCTGTTGGCGACGGTCAATCTTAAAGCGCCCGAAAGCAGTTTTGTAAAATCGGTCTTTTCCACCTTTGCGCCTACCGACAGCATTACCGGCCCGGTCAAATTCGGAGAACGCAGCATCGCATATTTACAGGACATTTATGCTGCGGACAGCCTGAAACGGAAGGCCGCATTGACCGAATTAAAAAAATCCTGGAGCGTCAAATTCCGGCCTGAAGATTTTCCTGCCCTGAAGCAGGCGATCGAACAACCTGAATTCAACAAACTCAAAATATTAGAACGCACGATACTGATCAATGCCATCGGTGAATCGAAATCACCGCATGCAGTGAACTGGTTGCGTGATTTTTATCTCGGCCATGTCGATTCGGCCCGATACCAGTCGCTAACCATGTCTGCGCTTGCCCGTATTAAGTCAAAAGAGTCATTCCAGACCCTTTTCAACCTCTGGCTCGGCCGTCCGGTCTATTTTGGAAGAGACCAGGGGAATATTTTTTCGGAATTCCGCGACACACTGGAACTTACGGCAAAGTTTGTTCCCGAGTTGCTCAAACTGGCGGACGTGGAAAGCAACCGCGACGACATTTACGGCCTGCTTGACGCATTGGTCAAAAGAAACCTGGTAAAACCGAAGGTTTATGCGCATCTGAAAGCAGCACTGATCCGGGAAACCGCGTGGTGCCTGTCGCAAAACCAGTACGAGGAAGAACTGAAAAGGGCCAAAAGCGAAAATAATCCATACGGCAGCTATGATTATTATGATGGTTACGGCACCAATGATTCGGAAAGCATCATCGAGCGCAATTTCGATTTGCTTGCCCCGTTTCTCCGAAAGGACGACATGGTAAAAAGCCTGGTGGAACGCGGTATCCGGTATGGCAACAAAAATGTACAGATGCTTGCCTATGACCTGTATCTGCGCAATGGCATACCTGTTGATCCCGGCAAGTTGAAGCCGTTCAGTGAAGACGATAAAACACGTTTTTCATTTTTCCGCTTCCTTGTCAAATCAAAGAGACTGGGCGACTACGCCGGTTGGTTCAGGGACACGGTTGCACTGGCAAGGTCTTATATCATGGAAGGCGCCGATCAGCCCGTCGTCGATTCCATTCAGTTCATCAGCCGTCACAAGACGGTCCTGAACAACAGACCGGCAACCCTCTATTTCTTCGACATAAAGAATAAAGACGCAACCGACTGGGGGCTGGCATTTGTAACCATGCCGAATGATTTCGCATACATGACCGAAGGCAGCCCCGACGGAGAAGATTTTGATATATCAGGTTATCCGTACGGATCGTATGGCGGAAATTACGGGCGCGGTCCGGTCAAACAGGTAATGCCCGAATTATCGGGAAAAGAGAAAGAGGAATTCATCCACAAGAAGATCGGAGAGGACCGGTTTGCCAACCGGGAACGCTACATCACCGATGGCATGGATGGCAGGTATTATAACAGCCGGTACTAACGGCCCGGAGCATCGGATGCCGCACCCGGATTTCGCCCTGTTTTTGTAAAATGGAACAAGATCAGGGCAAAATCCGGGTACGGCCTTTCCGCGAGAATTGCCCCTACAAGCTTTGTATCAAGTCATACTGGGTTACGATATGCAGCGCGCCCGAGCGGTCCGTAGCTATAACCGCCGGTATTTCCTTGCTGATATAGCGATTGAGCTGCGTTATCGGAAGATCGTCCTTTACGATAGGGAACGGCTTGCCCATCACATCCCGGACAGTTTTTTCTGAATTTTGCATGGGGTTCTCCAGTAAAAAATGAAGAACCTGGGTTTCCGTAATGGATCCCACCACTTTTTCGTCATCCTGCACGGGCAATTGGCTGATATCATTTGATTTCATCAAATTAAATGCCTGACGTACTGATTCGTCCGCCTGTACAGCAATGAAGCGGCGATCTTTTTTGCGGGCGATCAGATCTCTTAATTTTAGTTCGACCTCCAGGAACCCGCGTTCGCGCATCCAGTCGTCATTGAAGATTTTACCTACATAGCGGCTGCCGTGATCGTGGAAGATAATCACCACGACATCGTCTTTTTTCAATTCGCCCCGCAACTGCCACAAGGCGCCCATGGCGCTTCCTGCCGAATAGCCGAGCAGAAGTCCCTCCTCCCTGGCCAGCCGGCGGGTCCACAGCGCTGCGTCTTTGTCGGATACCTTTTCAAATTTGTCTATCAGGCTGAAATCGACGTTTGCGGGTAAAATATCCTCGCCGATGCCTTCCGTAATGTAGGGATAGATTTCTTTCGGGTCAAAAACGCCCGTTTCATGGAATTTTTTAAACACCGACCCGTAAGTATCCGCGCCCCATATCCTGATGCCGGGGTTGCGCTCCTTGAGATATTTCGCTACTCCGCTGACCGTACCGCCGGTGCCCACGCCAACCACGATATGCGTCACTTTGCCGTCCGTCTGTTCCCATATCTCGGGTCCGGTGCTTTCGTAATGCGCCTGCCGGTTGGACAGGTTGTCATATTGGTTGCACCAGAATGAATTGGGAATTTCCTGGCTGAGGCGACGAGCCACGGAGTAATAAGAGCGGGGATCTTCGGGGCCCACGTTGGTCGGACACACGATTACTTCCGCGCCGAGCGCCTTAAGCATATCCACTTTCTCCTTGCTCTGCTTGTCTGTGGTAGTAAAAATGCAGCGATAACCGCGAACGCAGCCGACCAGCGCCAGACCCATACCTGTATTTCCGGAAGTGCATTCGATAATAGTGCCGCCGGCCCGCAGGTCGCCCCGGGCTTCGGCATCTTCTATCATTTTGACGGCCATACGATCCTTGATGCTGTGCCCCGGATTAAAGGTTTCCACCTTGGCCAGCACCAGCGCGGGGATATCGGCGGCGACACGATTGATTTTTACCAGCGGTGTATTCCCAATGGTTTCAAGGATATTTTGTCTGTAATTCATTATTAAACAATGATTTAATATTCGACTTCGATCTGTTTTCCTGTCATTCGTCCCAGCATGATCGCCTCCACCTGCGCCTTTAAATTCGGAATGTCTTCAGAGGTCATGCCGGATGTAACAATCGGTCCGTCCCATATCACATGGACCTTGCCGGGTTGTAGCCCGTAGCCCGTCGTAACGTCGTTGATATTCAGTATCGTTTCGACAACAAGAGGCGCGCCCGTTTGTATGGCAATGCGAAAAGCGCCATCGTAAAACGGCCCGATCGGGTCATCCGAATTATTGCGGCTTCCTTCCGGATAAATAAAAATACTCCAGCCTTCTGCCAATTGCTGCTTGATTGCAACCACGCTTCTAGCGCGGCTCATCGCGCTGCTGCGGTCGACGGTGAGACACATCTTTTTTACCACCCAGCCAAAAACGGGTATCTTTTGCAACTCCTGTTTCGCCAGAAAACGGCATACGCCCGGAAAAGAGTGGGCATGCACGATAAAATCGAGAGAAGAACGGTGGTTGCCGACGATGACGTACGATTGTTTCCGGTCCAGTTTTTCGCGCCCCGCTATTTTCAACCGGATACCGATCATCGTCAGAAAAATGGGTGTAAAAAAATGATGCAGGTACCAGATATTCCGGCGCAAAGCGGGGTTACCCGGCTTTACAGCCATGTTCATGAAAAAGACCGGCATGCTGAGCGTCATCAGGATCAGAAACAGCGCGACGGCATAAGCTGCCCATATGTGGCGAAAAACTGTCATGTTGGTTGCAAATTGCGCGCAAAGGTAGCAAAAGGACTCGCAGGAAGCGGTGTAGCCCGATTGTTTTGCCGCAATAGAAAAAGGGAAAAACGCATCTTCTGTTATTTCTCCTGGAAATCCTCCCGATGGCGGCCGTACACACCTGGTGTTTTCATAATTTTATGCACCGATACGCTCTAAACAAAAACTATTTTCCACCTCTCGAATGAAAATATTCAGCGTTTTTTTGACAGCAATAGGTCTGATGCTTTTTGCCTCCGCATCTGTTTTTTCACAAAATATCCTTATCACTTTTCTAAAAAGCGATTCGCTGTTCGTCTGCGGAACAGATACTTTTTTCATAAAAGTACAACATAACGGCTCGGCACCCCTGAACGATGGCGCCCTGAAAGTGACGCTGCCCCCCGGGATCAGCTACATACCCGGAAGTATCTCGGGGGCATCGGAGCAAAATATTTCCGACTTGCAGCAGCCTGTTTTCTCCCTGCCCGTTCTTCCGGCAGGAGCCATGGCTTCGACAGGAATGCTGATTTCGGCCAATTGTTCAGCTGCCGATGGCGTGGATACCGGGCAGTTGTTCATCGCATCCATCAACGTAACATCATCATCCGGAAACGCACAGATTAATACGTCATCATTTATAGTTGAAACAGGGCTTATTCTAATCGAAAGCGTTTCAGATGTTCTGATGACGGGCGAAAAAGGCGATACGCTGCTCCGGAAAATCTGTGTAAAAAACACGAGGCTCGGGAAGATCGGAACTCTCTACTTCGAAGACGAACACAAGGATGGGATTACTGTGGACATCGCCGATGCGACGAGTCAAACCAACGACCCCGGCCTGTACCAGGCGGTATTCGCCGGTGATTTTATAGATAATTTCGGCGACGGCGACCAATGGCTTGAAATAGGAGAAACCCTCTGCTTTACGGAAAGAATCATCATCACGGACTGCGGTATCCCGGAATACAATAATCCGTCCACGCTGCGCGTAGGCTGGGGCTGCGGCGGAGAGACATGCCGGTACGACAGCGCAATGGTGGCTATCGAAATCAAAAAATCGAACAAGGTACCCGACCTGGTGTTCAGCCCGGTCTGGAACCCGCCAACAGACTACTGCGGCAATACACCCGCTGTTACAGGAGTTAAAATTGTCAATATAGGCCTCGCAGATGCCACAAAAATACAGGTGGGTTTTGCAGCGATCGACAGCCTGGCGGGGTTTGGCATAGGCAATAATTCGTTCCGGGTGCTCGCCAACGGCGCAACAACCCCGATCACGCCGAATCTCTCGACAACCGGCAATTTGTTTGATTGCGGGTTGCCCGTCCTGAACAGTGCTTCGGTCAGTGTTCCGAAGATCGGTTCGGGCGACTCCCTCCTG
>JAKOXM010000259.1 GCA_029781095.1 Bacteroidota bacterium
CGCTCCCTGGATCGTGAAACCACGCGGGCAAGCGTCTGCTACGGGTATGAAAAAGATATACAGCGCCGACGAGCTCTGGGAACACCTCGCCACGCTCGGCGGTGAGCGCCACAATTTTCTGATTGAACAGTTCAAGCCCGGCGATGTATACCATGTGGATGCTCTTAGCCGGGAAGGCAAAGTGATTTTCTCCAGGGCATCCCAATACCTTGCCCCGCCGTTTGAGGTTGCACATGGCGGAGGCATCTTTCGCAGCGCCACGGTTTCCTTCGGATCTGCCGACGAGAAGGCGCTGTCAAAAGCGACTTCCGAGGTCATGACGGCTTTCGGAATGAAGCACAGCGCCAGTCATACCGAGTTTATTAAATGCCACGAAGACGGCGAATTTTATTTTCTGGAAACCTCCTCCCGGGTTGGCGGCGCACATATCGCCGAAATGGTCGAATGTTCGTCCAACGTCAATATGTGGCGCGAATGGGCGAAACTGGAAGTGGCGGTTGCAACCGGTGAAAAATACGAGTTGCCCAAACTGCGCAAGGATTATTCCGGCATTATCGTATCCCTCACCCATCAGGAATGGCCCGATAACAGCCAGTTCAACGATCCTGAAATAGCGTGGCGTATGACTGATATGGATCATCACATTGGTCTGATCGTACAATCTCCCCGGCGCGAACGCGTTATGGAATTGTTGGATGATTATGCCATACGGATCAAGCGTGATTATCATGCCAGTGCGCCGGCGCCACCCAAACCGGGGCACTGATTTGGCTTAAAAATTGCCGCGTTCAGGTGCCCAAGAGGTTCCGGATGCGAAATAATATGCCCGGTAAGGGCCAACTTTAATCCTAAACAATTCTGCTTATGCCATGCCTTCGGATTCATATTTATTTATGGGTCGTCTTGTCGTTTTCCCAACTGTCCGGCTTGAATGCCCAGACGAACAACTGCCGCCTGTTCGAAACTTATTGGCAGTACACCTATACCCTGCAACCTGAAACGAACAGTCTGGTGCAGCAGGCGGGCGACCGCTGGCAACATTTTCTTTATTTTCGATTTGATTCGGTATGCCGGGAGTATCTGAATGGTAAAATCTCGGAATCGGGCTGGTGGCTCGACAGCCAGCAATTGCACCTGGATTTCCGGCATAATAACCAGTTCGCAGTGGAACGCCTGAACGACTTTTCGCTGGACCTGAAATTTTTTTCCAAAGACGGCAAACGGACCTTCATCCATCATTTTGTCCGGCTCCGAAGGGAGGAATCCCCTTTGTCGCAGGAGTCCAATATGCTTCCTGTCGTTATGGTGCAGACCCTGCCGCCGGTAGTATACGACACCGAGCTTGTTGCCCGGGCCATTCAGTTGCCCGCAGCGAGTGACAATGATGCTGTGGTAGAACTCGTTGGAGGCGGCTATTACGGCGGAATGAACCCTGTTCAACACGACTATATCACGATCGGACGCGACGGGCGACTGATACATGAATTTGAAAGCATACAAGGGAAACGCCTCGTCCAGAAAGCGAAAATCGGCAAGGAGGAAATGGAAAAATTCATTTCCTGGGCTACGGAAGATCAGCGCTTCGCGGACATGGAATCTTCCTACGACTGTAAAACACCCGAGTGTGAAAAGCGCAAAACCGTAAAACCGACCCCCGTACCGCTTCGCCTGAGCATCAACGTCAACGGAACGCGCAAAATGGTTTCAATCAGTATCTGGGGTCTGGACAAAAACGGCCGGCGCTATGTGAGTTATCCGCCCGAACTCGATCGCATTATCGATGCCATACAGCGTATGGCAGAGAGGGGAACTGCCACAAAATAAATCGGGAAAATACTTACAGGATTGCGCCTGCGAGGAGCACGGCAACAAACCCCGTTGCGTAACCCCGGTACAGGTCGGACGGCACATGCGCGCCCAGGGCAAGTCTTGATGTTCCGACCAGCCCCGCCAAAAGGATCACCACGGCCAGTACAAATGTCAGGCTCATTTCTATCGTACCGCCCGGAAAAGGTAGGCCGAGGCCGTATTTTGCCCATTCCGGCTGTTTCATCAGCAGGATGATCATGGCGATAAAGCCTCCCATACCCGCTGCATGAACACTGATCTTTGTAAAAATATTAATGAAGAAATTGAGGAACAATCCGATTGTGGCGCCCAGTACAAAAACGAGGTACAATGTCGGTGTCTGCCCGACGGACTCCAGGTTTTTAAAAAGCCACAGATAAAAGACTCCGGCGAGGATATAAGGCCCGATCCGCTCCTGTTTGTCGGCCATTTGCAGGCTTTTGATAAAACCGAGCGGTTTCATCAGAGCCAGGCCAAACCCCGGCAGTAATATCGTCGTAGTAAATACCGACATCAGGAGCAGCACCGCGCGGCGGTCGGTCATGCTGACGATACCGAATTGTTGCGGATTGACGGCCAGCATGATCAGCAGGATATAGATCAATATCAGCATGGGGTGGCCTATCACGGAGAAAAAGTGGGCGACGATTTTGTTCATGCTACCGGATTTTATACGTTTTATGGAGCCGGTCGAGGTCGCGCTTGTCTTCCCGTTCTTTGATGGTTTCGCGCTTGTCGAACGATTTTTTGCCCCGGGCCAGTTCGATGGTCAGTTTGGCCAGGCCCCTGTCGCTGATAAATATTTTGTAGGGAATGATCGTTGAGCCTTTTTCCCTGATACCGCGTTCGAGTTTGCGGATTTCAGGGCGCCTAAGCAACAGTTTCCGGTTGCGCCGGGGAAGGTGGTTGCTGTCGGATCCGTATTCGTACTCGGCGATATAAAGGTTGCGCACCCATAATTCGCCGTTTTCAAAAATACAGTATGCGTCACTCAGATTGGCATTGCCGTTCCGGATGCTTTTTATCTCCGAACCGGTCAGCATAATACCGGCATCGTACTCCTGAATGAAGGAATACTCGTACGCCGCTTTCCGGTTTACGATCTCTATTTTTTGTTTTTTCTTCTCTTTTGCCATAACATAAAAGCCGTCAAAGGTACGACGATTGCGGGCTTACAAACCATCGGAAATCAATGAAGTTCCCATCCGGCAAAGTTTTTATCTTTCCCCGAAAATAGCGCAAATGAAAATAGCATACTGGATACTTGCTACCGTCTTCGCCCTTTTTGCCCTGGTTCAGTACAATGATCCCGATCCCGTGCAGTGGATATTGCTGTACGGCGGCGTGGCCGTCCATTTCGCCCTCGCCGCTCTCGGACGGCTGAATCGCACGGCCGTCTGGATATGGCTGGCCGCTGCCGTCATCTGGGCCGCCACGCTGTTTCCTGATTTTGTAAACTGGATTAACATGGGCGAGCCGTCTATTGTGGACACGATGAAGGCCGAGACGCCGTGGGTGGAGCTCACCCGCGAATTTCTGGGACTGGTGATCGCGGCACTTGGCTGTATTTTTCTCCTCACACGGAAGAGATGACGGAATCGGCAGGCGCCGTCTCCCCGATCATTCCGATAACTGCCATCATCCTGCCGGTTGTTCCTTTTTCCCTGCGATGGGAGAAATAATCGTTGTTGTTCAGTACGGTCGAAAAGGGCGATATTTCAATTTGATCGCCTGGAACGCCGCATGCCGTCAGCATGGCGGCGTTGGCTTTTTTCAGATCAATGAAAAACTTGCCTTTCGCCGGGTCGTAGCGTTTGAATACGTCCTCAAATTGCAGGGCCACTTCTTCTCCCACCTCGAACGAGCACTCGTCGATGCAGGTGCCGATGTAGGCGCAGCAATCCGCACCGCGGGTTCCGAATTCGGCTGTCATACGATGCATCGTTTTTTCCGCGATACGCGCTGCCGTGCCTGGCCAGCCGGAGTGAATAGCGGCGATGGCCTTGTTTCTCTTGTCATAAATTAATACCGGTGTGCAATCGGCAATGGATACTGCGAGCAGAATGCCGGGCCTGTCGGTCACGAGGGCGTCGAATCCTTCAGCGCCGCCGGGTTCTGCCACGACGCGCAGCTGGTCGCCGTGCACCTGCCTTGACCAGGCCATCTGTTCGGGCCGGAATCCCAGCGCTTCGCAGAGTCGCCGCCTGTTTTCAGCCACATTGGACGGATCGTCGCCGGTGCTTTTACCAAGGTTCAAACTGGCGTACGGCACGGGGCTTATGCCGCCGTGGCGCGTACTTTCGGCTGCTACGAGGCCGGCAAAATTATTGAAAACGGCAGGGCGGCGGAACATTGGCGCAACTATAATGCTTTCTGACATGGTATAAACGGTAGATGGGCGAAAATGCGTCTTTCATCGAATTTTAAAAACAATGCTTCTATTTCAACGCGTTGTGCCGGGTGGTCTGTTTACATTTGGAGTCGGTTTGATACGGGTCTTTTTTATTCTGCGTCCTGTCCAAAAAGATCAGTCAATCATCAGGCCGACGGTCGAAATGCCTTTTTCGGAAATATTTAGCATGGCTTTACAGAATATACGAGCCAATATGCTTCGCGCAATACTCACGCTGATGATCATTGCCTTCGGCATCATGGCTCTGGTGGGCATACTAACGGCTATCGACGCCATCGCATTTTCGCTCAACGATAATTTTTCCGGTCTCGGAGCCAACTCCTTCAGCATCGAGCGGAAATGGGCCGAAGTGAAAAGCAACCGCGGCGGCAGGCGTCAAAAAGTAGGCGAGGCTATTCATTTCGACGAGGCAGAAGAATTTAAAGAACGCTTTGTATTTCCCGCAAAAGTATCTGTTTCCTTTCGCGCGACCGGGTTGGCTACGGTGAAATACAACGACCTGAAAACCAACCCGAATATTGTATTTGTAGGGGTAGATGAAAATTATTTCGACGTAAAAGGTCTCGATATCGAATTCGGACGCCCCTTCTCCAAAACGGAAGTGGACGCAGGCCAGCCGAAGGTCATTATCGGGCGGGATATCGTAAAACAACTGTTCGACTCCAAACCGGAGAAAGCGCTCGATCAGATCATCCAGGTGGGCAATATACGTTACCGTGTCGTAGGCGTGCTCAAATCAAAAGGCACCTCGATGGGCAGTTCCCAGGACCGGGCCGTGTATGCGCCGCTTTTGAATGTAAAATCGATATACGGCACGGATGATACGGATTATGACCTCGTAATTGCCATCTCCAACGCCAAGGACATGGATGCCGCGCAATCGGAATCGATCGGATTGTTTCGCCAGATCAGAAAACTGCGACCCGGTGAAGACGAAGATTTCGAAATTTTTGCCAGCGACAGTCTCGTTGCCATTTTAAAGGAAAATACGACCAACCTGCGCCTGGCCACCATCGCCATTGGCCTCATGACCCTGCTCGGGGCGGCTATCGGTCTGATGAATATCATGCTCGTGAGCGTGACCGAGCGCACCCGTGAGATCGGTATCTACAAGGCATTGGGCGCAACGCGCCGCAGTATCCTTCTGCAATTCCTGACGGAAGCCATCGTAATCTGCCAGTTTGGCGGACTGGTTGGCATTTTCCTCGGCATTTTGGTCGGCAATATCGTGACGCCCTTGCTGGGCGGTACTTTTTTGATCCCCTGGGGCTGGATGTTTCTGGGCTTCACCCTTTGCATGATCGTAGGCGTTGTATCCGGGTTTTACCCTGCCATGAAGGCTGCCCGCCTCGACCCTATCGAGTCGCTGCGGTACGAGTAAAACGCAATACGGATACCCCTGCCATGCAATATGAAAGACATTCCTACCTATTATGACCTTGTGTACGCCGTGGTGCGGCAGGTGCCGCGCGGACGTGTGACCAACTATGGCGCCATTGCCGATTTTTTGGCGCTGGGTGCTTCCCGCATGGTGGGATGGGCGCTCAACAATTCCGTTATGGGCGACGGCGTGCCTGCACACCGGGTGCTCAACCGAAAAGGCGAACTCAGCGGTCGCCACCATTTTGCAAGCCCTACGCTCATGCAGGAGCTGCTGGAATCGGAAGGCGTTACCGTAATCGACAACCGGGCTGTGGATTTTCACACCTTGTTTTGGAGCCCGGCGCAGGAACTGGGTGAGGATTGGGAGCCATTTTAACAATGGAATTCCGTTTATGCTTCAAGGGTACCGCGACTCGGGTATCACGAGTTTTTTAGCACGTTATTATTGATTCAAATTACGATTTTTTAGACTGGTTACTTAACCAAAAAAGTGTATATGTAATTTATTTTCAACGACTTGCGCTGTATTTTATCATTTGGCAAAATCTTTGCCCTACTTGTCTGTTACCTCCTGAACAGCCATTCTGCTTAAAAAGCAATTAAATTTTCAATCGACTGATTTTTATCATTGGTACAGCAAAAAGATCGCTTTACTTTTATGCTTTCCTCCCGCATCAAGGTAAAATCTTCGTACCGATTATTCCCCCCTGTATTAGTCTGTTTCCCTGCCGGCCGGCGGGGGAAAGTTGTGTTTTGTACCTATTATTTCTAAAACATGTTTAAATGAAAAAGACGTTTACTGTTTTTCTTTTCCTTGTTGCCGCTGGATATTTTCTTTCCTGTGTACACAAGGAAGACGAGGGGGTTCTGGATTTTACATTGGAAAAGGCGCTGAACGGGACTTCCAGTACAGGTTCTTATGAAGGTTATATCATGCCGGCGAGTGACGACTACGCTGCATTGCCGAATCAGGATGTAAAAAATCCTATAACGGCGGCGAAAGTAGCCCTGGGGAAAATGCTTTTTTATGAAACCGGTCTCGGGCTCAAACCTACGTACCCTGTTTCGAAAGAAGCATATTCCTGCAGCAGCTGCCACGTTCCGTCGAGAAGTTTTACCGCCGGCAGGTTCCAGGGTATTGCAGACGGCGCACTCGGCTTTGGCGATAGCGGGGAAGGGCGCACCAAACACCCGTTATACCTTGGCAGCGAGGTGGATGCCCAGGGCGCCCGTCCGTTGCCGATGCTCAATCTTACCTATGTGACCAACGCCTTGTGGGCAGGTTCCTTCGGCTCCTTCGGCACCAACATCGGCACGGAATCCGCATGGCACCAGGATACATTGGTGGAAGTAAATTTCCAGGGGTTGCAAGGCCTGGAGGCCAACAACTTCAGAGCTCTGATCGTACACCGCCAGGTGGTCAATAAGGCCGTTACCGATTCGCTGGGCTATACAGCCTTGTTCGATGCTGCTTTTCCCGACATTCCGGAAGGCGAACGCTACACGCAAAAAATCGCCAGTTTCGCTATGGCGGCCTATTTCCGCAGTATACTGACCAACAAGGCGCCCTTCCAGCGCTGGCTGAAAGGTGAAAAAACGGCTATGACCCGCCAGCAAAAAGAAGGCGCTTTGCTGTTCTTCGGCAAGGCGGGCTGCGTCAATTGCCACAACAGCCCTTCGCTGAACAACATGAAATTCTTTGCCATCGGGGTCAACAACCTCTATCAAAGCGCCTACGATGTGTATCGCACCGGGCCCGACGACAAACGCAACCTGGGTCGTGGCGGGTTCACCGGCCGACCCGAGGATATGCACAAGTTCAAAGTGCCGCAACTGTACAACCTGAAAAACGTAGGTTTCTACTTCCACGGAGCCAGCAAAACGTCGTTGCGTCAGGTGGTGGAATACTTCAATGCAGGCATTCCGGAAAACCCCATCGTGCCCGCAGGACAAATTGCCGCTGCTTTCCGCCCCCTCGACCTGACGGAAGAGGAAATCACCAACCTTGTTGAGTTTCTTGAAAACGGCCTGTACGATCCTGACATGATGCGCTACGTTCCGTCCCAGACGATGTCGGGCAACTGCTTCCCGAACAACGACCCGCTTTCACGGGTTGAAATGGGTTGCAAATAGATTGATGCCGATAACCTCCTGCTCCTTGAGCAGTGAATATAACCCTTGTTTTTCCCGCAGACGAGCGCAGAAAAATACCGCTGATTCCCGCAGATTTGCTATCTATATCAAGTCTGCGTACATCTGCGGGTTTTTTCTGCGTACATCTGCGGGAAAAATTTTTCCACACCAGATTCAAAATTCAGAGCTTCCCACCGCTGTTTTTTGTCTTTTCCATCGGGAGTTCATCCCTTCGGCTCCATTCCTGCAGGGATGCATCGTATAGTTTCATCCGGTATCCGAGCAGGCGGCCTGCTATATAAACCACGCTGGCTGTCTGGCCGATAAAACAATACAGCACGATTTCTTTGCTGGCTTCCGGCGCTACGGGTGTGAAGTATTCCTGTAGCTGACCGACGGGTTTGAATGCATTGGTGCTGTCAACCATTTCTGTAAACGGAATATTCAATGCGCCGGTGATATGCCCGTCCCTCGGGTTGCCGGTTGGATCGCCGTCGTAAAAGCGCTTCATCCGGGCGTCTACCACGGCGAATGAATCGTTGCGAAGCGCGTGCAATACATAGTCCTTATCCACGATCAGGTCACCGGGATTGGCTTTGAAATTTCCTTTTTTCACCGTCGGCACTTCTTTGGTCACTTCGTAGCCCGCTTTCTTCCAGGCTTCCAGGCCCCCGCTCAGGAATGAAACCTGTCCGCGCAGTCCCAGTTGTTCCAGCGTGAGAAACATCCTCGACGTGACGGACACTTCATTGCGAACGTGGCACAAAACGATTTTGGAGTTTTTTGAAATGCCAAGTCGCTGCAATACAGCGGTGGCCTGTTTCTTGTCGGGCACGTTGAAATTGCCTTCCGGCGAGTCGATGGCGAGCCAGCCCGGCCACAAAAAACGGGCGCCGGCGATGTGTTCCTTGTCGTAATCGAGTTGCAGATAATTGGCCTGAAGAATGACGAGTGCCGGGTCGTTGAGGTGTTCCTTCACCCATTGAGGCGTTACGAGAACGGGCTGATCGCTCGCCCGTACAACGAAGTGGAATTGCAGACTTATCAGCGATAAGAGCAGTAATTGTTTCATAGTATCATACGTTTTGCCCAAAAATACCGGGATGAAATGTATGATTCGGATGATGTCTTGATTTGACGGAATTTTGTCCGGATGTGTCAGGGGTGGCTCGTCGTAATTTGTGGTCAAACGAGGCAAAGCCTCGCTCGAACCTCGGCAAACGAAGCAGAACCTCGCTCGAGCCTCGGCAAACGAGGTAGAATCTCGCTCGAACAATTTTATCGCGCCGGCGATTTTACATCGCCATTCAAAAACCTGAAAAAATACCGGGCTTTAATTTTTTAAGTGCAAATCACCGCACGTTGTTCCCGATCAGTTGCTCCTCTTCTTTCTTTTGCCGCTTCTTGAAAAACTTCGGATGCACAACCAGAAGACCGAATGATTCGCCGTCTTCCTTGTCGCGTTTGGAATGGTGGGTGCCGTGCGCGCGCAGGATGGCGCGGGAGTATTTGCTGTCCAATTGCCTGAACCAGCTGAAACGGCGATGGATATACACGTCGTGTATGAGGAAATAGGTGAGGCCGTACAGTGAAATACCGACCCCGATAAACAGTACCCAAAAGTGGGTGGTGAGTCCGCCGATCATATAGCAGATCATGCTGGGGATTGCAAACACGAGGAAAAAGCGGTCATTTTTTTCGAAAAACCCTTCTTTTTCGTGTTTGGGGAGGTGATGGTCCGCATGCCAGCTCCAAAGCAGACCGTGCATGACGTATTTGTGGGTGAACCAGGCCATGAATTCCATGCCGCCGTAAGCGGCCAGCGTGATAAGTGTATAAAGTAACCAGGTAGGCATAAATACTGAAATTGTTTGAAATTTTCCAGCAGAGGCGTACAGAAAAATGTCACGAATCAACACTGATATAAGTAAAATCTGCGGGAATCAGCGGCATTTTTCTGCGTGCATCTGCGGGAAATAAACCTCGCTTGCGTATTACAGCACTAAAACACGCTCCGGACCGCTTTGTTTGCTTTAATCGCCGAAGGGCAGCAATTTGTCATCCGGCGCTTCTGCGAGCGCAGGCGGTTCGAGGTGGATAGGCAGCCCTGTCATCACCTGTTCGTAAAGATGCAGGTATTCCTGCGCCATGCGGCCGGCGGAAAAATATTCGCGGGCGTATTCGTGGCATTTGACCCGGTCGTAGGAGTCTGCGTTTTTTACCGCTTCCACCAGCTCCGACTTTTTGATGCTGAGGCATCCGAAATCACAATAAAACGCCTCTACTGTGCCGTTGCCGGTATGCGGCTTCCGGCCGCTTCCCATTTTTTTGCCCAGCAACTCCGGGAGGGCGCCGTATGGTGTGCCGAATACCGGGCAGCCGAAATAAAGGCTTTCAGCGATGGCCAGACCAAAAGGCTCGTGCCAGATGACGGGGAAGATCAACCCTTTGGAACTGTTGAGCATGGCGTTGCGGCCTTCCGGGTTGAGCACGCCATGAAACCGGACGCTTGGGCTGAGGGTAATGCGAAGGCCTTTCCGGAAATTGACCCGCGTGCCGCCGATCACGTGCAGACGCGTGCCTGCGCGCGAGGCGATATCGATAGCGCCACGCACATTCTTGCCGCTCCATGCAGCGTTGCCAAGAAAGTGGAAATACATGCGCCGGTTTTGCAGCTCCGGCGTTCCGTATTCAGAGAAGTCAATTCCGGGATGCACGTATATCGATCCGCCGTGCAATGCGGCCTGCCTGGCCGAAACAAAAACGGTATTGCGGTCGAAGGTCTTGGCTTCCGTGGCGTTGTCGTGCTGTGTGATCAGGTAAGGTTTGGAGACGGGTGTCTGTGGTTCGCAATGAAAATGGACCACATCAATATCGTGCGGGATCTGGTCGTCGACCGGTTTTTTTTCATCCAGAATCAGGACCTTGGCGAAGTGACATTCCGAACCTTTTTTTACCAGGAAAACCACGTCATGGCCCGCATGAATCAATGCCTTGCCAAGCCACCAGAGAATTCTTTCCTTGTCGTCGTATGTATTTATCGGGATTTTGGCATTGCAAACCAGGAGAATTTTCATTGGAAATTGTGTGCAGATTAAAAGGATTCCACCACCGTGAGAGGCTTGTTGCAAATGTGCGACTTCTGCAACGGCTGACCAAAATCAACAGAAGAAAAATACGCACTTTTGTCCCGCCATGACGTATCGCGAAACGCTCGATTTTCTATACGCCCAGTTGCCCATGTTTCACCGCATCGGGCCGGCGGCGTTTAAGAAAGACCTGACCAATACACTTGCCCTCTGCGAGCACCTCGGAAACCCGCATTTAAAATTCAAAAGTATTCACATCGGCGGCACGAACGGAAAAGGCTCGGTCAGCAATATGCTGGCGGCGGTTTTCCAGGCTTCCGGACTGAAAACGGGCTTGTACGTCAGCCCGCATTACAAGGATTTTAGGGAGCGCATCAAAATCAACGGGCAATATATTCCGCAGAAACAGGTGGTTGCTTTTGTAGAAAACAACCGCGGCGCCATCGAAAAAATTCAGCCTTCCTTTTTCGAGTTGTGCGTAGCCATGGCATTCGACCATTTTGCCCGGGAACGGGTGGATGTGGCCGTCATTGAGGTCGGCCTCGGCGGGCGACTCGACAGTACCAATGTCATTACACCCCTCCTGAGTGTGATTACCAACATCAGCTATGATCACATGAACATGCTGGGCGACACCCTGCCGGAAATCGCCTTTGAAAAAGCGGGTATCATCAAGCCGGGCGTGCCGGTCGTTGTTGGCGAAACACATCCGGAATCAACGCCGGTTTTCATCAAAAAAGCGGGGGAATCGGGCTCGAAAATCACTTTTGCCGATCAGCATTACGAGGCAAGGGAGAAATTGACGGATTCTGAAAGCGATTCATCATCAACACGTTATGATGTTTTTAAAGACGGCCGACTTTTTCTCGAAAACCTCGAGGTGCAGGCCGCCGGGCCTTTTCAGGCAAAGAACGTGGCGACGGTGTTACAAGCCTTTGAAGTGTTGCAAGAACAGCATTTGCCGGCGTTAATAAAATCGGGAAATACCAAAGGACGACCTGCGAATGACCCTCTTCGCCAGGGTTTGGCAAACCTTCGGGAACTGACCCGGTTCATAGGCCGCTGGCAAATTATCGGCCGAAACCCGACCATTTTGTGCGACAGTGCGCACAACGAGGCGGGTCTGCGGTCGGCTTTTGACAAGATAAATCAAATCCCGAAATCCCCGAAGGCCCGGCTCCACATCGTCACCGGCTTTGTGAACGACAAGGATGTCGACAAAGTGCTCGGGTTATTCCCCGCCAAAGCGCGTTATTATTTTGCCAAAGCGGATATTCCCCGCGGCCTCGATGCAGGTGTATTGCAGGAGAAAGCGGCCCCGTACGGAATGAAAGGCAGGGCTTACAGCACGGTGAAAAACGCATTGAAAGCCGCCAAACGCGCTGCGTCGCCCGATGACCTGATCGTTGTGATCGGGAGTATTTTTGTGGTGGCAGAGGTGATTTAGGAAATTCAACATTTTAATTTCACGCAAAGCCGCAAAGCATTGCAATCTCATATTTTGCGTCTTTGCGTTTTTTCCTTTTGCGTCTTTGCGTGGAAAATGTCCAATAGCGTGCGATGCGGATTATGGTTTGGCACAATGGTCAGAAAATGAAACCGGGTCATGCGGCAACTTTAAGCCACTGAAATAAACAATTGATAATCAGTGTATTAATTTTAACCCGTGACTCTCATTCACAGATCGATATGTTGCAGCCCCGGCCTCAGCGGAACACTCTTGTCCTGCCATCGAAACATCCCCTTAATGCCTGGCGGTAATTCCACATCCGCAAACAGACCACCCGCCGGCGTTTTTTGCAGCCGTACGGTAATCTTTCCGGCAGGGTGGGGCATCTCCCCCTCGACAAATTGGAGCTCGCCCAAATACGGCTCGATACGCACTGTGGTGAACCCGGGCGAGGCCGGGTTGATGCCGCAAACCGTAGATAAAAATGCATAAAGCGGCGACGCGCTCCACGCATGGCAATCGGACCGGACGGGTTCCGGGCTTTCGGCAAAGGTGCTCAGACCGTTGGCGATCATGGCGCGCCAGGGAGCCAGTTGCGGCAGGAATTCGTCGCCCGATTTCGTTTTTTTCAGCGCTTCAAACAAGTAAAACTTGAAGTAATACGTTGCCTGCCGGATACTTGTGTCGTCCATGACCCGGCGAAGCAAAGTTGCTTGTTCCGATATCGGAATGGCATCGGTCAGAATCGCCCAGATGTTGGCGTGCTGACTGAACGACCGTTTTTCCGGCGTGTCGGCCATGAGCCGGCGGCTTGGGTCCCAGCATAGTTTTCTGGTTTCTTCCGCTATCTGGGCGGCGCGTTTGTCCCAGTTAAAAGCCTCCGGAGAGTCCATATCATAGGCGCGGAACAATTCCGCCGCCTGGTGCAAAGTGTAGGCGTATTGCAGCGACAAAATCGCCGAACCGCCGTTCCGGGCGCCGTCGGGCACACCTCCGCTGCGCTCCGTGTCGCTCCAGGACCAGCTCCAGTCGACAAAGTTCCACCAGTCAAGCGGCCCGTTCATCATTGTTTTTTTATCCAGCCGGGCTTCGTGCCAGTCCAGAACATCCTTGACGCCGGCCATGCATGATTTGACGAAAGCATCGTCGCTGCGGTGCATCCAGTAGTCGTGCACCATGCTTACCCAAAACAGGGAAAATGTCGGAATAATCTGCATGTCCCGGCATGGATAGCGGCTTTGGGTAAGGCCGTCAGGTATGCGGGAATGGTCGAAATCGAGGATTGCCTTGCGCATCAGCCGGTCGTCGCCGCTCACGTATAGCGAGATGAGTGCCTGGATTCGCGTGTCGCCCGTGTATTGCAGTTGTTCGTAGTAGGGGCAATCCACATAGGTTTCCTGCGCGCAGAGCCGGGCGGTACGCCAGCCCGTATCCCATATTTTTTGAAGACTGGTGTCGCTGCTCCTGAAAAAAGCATTTTCCCTGAAGGGGTAGCCGGTAAAAATTCCGGAAAAATCCTCGATCCGGAGCGGTTCATCCTGAGTCTGAACCTCAAGTTGCACGTATCGCCAGGTCCGGAAAGTCAGCGTGGAAAACCGCCGGTTTGTGCCGCCGTCGGCGACGAACATATCCTGTTTTCCCAAAATTGTTTTCCCGTCGATGCTGTCCCGGTTGCCTTTCTGCCGCTTAGAGTCAATTAACGCCTCCGCGTAAATGAGCGTGATGGCAGCGTTTTTTCCCTGACTGACAACGAATTGCGGGTAAGCATTGGTCAGATGCCCCTGATCGAGCAGGATGACCGCTTTTGTATGGGCCGGTACGGTGAGCGGGCTTTCACCTTTCAAGAAACCGGCCGGTACAATGACGCCTTCCGAACGCCGTATCTGCGACAGGCGTTCCGGGTATTCTTCAAGGGGCGGGATCTCGCGCGGCACGAGCATCCAGTTGCCGTCGGAGCCGAGGCCGCGGGGCTTGGCGGCAAACCACAAGGCCCGGGCATTCGGCCAGTCGTGGTCATCGTAGCCCGGCTGCTCCCAGCCCCAGGGGTATTTGTTTCCGTCCACCCGTTCGCCGTCGCCGACAACAATGTAGGTTTGCAATCGCGCCATATCAAGCGGTTCAGGTGTATAGGCCTGATTATGAAGAACATGCCAGGAGGTATCCGTGTTCGTCAGAGCCTCATCCGGCCCCTCGCCCTGTAGCAGAAAACCGGTTTGGAAGGTCATTTGGGCAAAAGGAGCATTTTCGCCCGCATTCCAGACAACCGCTGCCAGCACGTTTTTGCCTTGTAATAAAAATGGCGACAGGTCGACCGTTTCAAAATTCCAGTGCCAGGTATCACTGCGGGCGGGACCACGGCTGACCGGATGTCCGTTTATGAATAATTGATACCGCTGGTCGGCCGAGACGTGCACCACGAACCGCGCAGGTTTTTCCGCAAGCGAAAAGTCTTTTCTGAAATGAAAAACGCCGTATTGCTGAGCGGGAACACCGGGCGCGACAATCCAGCGGGCCTGCCAGTAGTTTTGAAGCAAACCGGGTTGTACCTGTATCGTTTGAGCGCCCGCGGCGGAGGCCAAAAACAGCAGAGGCAAAAGAAAAGACCTGGCAGACATAAGTTGTGCGGGTGCATTTTTCAGGCAAACCCGTGGGCGAAATTGGAAAATTTTGCTGAAAAATGACTGCATCGCATCCAAAGTAGCAGAACAGCGCCCGAAGGGCAATACCTTCGCCACCCGTAACGGCAGAAAAAGAGGCGTCCCGCATTTCGCAGAACACCTCTGAACTATAAACAAACAAAAAATATCTGTCCTAACGTCGTTGTAATTTGATTTGTTTAATATTTCGATCGTATTTGTTAAACAAAATTAGCGTTTTTTTCAATTTTGCAAATAATCTCTATGCAAGCTCGGCTAATTATTTTTCTGACGGCCTTTTTAACCGCCCCGACATGGCTTTTTTCACAGGAAACGGCCATGGTTGTGGGCACCATTACCGATGCTTCCAACGGGCAACCCGTAGAACTCGTGACGGTCTATATCAAAGGCGGAAAAACAGCCGTCACGACCGACGAACGCGGATATTTTGCCATACAGGTGCCTGCCAATCAGCGCCTTACGATCGGGTTTCGCCGGGTCGCCTATAAGGAAAGCAGCGCCGATGTGTTGCCGCTGCCCGCCGGCGCCCGCTTTGCGCTGGATGCTGCAATCGCGCCGACGGAATCCAACCTGGAAGTGGTGATCCGCGAACGCCGGCTCGACGACGCAGGCATGGTACGGGAAAAAAATATGGAAGCGCTCAAACTGCTGCCCAGCGCGACCGGCAATCTGGAAAGCGTGCTTCCCCATATCGCGCTCGGCACCAATGTCGGCACAGGCGGCGAATTGAGTTCGCAATACCAGGTGCGGGGTGGCAACTACGATGAAAATCTGGTGTATGTCAACGATTTTGAAATTTATCGCCCGCAACTGATCCGCGCGGGACAGCAGGAGGGCCTTACCTTCCCGAACATCGATCTGGTCCGTGACCTGTCATTCAGCAGCGGCGGCTTCCAGTCCAAATATGGCGACAAACTGTCTTCAGTGCTCGATATTAAATACAAACGCCCGGACAGTTTGCGCGCGAGCGCGAGCGCGAGTTTTCTCGGCGCAACGGCCCACCTCGAAGGAAGCGTTAAATCGAAAAAAGACAGTTACCGGGCATTTCGATACCTCGCAGGCGCCCGCTACAAAACCACCCGCCTCCTGCTCGGCAGCCTGGATGTGACGGGCGAGTACGTACCCGATTTCACCGACCTTCAAGCATATATGACATACGACCTGAACCGCGACTGGCAGGTTGGCGTCATCGGCAACTACAACCGGTCGCGGTACCGCTTTGTGCCGGAAAGCCTGGTGCGCGCATTCGGTCTGGTGGATTATGCCCTGCAACTCCGGACGGCATTTGAAGGCCAGGAGGTGGATGATTTTACGCAGGCCATGGGCGGCGTTTCCCTGACCTTTTTGCCTGACCGCGATCATAACCCGCTGTATCATAAGTTATTGGCATCTGCCTGGCGCAGCCAGGAAAACGAGCGGTTTGACATATTGGGATACTATATTCTTGGTGAACTGGAAGAAAATCTCGGATCGGACCAGTTCGGCGAGATCACGAATATCCTCGGCACAGGTACGCAGCAAACCTGGATACGCAACTACCTCACGGTCGATGTGCGAAACCTCGAATACCGGGGCGGCATCGAACTTCAGCACGATCTGCACGAGGCCAGCCTGACCCGCAGCCATTTCCTCCAATGGTCGGTGAAATGGCAAAACGAACAGGTCAACGACAAGATCAACGAATGGGAGCGCCTCGATTCGGCATTGTATTCACTGCCCTTCGACACGAATTTTCTTTTCGTACGCCGCGTGTTGAAAACCCGCAACCAGTTGCAAAGCGACCGGTTCAGCGGTTTTTTTCAGGATACCTGGACCTGGCGCAAGGAAGGGGTGCGCGAATTCCAGATTATCGGCGGCATACGTGGACAATACTGGACGCTGAACCGGGACTGGTTTGTGACGCCACGCATGCAATTTATTTATAAACCCTTGAATACCAAGCGCGATGTGTCGTACCGTCTGTCAGGCGGATTGTATTATCAGCCGGCATTCTACCGCGAAATGCGCGCCGGCGACGGCTCGGTGAATACCGACCTCAGCGCCCAGAAATCGGCACATATCGTCGCCGGGTTTACCTATGATTTTCTGTGGGGGACGCACCGCCCCGTGAAGATGCGCCTGATCACCGAAGCGTATTATAAATCCATGTGGGACCTTGTATCTTACGATCTCGACAACGTACGCATCCGGTATTCCGGACTGAACGACTCCCGCGGTTATGCCACCGGGCTGGACATTCGTCTGAACGGAGAGTTCGTGCCGGGCGCCGAGAGCTGGATCAACCTGTCGCTGTTGCGCACCCGCGAATCCATCGACGGTGTCCAGCACAAAGTCCGCAAACTCGGCGACAAGACAGGACACGACGTCAAAGATGTGCCGCGTCC
>JAKOXM010000278.1 GCA_029781095.1 Bacteroidota bacterium
GGATTTTGAAAACTTCGGGAAAACACCGAAAACCAACATCAGCGACGTACTGACCGATTTTAAGGCGCTTCTGCCTGTTTCGGATTTCGATTTGCAGGAAGTGAGTACGGAGGATATTGAAAAACAGATCGTTACGCTTGCAGAAGACCTGCACAACCGTACGCGGCAACTCATCGCAGATATCGACAAACGCGTCGCGGCTATTCAGCAAAAACTGACCGACCATGATTCCGAAGCTTCGCCTGACAAGAAAGTGCAGATATTGACCGAAGCGGCCAGGCTGGTTTTCGGCGACGAATTTGTGCTGGTTCCTTCGTTCACGATGCCGGAAAACCAGGCGGAAGAATGGGCCAAGGCATATACAGATCGCGCACAACTACTTAATTATCAAAAAACTACTCTTAATAATGACTTCCCCGTCGACGACTGGCTGTACGGTACGGCGAGGGTGCGCGAAAAAATGCATCACCTCGAAAACCTGACATTCCTTGCACCGGCATTTGGCAAAACAGCACCCGAACTGCGGCCTGTGCAATTTCCCTATGATGCATCGGCGCCCTGGCTGGCGCTCGAATTTGCGCCGGAAGATAAAGATCGTCTTAACCGCGAAAATCTGTTGTACAGCGCCATCTATCCCGCAGATTTTGACAAAACAAAACCGCAATGCGGCCTGCTGCTCGACGACTGGACGGAAGTGATCCCCGCAGAAACCGAAACCACCGGCATCACTTTCCATTTTGACAAGCCCAATGCCGAACCTCCGCAGGCCATTCTGCTCTGCACGCCTTCCAAATTTACCGGCGCGTGGACCTGGGATGACCTCGTGAATACGCTGCATGAAACCCTCTATATGGCACGCATCCGCGCCGTTGAACCGAAACAGATCGACCAGACAGACCTGTCCGTTTTCCTGCCGGCGACGATTCTGGCAACGACGTGGCGGCCGATTACGATTGGAGCAGATCTGGCAACGGTGAACAGGTATACAGAAAAAATTGCCTTGAAACAGTAATGTATGAGTGAAACGCTGATTTTCCCGCCGTTGGAGAAACCCGGCCAACGGTTACAGATGTCTTCGGTTGTTGTGATTTTTCTTTTTTCAACAATTAAACTTAACCACTCATTTTTCTCAAAATGAAACGCAATCAATTCAAGTCGACAACGCCCCGGCGGCAGTTCCTCGGAACCATCGCTGCCGGCGCCGCCACCCTTGGGCTGGCTACGCTGGCTTCACCGGTAAAACTTGGTGCAGAACCGCTATCCCTGGCGGGCAACGAAGACATCGATCCTTCTGACCCTGACCAGTGGTTTAAAAAATTAAAAGGCAAACACCGGATTGTTTTTGATGCCACGCAACCGCACGAGATAATGCCTTTCGCCTGGCCCAAGGTATTTCTGTTGACGAATCAACAGACCGGCTCGCAGGCAAAAGACTGCGGGGTGGTTGTGGTGCTCCGGCACGACGCCATTGGATATGCTTTTGAGGACCGGCTGTGGGCAAAA
>JAKOXM010000297.1 GCA_029781095.1 Bacteroidota bacterium
TCAGCGGACAGGATCCGGCAGGATTTTATTCCCTGATCCAGACCATCGGAGGCGCGCCGCTGCTCAATGTTCCCAATTCGGACTACGGCGAAGAAATCGCTTACATCCAGGGCGTGGAGAGCAGCCTCAGCCAATATTCCCAACGCATCAGCGCTACTTTCAACGCCGGTTCCAATGCGCTCACCGATTACCCGGACACGACGCTTGCAAATCAGTTGAAAACCATTGCGCGCCTCATTTCAGGCGGCTGTAAAACAAAAATTTATCTCTGCTCCATGGGCGGTTTCGATACGCACGGCGCACAGGTAATTGAAAATAACACGACTATCGGCAACCACGCAACCCTGTTGCAGAACCTCTCCGATTCGGTCAAGTATTTCTTTGATGATTTGAAGGCACTCGGTATCGATGACCAGGTAGCCGCCTGCACTTTTTCGGAATTCGGACGCACGGCCAAAGAAAACGGCTCGCTGGGTTCCGACCACGGCACCCTGGCGCCCATGTTCCTGTTTGGTAAAAACATACAGGCCGGCGTAATCGGAACAAACGTCAATCTGGGCGTGCTGACACAGGATAATCAATTGGAAGACATGCAATTCGATTATCGGCAGGTGTTCACTACCCTGCTGCAGGACTGGCTGGGCGCCAATAATTTCGTGCTGGAACAGACGATGTTCGAAGGTTTTGCCAAAGTGCCTGCAATAGATACGGCATATGTCGTGAGTCCCGACTGTTACTTTGGAACTACTGCCATATTTGATCCGTACAAAGGACAGCGTGCGCTGGCGGTATTTCCCAATCCCGCTTCCATCAGCGCCGAAGTAACGTTGCAAAGCAAAGAGACATTCGACGCCTATCTGTCAGTACACAGTCTGGGCGGCGCATTGATTTCTGCCACTTCCGTCCGGGTGCAGGCGGGCAACAACCTGTTCTACGTTGACGTGGCTACGCTGCCCCCGGGTCCATATTTCGTGCGTCTCGAAAATAAAAATTCGGGTCAGGCTGAAGTGGTAAAACTCAGCGTCGCACGCTAATTTTAATAACAAACCAAACCTTGCTGGCCGGCGCCGGGCGACAGAATCCGTCCGGCGCCATTTGTTTTCGCCGTTATACCTTTGCCGCTATGGAGCGATTTGACTATGTCGTGATTGGCGGCGGTATTTTTGGCTGCTATGCCGCGTTGTATCTGGCCGGTAAGGGTGCGAGAGTAGCTCTGCTGGAAAAAGAGGCACATTTGTTTCAAAAAGCGTCATTAGTCAACCAGGCACGGCTCCACGGAGGTTATCATTACCCCAGAAGTCTGGCGACTGCGGCGCTGAGCGACGAACACAAGGAGCGCTTTACGGCAGAGCATCGCCGGTTTGTCAATTTTTCTTTCGAAAAATTTTATGCGATCGACCGTTTCGGCTCTTTTACAGACCCGTCGCAATTCGAACGGTTTTGTGCATACCTGGATATCCGCTGCGAACGCGTATCCGAGCATCCCCTGTTCAACTTTAATCGCCTGGAAGCGCTCTTCCGTACAGAAGAATTTTCTTTCGATCCCGTGCTCCTGAAAGAATATTATACAAACAAGGTAGAGCATGCGAAGGGTATCGAAGTTTTCAAAAACGCATTGATCCAGAAAGCATCGCCCGATGGAAAAGAGTGGGTGCTGGAAATAAAATCGAACATTCCGTCCCTCGCCGGAAAAACACCTGCTGCTTCAAGCCTGAAATTTCAGACCCCCGTCGTTGTAAATGCAACTTATGCCGCGACGAATGCCGTCAATCGGCTTTTTGGCGCAAACGATCTGGCGCTCACCCACGAAATTGCGGAAATTGCTTTCGTCACCTCTCCCCTGTTCAATGGCAAGGGACTAACCGTGATGGACGGGCCCTTCGGCTCTGTCATGCCGTATGGCCTCAGCGGCTTGCTGTCGTTGTCATCCGTGGCATATACGCATCATAAAATCTCTTATGATAACCTGCCCCGTTTCGACTGCCAGACAGAAACAGACCCCGATTGCCGGCCGGAAGCGCCGGGCATCTGCACGAACTGTCCCCGCAGGCCGGTCAGCAATGCCTATAAAATGCTCGCACAGATGAGGCAATATTTCAACGAGTCCGTTCAATTTGAACACCTGTTTTCCTATTTCACCATCAAATCAAAATTAAAGGCGAATTACATAGACGACGGGCGACCCACCGAAATTTCCATGTTGCGCCCGGAGCCCCGGCTGTATTGTCTTTTTGCCGGAAAAATCAATTCGATCTACGAAGTAGAAAAGATACTATGACTGGTCAGCGGTTATGCGTGCATAAGCAGATAGGTCATGTAAACAATATAAACGGCGAGAAAGGCAAAGCCTTTTCCTCTCGTGACCACCCGGGGAGTCCTGAAAAAGCAGAATACGAACAGCATGGCCGTGACAAGTATGCAGACGGCAAAATCCAGTGAAGTGATATTTCCAAGCGGCAAGGGAGCCACTGTTGCGCTGATGCCCAGTATCAGAAATACGTTAAAAATATTGGAACCGATCACATTGCCCACCGCAATATCGGTGTTCCCTTTGCGGGCGGCTACAAGGGAAGTGGCCAATTCGGGAATGGAAGTACCTATCGCTACCAAAGTGAGACCGATAACTGCTTCACTGATGCCCATTGAACGCGCCAGCGAAACGGCCGAATCGACGATAAAACGACCGCCCAATGTGAGTGCCACAATTCCGGCAATTACTTTTAAGGCAGCCTGCCAGACAGGCGCATGGTTTATGCCCTGCACAGCCGGTTCCGGGTTGTTCTGGGCAACTTCAAGCATGTAATACAGATAAATGACAAAAAAGCACAGCAAAACAATACCGTCGATGCGCGATATGACAGAAGGGGAAACGTGATCGATCATCTGGTCGTTCGACATCAGGAAAACCACGATTATACCCAACAAACTCAGCGGAATTTCTTTCCAGACGGTATTGCGCCGGATATATAGCGGCCGGATAATCGCCGCAAGACCAAGGATCAGGCAAATATTCATCAGGTTGCTGCCTATAACATTCCCCAGGGCTACGTCTGCCTGACCCGACCGGGCGGCCAGCACCGAAACGATCAATTCCGGAGAGGAGGTGCCGAGCGACACAACCGTCAGACCGATAACCAGATCGGAAATGTTCAGGCGTTTTGCAAGAGACGACGAACCTTCCACGAGAATTTTTGCGCCATACGAAACGAACACACTTCCGGCGATAATTATCAGGATTTGAAGAAACATAACAGTATTGGGAGTGTTGAACAGGTGGCGAAGGTGCGGTGCTTTGATCAATTTCGCAAGAACACCGGGTGTTTCGTCTTTATCTGGCGGGTATATTCTAATTTTCGCCGATTACCCCTCAGAGCAATGTTCAAATTCTGTAATTATGATTTTTTTTAGCACACTTACCGAGGCACTTGACGATTTGCGTCGCCGGGGTTTTACTGCCGATTTTGACCTTCATCCCAACCGGCTCAGCTACTCTGCCAGGCAGATGGAATTGCACCCCGACGATTTTGAAATAGTGGAGGTATACCGGTTTGAAGGGGCCACTAATCCCGGAGACAGCGAAGTACTCTATGCCATCGAAGGCAAAGACGGCCTGAAGGGGGTGCTTGTGAACGCTTACGGCGCTTATTCCGATAACGTTTCAACGGAAATGCTGGCCAAACTCGGCGTCCGGCACGATTAACCACACTGAATCAGAGTTTCATGGAAACCATTCTGGCCGGCAGCGCCCTGTTGAGCATTTTTCATGCACTGATACCAAGTCACTGGCTGCCAGTACTGGCGGTCGGGCGCCAGGAAAACTGGTCTCCCGGCAGGATACTCTGGGTGACTTTCCTTGCGGGGCTCGCACATGTGCTCAGCACCGTCTTTCTGGGCAGCGCGCTCGCAGCGGTGGGCGGCCTGCTGGCAGCGCGTCTTGAGGTCTTTGCCTATTGGATGGCGCCGGTTTTGCTTTTTGCGCTGGGCATTTTTTATATATATCGCCATTATTATCACCATCATTTTCATTTGCACACGCAAAATCTTCCGTGGGGTGTAGTAGCAACCCTTACAATCGCAATGTTCTTTTCACCATGCCTGGAAATCGAAGGATATTTCCTGTCAGCAGGGCAGTTTGGCTGGAAGTTCGTTCTGTTGCTATCCCTGTTGTATGGATTTTTAAGCATTGCAGGCATGCTGATCTGGGTACGGCTCGCAATAAGCGGTCTGAAACGTATTAATTGGCACCGCTGGGAACACAACGCGGGGCTGATTACCGGTGTAACGCTGATCGCATCCGGATTTGCATTATTTATCATTGACTAACAGTTGGTTATGGCACACGAACACGCACACGATCACGGCCACCACCATCACGAGCTGCCGTCACCCGACAGACTGAACTCTGCATTTTACATTGGCATAGGCCTGAACCTCGCATTTGTCGTTATTGAGACCTGCGCGGGGTTCTATACCCGATCGCTTGCGCTGCTCACCGATGCCGGGCATAACCTGAGCGATGTCGGCATTCTCGGATTGTCGCTGCTTGCATTCCGGCTGGCGCGGGCGCCTGCCAGCAGTCGATTCTCATATGGCTACCGGAAATCCACCGTACTGGCGTCGCTTATCAATGCCCTTTTGCTGCTTGTTGCCGTAGGCGGTATCGGTTACGAGGCGGCAAGGCGTTTGTCTACCCCGCCGGCGATTCCCGGTCTCACGGTTGCGGCCGTCGCGGCCGCAGGCATCCTGATCAATGCATTATCTGCCTGGCTGTTCTATCACGACCGTGAAAAGGATCTGAATATCAAAGGAGCGTACCTGCATCTGGCCGCCGATGCAGCAGTGTCTGCGGGCGTAATGATAGCAGGTTTGGCGATGTATTTTGCGGGTTGGCGGTGGCTGGATCCGGTGATCAGTTTCGTCATCCTTGCCGTCATCCTCTGGAGTAGTTGGAGCTTGCTCCGCGAGAGTGTTTTTCTTTCCATCGATGCCGTTCCCGGAAGAATTGAAGTAGAAAAAATACGGGCAGCCGCTTTAAACATTAAAGGGGTGAAGGATATTCATCATATTCATGTTTGGGCGATGAGTACCACCGAAAATGCTATGACAGCGCACCTTGTGCTCGAAGCAGGGTTCTTTGGAGACGGTACGCAGTCCGTGAAAAAGCAATTCCGCCATACACTCGAACATATGAATATCCGCCACGCAACCCTCGAGACCGAGAGCGAGATGGAAGATTGTGAATGCAGGGATTGCGACGGCAATTAAATCTGTTCGAGCAGGATACGCTCGGCTTTTTTAAGCGATTTCACCACCTGGGCATAGGAATGGTCGATCAGGCTGCGCAGCATCGCGTCACCGAGGTCTCCTTCAAAATCGACCGTGTTCCAGTGTTTTTTGTTCATGTGCCATCCGGGCTGTACTTCGGTATGATGCTCACGCAATTCGAGGGCAAACTCCGGGTCACATTTCAGATTGACCGTGAATCGTTCGGAATCGAGGCCGGTAATGGCAAATATTTTTCCGACAACGCGAAGACAAAGCGTTGACTCGCCAAATGGAAAATCCTCCGAGACTCCTTTTTGTGCCAGGCAATATGTCCGGAATTGTTCGACGTTCATGGCCGTGATTTGTATTTAACCGATCAAAACAAGCCGTGCAGTTCGGCCTGAACCATTTCCACCACCTTTGCCGTATGCTCCTGGTTGTTCGAAAAATCGAACTGGTCGACGTTGATCACAAGCAGGCGCCCTTCGCGGTAATTGTTGATCCAGTTGTCATACCGTTCATTCAGGCGTTTCAGATACTCAATGCTGATACTGCCTTCGTAGTCGCGACCGCGGCTTTGAATATGCTCCACCAGCGTCGGTATGCTCGCTTTTAAATAAATCATCAGATCCGGCGCCTTGATCTGGGAAACAATGGATTGAAACAAGGTGGTGTAATTTTCAAAATCACGTCGCTCCATCAGGCCCATGTCGGCGAGGTTGGGAGCAAAAATGAACGCATCTTCATAAATGGTACGATCCTGCACCACCGTCCGGTTGCCTTGCTGGATGCGCAGCATCTGCTGGTAACGGCTCGAAAGAAAAAAAATCTGCAAATTGAAAGACCATCGCTTCATGTCCAGGTAAAAATCGGACAGGTAAGGATTGTTTTCGGTGTCTTCATAGTGAACATCCCAGCCGAAGTGCCGGGCTAACAATTCGCTAAGCGTAGTTTTGCCTGCACCAATGTTGCCTGCCAGCGCTACGTGTTTGATCAATGTTTTGTCAGAGGGAAAGCTCGGGTTCATTACTGTATATTTGTGCGGAGCGAAGGTAGACAAATCGTTGCTCGTTAAAAATCAAACAAGCATCCTTTCAAAAAAAAATGGATCGTTCAACGAGCTGTGGGCAACGTTGAACGGGCAACTCCTGACAAACATCTAAGGTTTTTTCATGCAACTGGATAAACAACTTATTTCGAGACTTGAAAAACTGGCGCGTCTGCAACTCAGCGAAGCAGAACGTGAAAAATTGACCGGCGACTTGCAGCGGATCCTTGATATGGTGGACAAACTTCAGGAATTGGATACCGGCGGGATTCTACCGCTTGTTTATCTCAATGATGAAAACGGCTCCCTTCGTCCCGACGAAGTTGACCGGCATCTTACAACCAAAGAAGCTCTGCAAAATGCGCCAAAACATGACAGCCGGTTTTTCAGGGTACCGAAAGTGATTGATAGTATTTAAACAACCTATCTCCTATGGACAACAATCAAAATCGGACCCGGACGATCCTTTACGGGGTCATTATCGTTGGCGGGGTGGCACTGGCGCTATATTTCATAGTCGGCCGTTTTTTTCCCCAGATGATCTCAAAATTTACGACATTGCTCATGGGCCTTCTCGTGTTTGTTACCGGCATGTTTTTGCGAAAAAAACGCTCTTGAAATAACTACTATTCGTTCATCTCCTAGGAATGACCTTATGCTGATTTCAATAAAAAACCTGAATAAAACCTACATTATGGGGGCAGAAAAAGTGGAAGCCCTCAAAAACGTCACGCTCGAAATAGCCAAGAACGAATACGTTGCGCTCATGGGACCATCCGGCAGCGGCAAATCCACGCTCATGAACCTCCTCGGTTGCCTCGACACACCCACAAGCGGAGAATACTGGCTCAACGGGATCGAAGTCAGCACGATGGACGACGGTGACCTCGCCGAGGTACGTAACAAACAAATCGGATTTGTTTTCCAGACTTTCAACCTTATGCCGCGGCTTTCCGCATTGGAAAACGTGGCGCTACCGCTCGTTTATGCCGGTGTGAGCCGCGAAGAACGCCTCGAAAAGGCCCGTAAAACGCTGGAAGCCGTCGGCCTCGGTGACCGTGTCAGCCACAAACCAAACGAACTCTCCGGTGGTCAGCGACAGCGCGTCGCCGTGGCGCGGGCCCTGGTCAATGACCCCGCCATCATTCTTGCCGACGAACCGACAGGAAACCTCGATAGCAAAACATCTTACGAGATCATGGGGCTTTTTGAACAAATCCATCAGGCCGGCAATACCGTGATACTCGTAACCCACGAACATGATATTGCCCGGCATGCCCACCGCATCGTTCGCTTGCGCGACGGACTTATCGAAACAGATCAGATAAACGATCAGATTGTCAGTATGGCCAACGTCAATTCCCAGGCGGCCGAATAGATATTGATTTTGTTGTTTTCATTAAAAAACACAGGCCATCCCGGACGTCCGGGATGGCCTGTTGTATTTCGGCCTTTCGAAACAAGGCATTAGTCAAATGTATACCGGATACCGAATTGAGCGGTCCAAACGTCGAACTGCGTCCGGCTTTTTGTAAAGGTATCCCGGATCAGGACGGATTGACCGTCGATGGTCTGACGCGCCAGCTGGTAACGCGGTTGTCCGTCGGCAGTAACGCCTCTGTAAATCAACGGGCGGTCGTTTACGATGTTGTTGCCCAAACCGGCTTCGCTGTCGAGCAGGTTGACAAAGTTCAGGATGTCGGCGCGGAACTGAATGGCGTTGCGCTTCTTGCCGATCTTCAGCGAAAACTCCTGTACAACGGAAAGATCGAAGCGATGCAGCATCGGGAAGATGGCGCCGTTGCGCTCTGCATACTGGCCGCGACGGGTTTTCAGATAAGCATCCTGGTTGATATAGGCACTATACGCAGCGCGCTGTTCGGCGCCGGTAAAGAGCGTGTTTCCACCCGAGGTAATGTCATCGAAAAGCATCTGGCCCAGTTCAGCCTCGGTCGGCACATAGATAAGATCATTGTCCACTACACCGTCGCCGTTCATATCGCCGGCAATACGGTAAGAGAAACGCGAAGTGGTGATACCTGCACCCGGGTTGAAGCCGACAGCCTGGCCGGTATAACCGATAGAAATTTGCGTGGCGCCACCAAACGTGCCGCCATATTCGAGGCGATAGCCCAGAATACCGACAAGGCGATCGGGCAGATCCTGGTCGGCAAAAGCGAGCGGAAGGATGTTGTTGCCTTCAACCGATCTTGCTCCGGTCCAGGAACCGGATGCAATAGAGCCTGCACTCATGATATCCTTGGCTTTGCTGTAAGTGTAGGCGAACATACCATAAAGGCCTGTTTTTACCGGATACTCCAGTTTGAACGTTGCGCCCAGATAGTAGCCCTCATTTGTTGTGGTCATCACCGCAGCACGGGATACGTCATCGTTGATACGAACGGCGTTATTCAGGTTCGAGCCGGTCAGCCCGGAGCCCGGGAATCGCGGACGAGCGTCGGGACCGGTAAAGCGGCCCGTAGCAGGCTCCAGGTTGGCGTCAAAATAGCGCACAGCATTGATATTCCTGTTGTAGAGCAGTTCGGCGGAAACCACAAAGCCGAGCGGAAGTTTTTGATCGACAGCCAGGTTTGTTTTCCATACTTGCGGGAATTTATAGCCCGGATCGGTGCCGGCGATATCAAACGTTGAAGGCAACGTAGGCATGTCCGGGTTGAAAATCGAAGCATCGGGGGTAAACTTGTATTTTGTCGTGTTCGACGCATCGATAAAGCCGGTCAGGACGCCGTTGTTGCCAATTTGGTTGGACACCCACACATAAGGCGGGCGGCCGGTGAAAATACCTGCGCCACCGCGTACCTGCGTGGTTTTTTTGCCCGTTACATCCCAGTTGAAACCAATGCGCGGCTCCCAAAGTACCTTGGCACCGGGCAATTTGCCGGTGTTGATTTTGTACCCGAGGTTTCCGTTTTCATCAATATAATTCTCGTTCGTGATGGTCGGGTTTTCAAGACCGGTATCTTCAAATTTGATCAGGCCTGCACGTATGCCGTAGGTCAGTTTGAAGCGGCTGTTCATCTGGTATTCGTCCTGCAGATAAAAATCGATCTTGTGTACTTTCAACACCTGGAGCGGTTTGGCGAACTCCGGCAGTGCCGAATAGCGGTACTGGAAACGGTTGATTTTCACAGGAGAGGTATCGGCCGTTGAATTGGCGGCTGCATAGAAGTCGTCAAGCGAGTTGAAAACGTACACGCCGTTGTTACCCGGGAAAAACAGGTTGTTCGACTTGTAGTATTCATAGTTGGCGCCGACCGTAAAGGTGTGGCGTTCGCGGTAGAACGATACGTTGTCCGTGACGTGGAATGTGCCGTAATTCAACTGGTTATCCGGCGTAAAAGGATCAAATCCGACAGCGATGTAGGTGCTGTTGTCCTTCATGATATCGACGGTCGGAAAGAAAGCGCCCTTGTACTTCCGGTTTTCGTTCTGCTTGTCATAACCAACCAGGAAGGTGTTGTGCAACTGATCGGAGAGCGTGGTATTCAACTCCATAACAGCAGAACGCGTATTATCCAGAATGATGTACCCCGAATTTTGATACGACATGGAGTTCGGGTTCGTACGACGTGTACCGCGCCCGAGCGAGGAGCTGTTACTGATCAGCTGATCCGACTCCGAGTTGTGGTGCGTGTACCGCAGTGTAAGTTTGTTTTTCTCGTTGAGGTTCCAATCGAGGCGGACGAGAAACTTGTCGCTTTTTGTCTCGTTGTTGTAATTCTCGAAAGGACCGGTTTCATAGCCGTATTTGGTACGCATGAAATCGCTCAAATCCACGAGGTCCTGATACGCGACGCGGGTAACGTTGCTGCCACCGTCGTCGAGCGGGCTTCCGCTGGACACCCAGGTTGTAGCCGGAGCGGTATTGCGCACCATTTCACCGTTGGCAAAGAAAAACAGCTTGTTTTTGATGATCGGACCGCCAAGACGGGCCCCGATCACTTTCTCATTAAATTCGCCGATGTTGATCTTGTCTTTTTTCCCGTCGCCGTTCAGGTCTTTGAATTCAACCCGGTTAAACAACCCGGTGGTGTCGTTCTTGCGATAGGTTGCGTAGACTGATCCGGTAAATTCATTCGTGCCCGAACGCGTTACCGCGTTGATGCCGGAGCCTACGAACCCTGTTTGACGGACATCGTATGGGGCCACGTTCACCTGCAATTCTTCAATAGCATCGAGCGAAATTGCCGTGGAACCTGTACGGCCGCCGGCCTGTGCATCGGTACCAAGACCGAAAGAGTTGTTGAACACGGAGCCGTCGATGGTAAAGTTGTTGAGACGGCTGTCCTGCGCGCCGAAAGAACTGCCGTTGCCATTGGGATTGTACTTCGTAATGGCATTGATAGAGCGGCTGCCAATGGCAGGAAGGCTGGTGATCTGTGTGTTATTAAACGTAGTGGCAGCGCCGGTGCGATCGGAACTGAAGATATCCGAGCGGCTCGCCGTGACGGTCACTTCGCTGAGTGCAGTGCCGGATTCGCGCAACTGAAAATCCACGTTCGCCGCGGTTCCCAGGCTTGTAAAGATAGCATCGCGTACTTCCTGCTCAAAACCGGTATACGTCACTGATATCGAGAATGGTCCGCCCACGCGAACTGCCGGGAGCGTATAGCGTCCCAAAGCATTGGTGGCTGTACCGTAACGGGTTCCGGAAGGCACGTGCGTTGCTACAACAGTGGCGCCAACCAGCCCTTCACCATTGCTGTCAGTTACCAGACCAGTTATGGTAGAGGTAGTTACCTGGGCAAAGGCAGAAAGCCCGAAAAGCAGGAATGCTGCGAGCAATAGTCCTTTGCCAGCCCTCATTACCTGGAGGTTAGGGAAAGTAAAATGATTCATACAGAAAAAACGGATTTAGTGAAAAGAGGAGAAATTCGATGGCGAAATTACGCACACGTTGTTAACTTCCCGTTAAGTTTATTACTTTTTCGGCAAAGGATTTTTGACAATATGCTGCTGGAATAGCAGCCTTGTTCCATTTTGCAGAATATTATTTTGAAAAACGGCAATGTTTTGACTATTTTGCAAAAAGACATTCTATTCTTGCCGAAGAACACGATGCCGTTCACAAACCCGGACACTTCCCACTTTTAATTAATTTTGAGCCTGCCAATTTCCCAACGATAAAACTTTCTAACATGAAAAAATCAATCCTTGCACTCCCTTTCCTGTTCCTCCTTGCATTTGCCGCACACGCACAGATCGTGATTACGGAGATTATGTTCAACCCGCCGCCCAGCGGCACCGACACACTTGAATATATCGAATTGTATAATAACTCGGGAGCGACTGTAGATGTGTCCGGATGGCACTTTACACAAGGCGTCACATTCACTTTCCCGGCCGGAACATCGATGGCTTCCCATTCCTATGTGATCATAACCGAGAACGTGACGTATTTTTCAGATCGGTTTCCGGGTCTGACAACATTTCTTTGGGATGGAGCACTGACCAATTCCGGAGAAGATATTGAACTGACCACTTCAGACAGCAGCCAGGTAATAGATTACATCGACTATACGGGCGCGAATCTGAACCCCCTGATGAATGGAGGCGGCGCCTCGCTCGTGCTGTGTGACCCGAACAGCGACAACAGTATCCTGTCCAACTGGCAGGCCGCAACCACGCCGACCGGAGTGTTTATCGCCGGTATCCAGATCATAGCTAACCCCGGCGCCGCTTCCGGGTGCTCGCTGATTGCCACCAATGACAACCAGGCAGTGGCATCCGGGCAGTCGGTCAAAATTCCGGTGCTCGCCAACGATGTGCTGTCCAGCCCGCTTGCCGGTCCCCTTGTTATCGTCTCTTCGCCCACCCAGGGAAGCGCCACGGTAAATCCGGACAATACCATCACCTACTCTTCCAATGCCGGGTTCTGCGGTGTCGATATGTTCAGTTATCAGGTTTGCGATAATGGCGGTTGCGACACGGCAATGGTAAGTATTCAGGTGAAATGCTACGCCTCCTACCCTATCGGACAGGTTACCTCCTCCAATGCACAGGGCGAGGCCGATTCGCTGGGTGTGGACTGCGAATTGCAAGGCACTGTTTACGGCGTGAATCTCCGCCCGGTCAACAACAATCAACCTGCATTGCTTTTTACCCTGATTGATGACAATGGTAACGGCATTGCAGTTTCCAGCCTGAGTGGCGATCTGGGTTATACGGTGCAGGAAAAAGATAAAGTTACCGTACGCGGTACCATCGGGCAATTCCAGGGGCTTACTGAAATTCAGCCGGACTATATTGTCAAGAATTCGGCAAATAACCCGCTCCTTGCTCCCCTGGTTGTAACCCAACTGGGCGAAAATACCGAGTCTAAACTAATCAAAATCAAGAATTTGCATTTTGTCGACCCTGCAGAGTGGACAACCGGGGTGGGCACCAGCGGCTTCAACGCGCGCGCCGTATCCGACGACCATCCGCTCGACACCATTCTTATTCGGATCGACCGGGATGTGGAAACCTACAACGCAGCCGTTCCGGCGGAACCCTTCGACCTGACGGGTATCGGCGGGCAGTTTGACAATACCTCGCCTTACACGGCAGGCTATCAGGTGCTGCCGCGTTATAACCCCGACATCAGTACGCTTACCGCAACAAAAGAGGCGAATTTCAGTACATTGGTTCAAATCAGCCCGAACCCTGCAAGCGACAGGCTTCTCATCCGTACTGAAGCAACTTTCGATCGCATCGATATTTTTTCGGCAGCAGGCGTTCTGGTAAAAACGCTGAAAAAGCCTTCTCTCTTCGAACAAATCCAGGTAAATGCACTCAATAGCGGCGTTTACTTTGTGCAATTTGAAAAAGATGGCGCTGTCTGGACAACACGGTTTGTAAAACAATAGACTTGCGAATACTGAAAAAGCCCGTCGCGGACGTTCGCGACGGGCTTTTTCAGTCACAGGAAAGACAAATGGAGAAATTTGTGTTGTTTTGCGCCCTTTTTTGGCCTGTGAGTTGCAGTGGAAGCATATACAATTACAAAAACTACCGACCTTGATGAGATTTCTCCTGTGCTTTGCGCTATTAATCCCGGCTTTGTGCTTGCCGTCTGCCCTTTTTTCCCAGAAAAAAGTACCCCGCCACACCGTCCTGCCATCCGTACTAAAAGAGGTTTCCGGGATGACGCTGACCGAATCAGGCGACCTGTGGATGCTGAATGACAGCAAAAATCCGCCCGAATTATTCCGCTACGACCCGCAGGAAGGAAAACTGCTTGAAACCCGCCGCCTGCCTGTAATCAACCACGACTGGGAAGATTTGACAGCCGACAACAAAGGCAATCTATATATAGGTGATGTCGGTAATAATCGCAATGCGCGGAAGGACCTCAGGGTTTATATTTACAACCCGAAAACGGAACACCTGGACAGCATTTTGCTTCGATATCCCGATCAAACCGCATTCGCACCCGCCAATGCGCGGGACTGGAATTTCAACTGCGAGGCGATCATTTTTTTCCGCGACAGCCTGCACCTGTTTTCTAAAAACAATTTCAAGGGAAATTTTTACACCAAACACTACGTCGTGCCCGCCAAACCCGGTGACTACGTAGCCGAACTTCGGGATAGCATCTGCCTGAAAAACCACGTCGTCACCGGGGCCGCCCTGAGCCGTGACGGCAAGACATTTTCATTGACCGGATATATTATCAGCAAACGGCTTGGGTTTTTGCCTTACACCAAAGCGAGCGTTTTTTACTTCACCGATTTTAAGGGCAGCGACTTTCTTCATGGCAAAATGACACGTGAGCGCCTGCCGAAATTCCTGATAGCCCGGCAATTTGAATCGATTACGCAATGGGATAATGATTGCTGGCTGGTGGCCAACGAAGGCAGGAAACCGCAGTATCAGGCTGTGTGGCGTATCAATGCCCGTGGCAAAAAACAGGAAAAAAATACGGCAACCTCAGGACTTTCGTTCAAATCGAAATAACTGCATCACCTCCAATGCCTCTTTTTGTAGCGGGCTTTTAAACGCAAACCACCACAAACCCGTAAGAAAGACACTCGTTTTCAGGGCAAATACCGGCCAAAACGCTCCCGGTATTTGTCCTGAAAACCATGTCAGTGCGGCCACCGGGAAAAACCACAATAATGTCTTTGCTGCGAAACGAAGGGAGGGGTCGAAACGAACGCCACAACGGCCTGCAAGCCAGCGTAGCATCAAAATTTCGACCGAAAACTTGGCGGCTACGCGGCTCCATGCGGCCGATTCCGCCGACGCATCCAGCGCTAAAAAGGCGATCAAAAACACATTGAGCACCAGCGTCCACCCAAGCATCCAGACCAAAAGCAACTGAGGCTTCCCCATGCCTCTGACCAGTTGGGGAATCGCCACACAGCAACTTCGCACCAGGCCAGCCAGTCCGAATGCTACCAGAAGCGGCGCGGCCGGAAGCCATGCACGGCCAAATACAATATCAATAATTTCCCGTGAAAACAGGGAAATGCCGGCATAAACAGGAAAAAGTACGATAATGGCATCTCTGCCGGCTTTTTGAAAATGCCGTTGTATCTGCGCAACATCGTCGCGCAGGTGCGCAAACAGGGGAAACGCTACCCTGGCTACAACGTAACCGAGGCGAGCTGTCGGCAGCATCAAAAATGTAAAAGCAAGGTTATAGTAGCCCAATGCTTCGGGGCCAAGCCATTTCCCAACCACGAATTTGTCCAGATAATTGGCCATGAAATCCGCCCAGCGGGCCGACAGATCCAGAAGGCCGAATCGCAGGTGCGGCCCGACTGTTCGCAAGTGTCCGGGGCGAAACCCGCTCAGGGAAAACAGTCTTCCCGAAACAGCGGTCAGTCCTGCGGTGGTCACAAGATTCCGGGCCAGAAATCCGGCGCCCATTGCCATGGGCCCCTGGCCGTTCCATGCCAAAACAGATACGGTTACAGAAGAAATGATCCAGGAAGATATCTCGACTTTTGCCACGTCATTGAATCGCATGGCACGGGTAAGCAACCCGGCATTCAGGGCGCCCAATGGCGTAATGAGCAGTGATATGCTCATCAGCGTCAGTAATGTAGCCAGGGCAGGCCGTTCGTACCAGGTAGCGATTGCGTTGCCCGCAGCATAAATCCCCAGGAATATCAGGAACCCCAACGCAAAATTGATCCAGACCAGGGCAGCCATCTGCTCGGGGCTTGTTTCGCGGGCATACACAACAGACTGGCTCACACCCGCCTCCGCAATAGGCGCCAAAAATCCGATCATAGCCGCTGCCAGCGCATAATCACCCATATCAGCCGGTGAAGCGAATCGGGCGAACACAACCATTTGAAATAACTGGAAAAATGCGGAAGCTGCCGAACCGGCGAGGGACCATCTTATACCTTCGCCATAGGCCTTCTCCGGGGCGTCGAAAATTGCAGGGCTGTTTTTACGGCGAAACATTTGAAGGCAAGAAGCGGAAGAGGAAATAAATATAAAAAAACAGCCCTCCGCCCTTTCTCATTTGAAAGGACCGGAGGGCCCCCGCCTTCGGTTTTCTTTGCTCATGCGAGCCTTGTTTCTTTCGGGTATCAACTGTGAGGAAAATACCCTGGTTTTATGTGGGCCATACTAGTGTTTTCTCGTAGTATGAAGGTAGGATTATCAAAAATATGGTCAAAAGTGCTTTGTCTTTCAAAGTGCCTTTTTTGCAGCAATTCCCTTTTAAATTACCTGCTTAAAAAGCAAAGCCGGAAACCCGGAAAATTGTATTGTGTATCGGTCTTCGTGATGGGTCGCTCTTCAATGAATGTCAGGTGAGCAACTAATTGTGATGCAAATATGAACGAATTTTTTTATTCAGCGATATATGCCCCCTTCCAAACAGGCCAAAATGGCGTTTTTTGGGTTTTCATCTTTGTAAATTGTTTTATACTTTTTTGAAAATATTGTAAAACAGTCCTCATACATTTAAAGGAAAGATGATATTATATGTCTGAAAATGCGAACTCTGGAAAAATTTACTTTTTGTAATTTTTTTTTAAAAAACTACCGCTTAACCCGAAAAAACAACCGTTCCCTCAAAAAACAGCACATTTTCAAACCGGAAAATCGCTGACTCGAATGCTTTCGGCACAGGCGAAATGACCTTTCGGGCATGCCTTGAAGCCGTGCAATCCGCACGGACGGCAAGCGAGATGTTCCTTTGATTCCACAATATGGCTTCGACGGGACAAGGGCGTAAATCCAAACGAGGTGACGGTCGAGCAAAAAACGGCAGTTACCGGCGCGTCGACTGCCGAAGCGATATGAACGGGCGCCGAATCGTTGGCGTAATTCATGGCTGCGCCTTTCATCAGGGCAGCCGATTCCAGGAATGAAAGCCGGCCCGCTGCATTGCGCACTTCGGGATGCGAGGCCGCAACCCGCATGGCTTCGCAAGGCTGAACGTCTTCATTGCCACCCAGCAGGAATATCCGGTATCCCCTTGGCAGCAAGATCCGGATCAGTTCCAGCCATTTATGAGCGGGAAACTGCTTGGTGAACCAAACCGACGTGGGAGCGATGCATACGTACGGCTGCCCGCCGGCAAATTCGGCAGCCCTGTCGAAATCCGCCGTTGATGGATAAAGGCGCGGCTTTTCGGAACTGTTGTCTGTCAGATGTGTGATCAGGGACAGGTTTCTATCCACTTCATGCAAGGGGCTGGCAGAACTGCCGTATCGATGCGCTACCCGGCGGGAATACAGGAAAGAAAAAGGGTTTTTATCAAAACCAACCGTGTTGCGAGCCCCGGAAAACACGGTAAGAAGACCTGAAGCGGCAAAGCGCTGGCAGTTGATAACCCAATCGTACTGCTCTGTGCGTATCTGGCGGGACAGGGAAATAAGGCCGGCGTATTTGTGCTCCTTTTTGTTCCAGATCAATACCTTTCGGATGTGCGGATGGCCTGAAAGCAGTTTTTCATTGCCTTTTCGAACGAGTACATCAATGGATGAATCCGGGAAAAACCGGTTTATTTTTTCCACAAGCGGGGTAGCCAGCACAACGTCGCCGATAAAGGCCGTTTGGATAACAAGAAAGTTCATCAAAAAAAATTTAGGGCCGGAGTAAAAAAGGTCTTGCGAAAAAATAAAACGCTCTTACATTTGCACCCGCTTTTGAAACCAACTTTGCGGGAATGGCGGAACTGGTAGACGCATACGTTTCAGGGGCGTACGCCCGTAAGGGTGTGGGGGTTCGACTCCCCCTTCCCGCACTTGCAAGACTTCCGGTGTCGTATGACCCGGAAGTTTTTGTTTTTATGCCCGATAACCGTGCAACAGCCTTATCTTTGCTTACCTGTTCCAAAAACATGTTGCATATCCATGAAAATTATTGTCTGTCTTTTTTCCATTTTATTGGCCGGTTCAAGCCTGATGGCCCAGGCGGATGATTCTGTGGCCGGCCGGGAAAACAAGTCGCAAATGCAAAAGTTTTCCCCCGTTTCCAGCGAACGCACAACCGTGATCTGGAAACCGGACACACTTTTTTTCGGAGACATATACGAGGGAGCGATTTTACTTGACTCCTTCAAGGTAACCAATACCGGTGAAAGTCCGTATATCATCAGGAATGTCAAGGCCAGTTGCGACTGCACTGTGTTGCGATTTCCGGCAAATTCAATTATGCCGGGAGAAACCGCGACCATCAGGGTTGAATTCGACAGCGCCGGCAAGGCCGGACATACACAACCCGGTATTGTTGTGTACGACAACTCACGGCCCAATTCCCGCAAAATATTGTACCTGGATGGCACCGTAATGCCACGGAAAAAACCGCGAAACACGCTGGAAGGGAATTGACAGAACGTTCAAACTCAAAACGGCCCCGCATTCAGGAAGTGGATTTTTGCCCCTGTTTTCGCAAAAATTCGTGTTTTTTTATGAAAAACATCGAAAGAACGCTGCGGAAAAGAAAGGGAGGTTTTAACCGGGAAAATCAAAAAACTCCCTTGTTTCTCTCCGGAGAGAGGGAAAAGAAAAAACCCGGCAGCCGTCAGGATTTGATACCTGCGCTCTCAATTGGTCCTTCCCGTTCATGCACAGGGTACTAGTTAAAATGCCGGTCTGCCGGGCACTGAAATGGTATACAAGATGCACAAAAGTAAGAACAATTTTGAGAAATAAAATTTTGTTTTTTGGGTGTTTTTTTTGTCCGAACCAAATGATTGTTAATTTTTCATCTTTTATTAACAATTTCTGAATCGAAGTACACTTTTTTCCCACAAAGGAAAAGCATACCTTTGCGCCTCTTTTCAAAAAGGAGTCCGGAAAGCCGGATCGCTCCGTTTTCGAAACCTTTTTACATTCTTTCTGTCTAAACAAAAACCCCTGGCCTGCCACAATTTCGCTTTTTATGGAAAATATCCGCAATGTTGCCATCATCGCTCACGTAGACCATGGCAAGACTACCCTTGTCGACAAAATCATTCACGCTGCCAAGGTCTTTAAGGAACATGAAGTGACCGGAGATTTGATAATGGACAGCAACGACCAGGAACGCGAACGTGGCATCACCATTTTTGCAAAGAATGTTGCCATACATTATAAAGGTGTCAAGATCAATATCATCGACACACCGGGGCACGCCGATTTCGGCGGCGAAGTAGAGCGCGTACTCAATATGGCCGACGGGGTGCTGCTCCTTGTAGACGCCTTTGAAGGCCCGATGCCCCAGACCCGCTTCGTGCTGCAAAAGGCCCTCGAGATGGGCAAAAAGCCGGTCGTCGTTATCAACAAGGTCGACAAGCCCAACTGTAATCCCGATTGGGCGCACGAACAGGTGTTCGACCTGATGTTCGCCCTCGACGCAACCGAAGACCAACTGGATTTCCCGGTTGTTTTCGGCTCCGCCAAACAGGGATGGATGAGCCATGACTGGAAAAAACCTGCAGAAGACATTACCATTCTGCTTGACGATATCATCAAGTACATACCCGCGCCTGTCGTAGAGGAAGGAACAACCCAGCTGCTCGTCACCTCGCTGGATTTCTCCAATTATATCGGTCGCATCGCGGTCGGCCGCCTTACCCGCGGGAACCTGAACGCCAATCAACAGGTTTCGCTGGTGAAAAAGGATGGAAAAGTACAGAAGCACCGCATCAAGCAGGTTTTCGTCTTCGATGGCCTGGCTAAAAAGGAAGTGCCGTCCGTTCAGGCAGGCGATATTTGCGCCGTGGTAGGTGTTGACGGCTTTGAAATCGGCGATACCATCGCGGATTATGAAAATCCGGAAGCGCTCGACCCGATTTCCATCGACGAGCCGACAATGTCTATGCTTTTCACGATCAACGATTCACCGTTTTTCGGACAGGAAGGCAAATTCGTCACCAGCCGCCACGTACGGGAGCGCCTCGAGAAGGAACTGGAGAAGAACCTCGCCATGCGCATGGAAGAAACCAGTTCGGCCGATTCATTTATGGTTTTCGGCAGAGGTGTATTGCACCTTTCCATCCTGATCGAAACCATGCGCCGGGAAGGCTATGAAATGCAGATCGGCCAGCCCAAGGTTATTGTAAAAGAGATAAACGGAGTCAAAAACGAGCCCATTGAGGAACTTACCATCGACGTGCCGGAAGAAACCAGCGGCAAGTGCATTGAATACGTGACGCGCCGGAAAGGTGTGATGAAAAGCATGGAACCGAAAAACGATCGCTTCCTGCTGCGCTTTGACATTCCGTCGAGGGGCATCATCGGATTGCGGTCCAATATCCTGACAGCTACACAGGGCGAAGCGATCATGACGCACCGTTTCATGGGCTACGAACCCTGGAGGGGAGATATACCCGGTCGTCAGAACGGTTCGCTCATCGTTATGGAAACGGGTACTGCGATCGCCTATTCGCTCGACAACCTGCAGGACAGGGGGACATTCTTTGTAGAACCCGGACAGGAGGTTTACGAAGGTCAGGTAATCGGCGAAAACAACCGCCCGGGCGACCTCGTTATCAATGTGACCAAAACGAAAAAACTCACCAATATGCGCGCTTCCGGCTCGGACGACAAAGCCTCTCTCGCCCCGCCGCGGCGCTTTACGCTGGAAGAAGCACTCGAATATATCCAGGAGGATGAATACGTGGAAGTGACGCCCAAAAACATTCGCCTGCGCAAAGTGTATCTGAAAGATTTTGAGCGCAAAAAAGCGCAGAAAGACCTGGTTATTGCATAAAAATTTATTGGGGGTTCTGCTTGCGAAGCAGCACCCCCAATTTGATTTGAGTACAATACACCCACAAGGAAGTGCCACTATGCTGTACAAATTATTTAAATCGATCTCCAGCGAAAGTGATTTCGAAGCCCTGCTGAAACTCACTTTTACCGACCACGAACGCGCCATGATGCAGGAACGCTGGCGCATTTTTGACGCCCTCAACCGCGGGCTGAGTCAGCGCGAGGTTAGCAAAGAGGTGCCGTGCAGCGTAGTTACAGCCACGCGCGGAGCGAAGGTCTACAGAGAAAACAAGGAAGAAATAGATCGTTTTCTTCCTGCCTGGCGGGCCGATTGAGCGCCTGCGCGCATATTTTCCATCTTTTTTTAAAAAACATTTGGTTCGCAGGGAAAATTTATATCACCTTTGTATCATTGTACTATTACACTGATACAAACAATGTTTTACACCCACACACAACGATTACCCTACGCAGACGCGCTGCACTTTTATGGCAATGCCCGGACCGCCATGCCATCCTGCCTGTTTGAGTCGGCAGCCGTATCGGACAAAAGCAGTCGCATGTCGGTTATTGGCCTCGAACCCGGTCTGGAACTGATTGGAAAGGAAGAATTGCTGGAAGGCCGGCTGCTGCACGAACGCGGAAAGCCTTTCTTTGATCTTATCATACGCGAGTATGAAGCGTTTTTGCTGGATATTAGTTCGGAACGATTTGTACTGCAAATCCCGCGGACACCATTCACCGGTGCGGAAGAGAACCGCCTTGACCGGCTCAACATCGTTCAGCCGCTGCGCCGGTTACTGGCGGCCTTCCCATCGCCTGAGAAGAATTTTATGGGCTTGTACGGAGCCTTTTCGTATCGCTTTGTTTACCAGTTTGAAGATATCCTGCATGGCAAACCCGATCCGGACCCCGATTTTCACCTGTTCCTTTTTGATAATATTCTGTTGTTCAATCATTTGACGCAAGACCTGACGCTGTATGTAACGCGCCGGGATTCAGATCAGGCAGCACGGGATGCAGAATCACTGTTGCGACGAACAGGGCAAAACCCGGACGCGGCTCACCCGGCAGACAAACTGCGCATTGGAAAATTTCACGCTGCGCCGGACGACGAGACGTTTATGGCACAGGTTGCGGAAGGAGTGCGCTTGTGCCACGCAGGTGAATTACTTGAAATTGTGCTGTCGCGCAAATTGGTAGCCTCTGTCGAAGGTGATCTGCTGGGTCTGTACAAAAGGTATAAACAGATAAACCCGTCGCCTTACCTGTTCTATTTTGATTTTGGAGACGAAGTACTTTTGGGCGCCAGCCCGGAAATGATGCTGCGTTATGAACAGGGCCGCGCTACCCTTCGCCCCATTTCCGGCAGTATCCGGCGGGCAGCCAACCCGATTGAAGACCACTTCCTGATGATGCAATTGCTCAATGACCCGAAAGAGAACGCCGAACTCGATATGTTGATCGATCTGGGACGGAATGACCTGGCCCGCATTTGCAAGCCCGGTATCGAAATTGATCACTACCGGATCGTTGAAAAATATTCGCACGTCACGCACACGGTCGCACAGCTGAGCGGCACGCTGGAAGACCGGTATTCCGGTTTTGATGCACTCATTGCCTCCCTGAACGCCGGGACGCTCACGGGAGCCCCCAAAATAGCCGCCATGAATTACATTGAGCAAATAGAGCAACACAGTCGCGGATATTACGGCGGCTGCATCGGATGGTTGCTGTTCAACGGGGATGTAAATACTGCGATTACCATTCGAACGGCACATATCCGCGATGGCATTCTGTCTTATTGCACCGGAGCTACCCTGCTCTATGAATCCATTCCTGAAAATGAACTCCGTGAAACACGGATCAAAGCCGGAGCCTTTCAGGCTGCGGTGGAATATTTTCAATAAACCCGGCACCATGATCAATAAAGTCCTTGTTCTCGATAATTTTGACTCTTTTACCTATAATCTGGTTGACTTCTTCCGGCAACTCGGCTGCTCCGTCAAGGTGTACCGGAATACCGTTTTGCCGGAGACGCTGGACGGGGAAGATTTCGACCTTCTGGTGCTTTCTCCCGGCCCTTCCGTGCCACGTAACGCTGGCAACATGATGGCGATCATACAGCGGTTTTATCGCAGCAAACCCATATTGGGCGTGTGTCTCGGACACCAGGCGCTGGTCGAGTTTTTTGGGGGTACCCTTGCCAATATCGCGCCGGTGCACGGAAAATCCCGGCCCTTAACCCACGATGGCCGCGGCATTTTTACCGGACTTGAAAATGGCATTCCCGTTGCCCGGTACCACTCCTGGGCTGCCGACGTGATCCCGCCGGATCTCGAGGTGAGCGCTCGCGCAGAGGATCAGACCGTTATGGGCGTCCGGCACAGAAGCCTCCCGATCGAAGGCATACAGTTCCACCCGGAATCCGTGCTGAGTATGCGCAATAATGCCGGTATGCAGATGTTGAAAAATGTTGTGCTGGGCAAACTGGCGATCGGGAACAGGGTATTTCATAAAATCGCCGGCCAGTTACAAGGGAATTCGGCCCTCGACACCCCTGCACTTCGCCTGTTCCTCGAGACGGTGGAAGAGGGCCAGCTCTCGGAAAACCAAAAGCAAATCCTGCTTGTCTCGCTCAGTCACCGGTTGAGAAGCGCCACCGACCTTGTCCGGTTCGTACGGGCGTTGATGGACTTCAGCCATTTGAGCGGAGAACTTTTATGCCCAGAATCTGTAGACATCTGCGGCACCGGCGGGTCCGGGTTGCCGCGTATTAATACTTCCACGCTGACCGCTTTGTTATTGGCGCATTGCGGGCTCAAAATTGCAAAACACGGTAACCGCGCCGCGGCCGGAAGATTCGGAAGCTTCAATCTACTCGAAAAACTGGGCATTCCGGTCGCATTTTCGGTCGAAAAAACGCTTGCCGGGCTACAAAAGACCAACCTGGCCTTTCTTTTTGCACCGGCCGTGCATCCCGTATTCCGGCACTTTGCGTCTACTCGCGCCAACATCGCCGTGCCGACCATTTTCAACACATTGGGTCCGCTCATCAACCCGTGTCAGCCCGGGAGGCAATTTATCGGAACGGCATTCGCCGATCTGATGGACGTTATTTTTGAAACGGCCGTAAAAATGGGCAAAAAACACGTGATCGTTGCACGCGGCAACGAAGGGCTCGATGAAATCAGCGTCAGCGGCCCAACCCGGGTTCTGGAATATGCAGGAGGCCGAAAAAGCATGTATGAACTGACGCCCGGCGATTTTGGCCTGGTCCCCGTTGCTGCAGACGCTGTTTTTTCAGCAAATCCGGCGGAAAGCCTTCATATCGCGCAACAAATCATAAGCGGCGATATCAACTCGGAGCATTACAAACTGGTGGCTGTCAACACTGCCTTTATCTACAATCGTTTTCTGGAGCCTGTTCCGCTGCCCGAAGCATACCGGATGATGGAATCCAAAATCAAATCGGGAGCCCTCGGCGAGATGCTTGAACGATACCTTGCTTTTCAGCGGGAGGAAATTCCCGCCCAACTGTTGGTCGCATGAAAAATATATTGGAAAATATCGTCCGCCAGAAACGTATTGAGATCGACGGATTGTACAGGCAGTACAATCCGGATGCGCTAAAAAACAATGTGGAGCCGTCGGAAAAAGATTTTTATGCGGAACTGAATGCGTCGGTGATCGTCAACAGGCCCTTTTTTATCGCAGAATTCAAGCGGAAAAGCCCTTCGCAAGGCTGGATCAAGGAGCACTCTTCTGTTGAGGAGCAAATACCGGCCTACGTAAAAAGCGGCGCCCGGGCGGTTTCCGTCCTGACAGACACGACGTTTTTTGGGGGCAGCCTTGCAGATCTGGCCGCTGCATCTGTATTGTTGCGCGATACGGACGTCCTGCTCCTGCAAAAAGATTTCATCCTCGACCCGATACAGATATACCTGGCGAGGCAAAACGGGGCAAATATTATTTTATTGATTACGGCAATCCTGGACCCGGAGCAGATGGAAAACCTTCGCCGCCTGGCCGCTTCGCTGGGAATGGGTGTGATCGTTGAAGTACATGACGAAAAGGAACTAGAAACGGTTATGCACCTGGATTTTCCGGTGCTGGGCATCAACAACCGCGACCTGAGCACGTTCCGCACGGCGCTGAACCGCACCAACGTCCTGGCCAAAAAATCGGGCAAGCGGCATGTCATTGCCGAGTCCGGAATAATCGATTACCGTGATTTTCAGTCAGTTCGCGGCGCAGACGGATTTCTGATAGGTACCGGGCTTATGCAACACGGCAATGGGGTGGCCGATTTTGCCCGATTTTTCAAAAGCGGGGAGCACGCCCGGTTTTTATTCAAGGCATGCGGCATCCGATCCGAACGCCTGCTGCGGGAAGAAACGGCAGACTTCATAGGCATCAATTTTTCGCCGGTATCCAAAAGAAAAATTGATGCGGCAATGTTGAACGACATGCCGTTGCCGCCCAACACAGTTGCTGTTTTTTACCGCAATAGTGAAACGGAAATTCGCGAGATTTTACAAAAATATCCGTTTCAAAGGATACAGTTGTACGCCGGCGACGTTTCACCCGATTTTGTCAGAAGTCTGCGATGTAAAATAATACTTGCCTGCGCCATTCGCGAATACTCAGATCTGGAACAACTGGAATTGTATGCGCCCGATGTGGACCTGTTTATTCTCGACGGGGCGGTTCCCGGCAGTGGCCGGCCGGCAGAGCCGGTCATCCCCGCCGATTTTCCCTACCCGTTTTTGCTCGCGGGCGGGTTGCATGCAGACAACCTCGATGCGGTTCTGGCATTCGAAAACTGTATTGGCGTCGATATTGCATCCGGAATTGAATTGGATGGGGCGCCGGACGAAGGGAAAATATCGGATGTGAGACATAAAATTGCCGGTTTGCACAGAAATCGGGAAAATATACGTATTCCGGCAAATCGCTTTGCTGAAATACCCGCCTATAAGGATAATATACTCGGGTCTGACGGCTGGTTTGGCTCTTTCGGCGGGTGTTTCGTGCCGGAAATACTCATGCCGGGGTTGCTGGAAATTGCCTCGGCATTTGAGGCGGCGAAAGACGACGCAGGCTTCATGGCTGAGTTCAGAAGCATGCTGAACCATTTTTCCGGTCGCCCGACTGCATTTACGCCGTTGCCTCGTTTGTCGGAAAAGATTGGCGGAGCACAAATATTTTTAAAAAACGAAGGACTGAACCATACAGGCGCCCACAAGATCAATCACTGCATCGGCCAGGCGCTGCTGGCAAAAAAACTGGGAAAGCATCGTATTATCGCGGAAACCGGAGCAGGGCAACACGGCTATGCCACAGCGGCTGTCTGCGCCCGTCTGGGGCTTGACTGCACGGTCTATATGGGAAAAAAAGACTACGAGCGCCAAAGGCCCAATGTTTACTGGATGGAATTGCTCGGCGCCCGCGTGATTGCGGTAGAAGATGGCAGCCAAACGCTCAATGACGCTGTGATCGCCGCTTTTAAAGACTGGGTTGCGCATCCCGATGATACATATTACCTGCTGGGCTCGGCGGTGGGCCCCCACCCTTTCCCGCTGATGAACACCTTCTTCCAGAAAATCGTGGGAGAAGAGATAAAACGGCAGTGCGAAGCGGCAACCGGGCGGCTTCCCGACGTGTGCATCGCGTGCGTGGGCGGGGGATCCAACGCCATGGGCATGTTTTTCGATTTTCTGGATAATCCAGAGGTAGCCCTTATCGGGGTGGAGGCCGGCGGGCGCGGTACTGCTCCCGGCGAACACGCCGCCAAAATTATCCACGGCGAAAAAGGATTATTTGAAGGCTATTTCTCCTATTTTCTGCAGGATGGAAACGGCAATATCGCTGCCACGCATTCCGTTTCGGCAGGCCTGGATTATTGTGGCATAAGTCCCATCCTGGCCTGGCTTTCGGATGCCGGGCGCGTGCAATTTGAAAGCATTTCCGACGATGATGCGCTGGAAGCCGTGCGGACGCTGGCGCAGGAGGAAGGCATTATTCCGGCACTCGAATCAGCCCATGCATTCGCGTACGCATTTAGACTGGCCGGGCAACTGACGAGCGACAAAATCATCGTGGTCAATGCTTCCGGTCGCGGCGAAAAAGATCTTTTCATCACCATGCGGCATTTTCAGCAGGATAATCTGCTCGCTTATGCAAGGCATTTGGTGGATAGCACAGCTCCTGTTTCAGAACTTGTAACTCCCTGAAATACATACAGAAACATGTATAAAACAAAAGAGAATGCTCCTCCCGGGGCATCCAAAGGACTGATGGCCCACCTGGTTTTGGGGTATCCCACACTCCCGGACAGCATCCGGTCCGCCGAATCCTATATCGCTGCAGGTTGCAACATCCTCGAATTGCAAATCCCTTTTTCGCATCCGACTGCCGATGGCCCGCTTATCACGGCAGCCTGCAGGGAAGCAGTGGAAAACCAGCACGTGCAGGTTGAGGATTGCCTCGCCGCGTTGCAATGGCTCAGGGCGCGATACCCGAAACAGGAAATAATGGTCATGTCATACGCCAATCGGGTGTATACATACGGAGCAGGGCGTTTTGTCTCGAAGATGGAACAGATGGGCGTAAGGCACCTGATCATACCCGATCTTCCTATCGACAGTCCGTTGAGCGATTTGTTTTCCCTGAAATCCATATCCGGCAAGGCGGGAAGCGGAGTTTCACTGGTGCCTGTGCTGGCAGCCAACATATCGCCCCGACGCCTGCAAAGCCTGTTGCGTTTGGGCTGCGACTTCTTTTATCTCATGTCGGATTTTAAAATTACCGGTAGTGATTTCAGCCTGCATACCGGGCTACTGCAGATCATTTCGACTATCCGGGAGGCGAATCCGGGGGCCCGCATAGGTATCGGTTTCGGCATTTCGACGCCCGGCCATGTCCGGGCGGTGCTCAGGCATGCAGACGTGGCGATTGTCGGTTCCGCCTTGATCAAAGCGCAGATCGCCGGCAATTTGGCGGCCTATCTGGGGAGCCTGACGGATGCCGTAAGGGCTGAAAACCGGCAAGTCCATAATATTCTTTTCAGATAAATCGTTGTTGCCTGGCTTTTTCGCCCGTTATTGGCATCTAAAATGCAGTAATCATTGCATTCGCTGAAAAAAAGATGATGGCAAATTTACCTTTCAGGATTATTTCTATTTTTGCACCCATTTTTAGGGCCGATGCCTTGAAAAGCAGCCAAAACAACAGTTCACAATAATATTTCGCCAAAGATCGAAATCAAAGGACGCAGCACTGAATCAACAGTGTTAAAATCTGCCCTTGACAATTTACAATGCGCACCAAACTTTCCAGTTTCAATTTTAACCTGCCAAAAGAACTCGTCGCGCAGTACCCTGCCGATGAACGCGACCAGAGTCGCCTCATGGTAGTACACCGCGACACAGGCAAAATCGAACACAAAATTTTCAAAGACATCCTCGGTTATTTCAACGACGGGGATGTAATGGTTTTTAACAACACAAAAGTTTTTCCCGCAAGACTTTTTGGCCAGAAAGAAAAGACGGGAGCCAAGATTGAAGTGTTTTTGCTCCGGGAACTCAACCATGACGCCCGACTTTGGGACGTGCTGGTAGATCCCGCCCGCAAAATCAGGGTTGGCAACAAGTTGTATTTCGAAGACGAAAACGGCAATGACGCACTTGTGGCGGAAGTAGTGGATAACACTACCTCGCGCGGTCGTACGATTCGGTTTCTCTTCGACGGCACCGAAGATGACTTTCAACGCGAGCTTTCCCGCCTCGGCAACACGCCGCTTCCCAAATACATCGAGCGCGAGCCGGAAGCCATCGACCGGGACCGCTATCAAACGATCTATGCCAAGGAACTGGGCGCTGTAGCGGCGCCTACGGCGGGGTTGCATTTTAGCCGGGAACTGATGAAACGCCTCGAATTGAAAGGGGTGAATTTTGCAGAATTGACCCTGCATATCGGCCTGGGCACCTTCCGCACAATCGATGTGGAAGATTTGTCAAAGCACAAAATGGAAGCCGAGTACTTCAGGATATCAAGGGAGGCGGCGGAAACGGTGAATAAAGGAATCCAGGCCAACAAGAAAATATGCTCGGTCGGCACTACCGTCATGCGTTCTATTGAAACGGCTGTTTCTGCCGAAAAAATGTTGAAGACCGTAGAAGGCTGGACAAATAAATTCATTTACCCGCCCTACGAATTCAGCATCGCCAACAGCATGGTCACCAACTTCCACTTGCCAAAATCGAGTCTGCTGATCATGGTATGCGCATTTGGCGGCTTCGAACTCGTCATGGAAGCCTACAATGAGGCTGTAAAAGAGCAATACCGCTTTTTCAGCTACGGAGATGCCATGCTGATTTTGTAAAAATCGAAGCCTCGATCGCTTTTTCTTTTTTACACATGCGTTTGTTTTTTTCAAAATTTGTTTTGAAAACAATCGTTGTGAAGCAACCCATACGCTGAAAACCTGTTGTTAGAACCTCAACTTTTTTAACGAACGATAAGACTCTATGTACTGGACTCTTGAACTGGCCTCCTACCTCGAAGAAGCCCCCTGGCCGGCTACTAAAGACGAATTGATTGATTATGCCATCCGCTCCGGCGCACCTGGCGAGGTAATCGATAACCTGGAAGAACTGGAAGACGACGGTGAGATGTATGAAGGCATCGAAGATATTTGGCCCGATTATCCCCGACACGATGACTTTTTCTTCAATGAGGATGAATATTAGCGCCTTTACAGCCTTTTGATAAACGGGGTTGTTGCCTTGCCGGCAACAACCCCGTTGTTTTTACTAGCGCAGTATTTGCAAGTAGCCGCTCATCGGTTTTTCGCCATCGCCAAGGTCTATTTGATAAAAATAGGTCCCGTCGGGCAGGTAGTGGCCATTCCAGGTTCCGTCCCAGGCGTGTTGATTGGTATAACTCTTTTGTTCAAAGACGAGGTTGCCCCAACGGTTGAATATCCGAACCTCGTTCTCCGGATACAACTCGATTCCGGCAATATGCCATACGTCGTTTTTGCCATCTCCATTGGGTGATATTCCGTTGTATATCAGTACTTTATCACAAAGAACGGTCACCTTCACAAGGGCCGAGGATCGCAGCCCGGTCGTATCTGTAATCTGATATGTAAATGTATCGATGCCACAGAAATCATGTTCGGGATGGTAGGTGACTTTTGCAAAAAAATCGTCGTACGTCAATTGTCCAAAATCAGGATTGTTCAATATGTCAAAGCCCGAGAGGCCCGACCTGTTTCCCTTGATGCCCCGGATGATGTCGTTGGCAATGAGGTCCATTTCAACCGCTGTGTTCTTAGGGGTTGCTGCTGCATCCGGCACGGCTATCAGATTTTGCCCGCTGGAGCCGCCTGAGCAATTCAGTTGAAATTTGATGTTGTATTCACAAAAAGTAATATTGTTCAGAACCTGTATTTCATGAAAACCCGTATCGAGCCGGAATCCGATATTGGTTCCGCAGGCAGCAAAACCGGAAAACAGATTACCGTGGTCGCTGATGCTGTAATCATCGAGATCCTGGCTTGCAATATTGGTGCAAAAAATTGTGTCTGACAGGCAATTCGACAAATTCCAGACGATATTACCCTGATTATCAGGCGTATAATTGTGGAGGGGCGGGCAACCGGTACAAACAACTTTTACATGTATGGTATCGAGGCAGCCGGTTTCGGCACGTCTGAAGGTAATTTCATGGGCGCCGGTTGCGAAACGCATAACGGTGCCCATCGCAATGTTTTTTGTTACAGGCGAGACCTTGTATGTATGATCCTGTGCTGACAGTATATTTAACGGTCCATAGTTCTGGGCGATATTTCCGCCAATGAAAACCGAGTCTTTTTCGAGAGACCAGCCGGGTGAAGGGTCATTTTTATTCAGGATACTCAACAATTCATAGGCATTGGTAAAAAAACCTGAATATGTCTGGCCGTTCACAGTCCACTCGTTCAGTTGATATGGCCCTCCGTTTAATCGGATGGTGTATGAGAGCACGGTGCCCGGGTTGCATGGCGAAAAGGAGGATGCGGCATAAGGCAGGCCGTTGTCCAGAATGACATACTCGCCAATCTGGGAAAATGGGACGGGGACGCAAGACTCGGCGCCGGCGTCACAATCACTCGCGGAAAGAGTAAGGCCGGTCGGCAAAAAAATACCGTCTGAGCAGCCGTCCTGCGCCAGAACGGTCGGGATGTAGCAGATAATCCGGCATTGGCGTAATACCGTATCGCACACCGCCAGACTGATGTAATCAACATTATACCCCGTTTGTCCGAACGACTGAAAGGTTATACATGCCGAAACAGGGTCGATCGTGTAGGATCCAAAGGCGTCGCTGGCGCCATTCAGGCCGGACCCGTCCAGACTGGATACCTTCCGGTTATTAAAATTGGCAGGTACATATCCGCACGCTGTGGCTGAACTGCCCTCCTGCACGGCAAAATAGATGGAGTCCTTTTCCGGTGGAACTGTCGTAATGTTCACAACAATACAGATCGTATCACTCAGGCCCGTCGTAGGGGCATGTATGGCAACACACAGAGGGTCGATGCCAAATGCGGGGACGAGACCGGCCTTGTACACCGCGCAGCCCGAAGGGCTGAGCGACCAGGTCCCAAAAAGAGGATTGTTCGGGCCGACGACCGAAAATGATACGTCGCCTGCATCAACACCCGCGGGCGGCATCAGGCAAATCGAATCCGTCTTGCCTGCGCCAACTACCAGCAGTAGCGTTTCCGGCGTACCACAGTAAGAAGGAATCAACACAGAATCAACGGGATACGCGCAAAACAGACTATCGTATACGGTAGCATGATAGTAGCCTGCTTGCAGGTTCGCACGATTCACCGGATTATCAAAACCCGGCAAATCTGCCCAATCGACAATAAATCTGCCGTTGCCGCCCGTCAGTGTCATTTGTATGCTGCCACCTTCATTGCAGGTAGCCGCCACAGCGTTTGCGCCCGCTACAAAAACGGGTGGTTCGGATATGAGAAATGTATCAACGGGAAGCAAACAGCTGTCTGCATCTGCAATTTGGAGGAAATATGTACCGGCGGCAAGACTCCCGGGCGATTGGGGTGTACCATTCGCATCCCAGAGCGCAAATGTGTACGGTGTTTTGAAGTTGGGGCCGGGCACAACGTCGAATTCAACATTCCCCTGGCCGGAACCCGCGCATTGGATATTAAAGGGGTGAATATTGACCGTACCAGATAGCGGCGCTTCCGTCATAATGATAGTTACCGTATCAAGGCAGCCTGTCAGATTATCGACAACAAAAAAAGTAAAAATCCCCGGCGGGAGATCCGAAACGACCGGTGTATTGCCAAAACTGTAACTGTATTGCCCGGAGCCGCCGGTCACTTTTACCGTCGCTGTTCCGGCAGGCAGTCCGCACTTGGCGGGCTCGGTTATTTCATAGGTCGTTTTCAATGGGTTGGTATTCGGTACGCACACTTTCAAAACAGCATAACAGCCGGTGCCCGGTTCGGTGGCCGTTACATAATAGCATCCGCTGTCCAGGCCGCTGTTGACAGCGCCGGTTTCTCCATTGCTCCACATGTAATCAAGGCTTGCCGGTGACAGGGTTACTTTACCGTTGGAGGCTACACAATTAGAAGGCAACACCTCGGCAACCTGCACGGCAGGGCCGTTCGAGTTATTGATAATGACGGTAGTGTCGAGTGTGCAGGCCGGGCTGGATGTATTGATAATATGAATATGATATGCCCCGGCTTTGAGGCCAAAGGCAATATTTGAATCGGAAACATCGGGCGTCCAGTGAAAGGAATACCCCGTATTGCCGCCCGCCAAACTGATCAGGATAACGCCTGCCGAATCACCGCAGGCAGAGTTGGTGATAATAAGAGAACTGATTTGGATCGGGTTGTCGCAAGTATCGGTTGTAACTGCTCCCAGGCAACGGTTATTCGGAAAAAAATGAAGCAAGACGAGGGTTCCCGCGATCAATAAGGGACGTCGGATATTCATGGCAATTTCGTTCGGAGTAATGACGAGGTAAGAAAAATGGAAGGAAAAAGGATCGGCCGGCAGCGGGCGCCCGGGACTAAAAAAAGGATAGCCAAACGTTTGGAACAGCAAAAATACTTGCCATTCCCACATTTGTATATACTTGTTTCTAAAACAATGCCAAAAAATATTGTAATATTTTTTGAGAGAACGATAACATATATTATTTATTATCAATGGTTTATGAAATATATTGTCTGAAATAATCTCCGACAAACATATTAAAATGTTCTTTTTATCCACAAGCCTCCTGTATACTTTTGTATCGTAAAGAAAATCAAGCCCCAAACATCCTTCGAGCATATCCCGGTAAGGGCAAATTCCTGTCACATTTTGTTCCGAACCGGAGCGTGTTTTAATCCGAACAAACTACGGGATTTACGCAAATAAACAACAACTGCTTTCTAACAAAAACTACTACGTTATGGAACTGAGCTCAATGATTCAATTCCTTGGAAAACTTTCCGTATTGACCCCGCTGAGCACCGTTGAATTGGAGCAACTTGCCGCTATTGCCCAGTTTCGGAAGGCGCCAAAATTTCAATTCATTTTTATGCCCGACGAACCCGCCGATTATCTGTACCTCCTGATAAAAGGCCGGGTAAAAACGGGTACTTTTTCGCAGGACGGCCGGGAAGTGATAAAAGAGATATTGCAACCTGAAATGCTTTTTGGCGATCTGGCCCTGGCGGGTGAAACGAGGAGAAGCGAATTTGCCCAGGCGCTTCACGATGAAGTGGAGTACCTGTCGATCAAAATCGCCGACTTCCAGCAATTGATGCAACAAAACCAGCGCCTCGTTTTTGCATGTTTGCAGCACCTGACCCAGAGACTGCAACGCGTGGAAGAACGTCTGGCAAAACTGGTGTTGAAGGATGCCCGGGAGCGAATCATCGAGTTTCTGGTAGAAACAGCTGGCAAGGAAGGCCGCCGCGTGGGCTACGAAACATTACTAAAGCACCATTTGACCCAGCAGGATATCGCCAATCTGACGGGTACAAGCCGTCAGACAGTCACCTCGGTGCTGAATGACCTGCGAAAGTCAAACCTGATCTATTTCAATCGCAACAGTATTCTTATCCGCGATATTGAAAAACTCGCCTGAACACGACCATGCAAATAAATACAAATACGCTGCAAGTTTGATTCGCAAAGGCTTCCGGGAACGGAAGCCTTTCGCTTTTAAAAGCACTTTTGCAACATTCGTTTTTTTGCAAAACACAACCGGGTTCGAATCAGGTAAAGCCTCGATCAGGATACAAATATGCGCTGCCGTTGTCGGATAAATTTCGGGAAAACCCTGGAATTTGGTTTTCAAATCCGCTGCCGGACCTGCTCTGCTATCTTTTCAAGCATCTCGACTACCCGCGGCTTGTATTCTTCGTTGGCATATTTTTCTATGCCGCTTATGATACGGCCGACACTCCATATAGAACCCGTCTGCCGTGTATTGGCATTCAATACATCAAAATCCTGCGACATGATAAACATGTTTTTGGAGGGTACGGCCAGATCGGCATACAGCCTGAGGGACAAGGCCACGATAGATTTTACAGTGAATATTTCATCCCAGTCCATGTCATTGCTGACGTAGCAGGCATCGTCGGCAGAAAGGCTTTGCCAGCGGGCCTTGTATTTTTGAAGTATGTCACTCGGCCCGTCATAATTCTGGATAAACTGCGCGATCCGCTTGTATGGCGGCCGGCCGGTTATCTGGATCGGCCCGCGGCCCCGGAACTTGTAAAAGTCAGCCTGCATCACAAAACCCGTGACAGCAAGGTCTTCAATAACCGGAAATCTCCCGGAGGGGTAGACATCTCCTTTCCATACGGGGTCCACTTTGTCCGGTTGTGATGGCGCTGAAAGCACATCGGATAATCCGAGGCCACGGTGTGCCGCACAAAAAACGGGATTGGAAAAACAATCGAAAGCGCTTTTGTTTCCCGCCAGCGTGTTGTATGATTTTTTGACGCCGCGGACAAGGTCAAATGCATAGGCAAGACCTTCATGCCGGACGCCGTTTTTATCCTTTGCTCCTCTCCCGCATAATTCGGTCACCGAGCGAAAACGGCCGCTCGTTTCATTGATCGCTATACACATCAGAGCGGCAAAATCGAATAACGTGATTTCGGATTGTTTGAATACCAGTGGAATGGAGTCCCAGAATTCGGCAAACTCGCGTTTGACAGCCATCATATCTTCCCCTTTGCTCAGATCCGGGCTGATTTTTCTGTTAGCGAAGGTGCCTTTGCCCGCAAGGTTTTTGTTGAACCAGTCAATAAAATCATTGCCGGTTCGTCCGATAAAAAAGCCGTTCAGGTGGGTCGAATTGGCAAATTTGGGCTCCTGCAGAGCCAGGAAAGCATTATTTGAAAGTGATGCCATTTGGTTTTGATTTTATAATGTACAGGAAACGCAAGGGAATGCGTTTCCAAATATACTGTTTTTTTCGTATTTGGTATGCATGCAGGAGTATTTAGACCTTCTCTACCCTGCCCTCTTCGGCTGCATAGGTCTCTGCAAATTGGGTCCTTGCTTCCTGAAGAAGTTGTTCTTCATTAACATATCTGCCCGAAAAATGACCGATAATCAGCCTTTTCACGCCTGCCTTTCGCGCTATCGAAGCGGCCTGAGTTGCCGTGGAATGAAAGGCAATGGCCGCTTCTGCAAGGTGCTCGTCCGTAAACGTCGCTTCATGATAGAGCAGGTCGACGCCGCGGACAACAGAGACAACCGTTTCTGATGGCGCCGTGTCGCTGCAAAAAGCGAAGGACCGGGGTGCGGGTGGATCAATCGTCAGTTCTGCATTCGGCACTACCCTGCCGTCGGGCAAAACAAAGTCTGCCCCCGCCTTTATACCCGGGATCATGGAAAACGGGATGTTATATTCATCCGCTTTTTCAGCGCGAAAGTTGCGCGGCCTGATTTTTTCCCTGAACAACCAGCCGGAAGTCGCTACACGATGGTCGAGGGGGATTGTCCACACCTCAACGTTATGGTTTTCAAATATTTTCGCAGATACGGCAGCATCCACTTCATGAAAGTCGATGGGATAGGGAAATGTAACTCGGCAAATACGGGCGCTTGTTTCTACCCACTCCCGCAGGCCGGGCGGAGAAAAAACGTGCAGGCGCGCGGTGCGTTTCTTGAGACACCAGTTTGTCAGCAATCCAAGCAGGCCATACACATGATCTCCGTGCATATGGCTGATAAAAATATGGTTGCAGCGGTCGAATTTCACTTTATACCTGTGCAGCTGCATTTGGGTACCCTCTCCGCAATCGATCAGGAATAGTTGGTTATCAACCTGTAATACCTGTGCAGTGTAATGCCTTCCGTGAAAAGGTCCGCCGGAAGAGGTGCCGAGGATGGTTAGTTGCATGGTAGCAGGCAGATGTTGCAGGTTATGGAAATATCATTTCGGCATCACAACCGTCCCGCCCCGTTTGGCGATCTCGTTCCTCGTTTCAGTCAGTTTTTGTTGTATTTTCATATATCGGATCAGGGTATCCACATCACCCGAATCTGAAGCCGTTTTTATTCGGCCAAGATTTATCTCGCACATTTTCTGTATTTTACGTAATTTGAAACGGTCGAGCGCCTGTTTCATATCCGTGTCAAAATTGAGGTCGGGCATGGGCTGGTTTTGCAGGGGGTAATTCCAGCGTTCCACCCAGTTCGGCGAAAGTTCCCATGGCGCTGAAAGCAGATCGACGGCCAGATCCCTGATCTCCTGGGCATCGTGTTGCAGGAAATAATTTTGATCAAAAGTCCCTCCTTTTACCAGCACATCATGGCAAAGAGAGGCCACTTTGCCATAGAGCGGATTGTCGAAGTTCCCAAGCGAATCCTCTATATCTGCCAGAATGTACTCTGCAACGCTGATATTCTCTTTTTCAAGGATTTGATTCCCGTATTGCACCAGCATGCGCACGATATCGCGTTCCTGAAACTCATCTCCGCGCGACATGTTCTTTTCGCGTACGGGTGCGCCGAACTCCGGCTCGGCAACCGGGAAATTGGGATCGGGCGACACATCCGGCGAATCACTGGCTGCTCCGGGCTGGCGCGCTGTTTTTTCTTCGCGCTTTTTGATGGTGCCGGTGATCAGTTTATTCGACTCGCTCACCAATACCTGTTCGGATACGTCAAGCAGCGAGGAGCACTCCTTCAGGTATACGCTGCGTTTGATCGGGTCCGGTATTTTGGCGATACTTGCGACAATATCCTTCACCAGTCCCGCTTTTTTGATAGGATCTCCCTGTGTTTCGGCCAGCAACAGGTGCGTTTTGAAGAGAATGAAATCTTTCGCGTTCGCAGACACGAATTTTACGAACTCTTCACCGCCCAAATCGCGCACATAGGAATCAGGGTCGTGGCCATCCGGCAACAGGCATATCTTCACGTTCATGTCCTGTTCCAGCGCGAGGTCGAGTCCGCGCAAGGCCGCTTTCACGCCCGCAGGATCGCCGTCATAAATGATCTTGAGGTTGTTGGTGTTGCGCTTGATCAATTGAAGTTGCCCTTCCGTCAGTGATGTGCCGCTGGAAGCCACGACGTTTTCAATGCCCGCCTGGTGCAAAGAGATCACATCCATGTACCCTTCCACCAGAATACATTCATCCAGTTGGCGGATGGCTTTCTTGGCCTGAAAAGCGCCGTAGAGTATCTTGTTCTTGACGTAAATCTCCGTTTCCGGGCTGTTGATGTATTTCGGGATCGTTTTATCCGAAGACATGGTGCGCCCTGCGAATGCGGCCACCTTGCCGGAAAGATTGTGGATCGCGAACATGACGCGGCCCCTGAAAAAGTCGCGCGAGCCGTCCTGACTGCTCAGTCCGACTTTTTTTATCATATCCTGGCTGTGACCGGTGGCTTTGGCGCGGCGCACGAGCAGGTCGCGTTGTTCGGGAGCGTACCCGAGACCGAATGTCCGAATTGTTTCCTCCCTGAGACCGCGTTGTTTGAAGTAGGCAAGCGCGACGGATTTACCCTCGTCCGTATTAAAAAGTTGCTCCTGGAAGTGCTGGAGGGCAAAATCATTGACTATGTAGAGAGAGTCGGCCAGTTGAAGTTCTGCCACCTGCTCCGGCGTACGCTCAACCTCCTGTATATCAATGCTGTATTTGCGCGCCAGCCAGCGCAGGGCGTCCACATAGGTCAGGTTTTCATGTTCCTTCAGGAATGTGATGGCATCGCCGCCCTTTCCGCAACCGAAACATTTAAAGATATTTCGTGTGGGGTTGACGTTAAAAGACGGGGTTTTTTCGCCGTGAAAAGGGCATAGGCCAATCAGATTCACGCCGCGTTTCCGCAAGGTGACGAATTCTTCCACGACTTCTTCTATTCGCACAGCGTCGAGGATCTCCTGTACCTGTTTTGGTGGAATCATGCTCAAAAATAGAGATGATAATCGGGTTTACCAAACCCTCGCTTCCACTACCCCTCAAAGTGCAGGGAAATCGTAAGCGTCCTGCTTAATACCTTTTCAAGCACATTGCTTTGTTCCAGTTTGTCGTTGAATATCAGCACATTATTCATTCCCTGTGACACTTTTAACTCCGGAGAGAAAATAAAATACGGGAAGAAAAACTGGATTCCCGCCCCGTATTCCAGCTGAAAATCGGTGGGCGCAATTTTCACGATGCCCGACGCCTGCCGGGTACGCGAATCGCTGGCCACGTCGAAGGAATACTTTACGCCTGCGATCAGGAAAAGGCGAAAATCGTGGTAGGTGGCCGATTTATACCGCACGTGAAACGGCATTTCAACCAATACGGATTCGATGGGGCGTTGAAAGATGCGATCACCCTCGCCCGGAGCGGTATAACGGATATTCCGTTCCACGAACGACAGGGTCGGCAGAAAACGAAGATCAAAAAACTCGCCGATGCGAAGGTTGGATACAATACCGAGGTTGAAGCCGGGTCCGGTCACCGACTCTGCGCGTGCAAACGAATCGTTCCGGATAAAATCCTTCGAGTGAAAAATCTTGAAATCGCTCTGGTTGTAACCGAGGGTGATGCCAAAATAGTAGTTTTTGCTTTGAAAATCGCGATAGTTCAGGTTTTTACCCTGGTTGAACTGAGCCTTCGCTGCCGGCAGGCAACAAAAGACCGCAAAGCAGGCGCAATACAACAGGCGCAGGAGATCCTGCCTTGCTGACGTATGGCGCGCGCTTGCGAAATGGGACGGACGAGTTATTTTGTTGCGGAGTAAATAGAGCATATTCCAAGCGTTAAGCGTTCGCATGTCGGGTTTTGGTATCCGATTTTTGTTAAGATGTTTAAAAAGTCCTGTCCTTCGGGAAATATTTGCACGCTTTCGAACAAGTATGTGTAGGCGCGCACATCACGGCTGGTTAAACGCCCGATCAGGGGCAAAACGTATTTGAAGTAGGCGTTGTAAATCTGTTTGAAGGGGAAAAAATGCGGTTTTGAAAACTCCAGGATCACGACACGGCCGCCGGGGCGCAACACACGGTACATCTCTGCCAGTCCCTGTTCAAGGTGTTCGAAGTTGCGGACTCCGAAAGCAACCGTTACCGCATCGAATGAATCATCGGCAAAACGAAGCCGCTC
>JAKOXM010000315.1 GCA_029781095.1 Bacteroidota bacterium
GGCGGCAGCGTATCTTTCTCCGAAATGGCCGAGACCTCGTGAAGAAGGCTTACTGATGATTTCAAATAAACAACCTGCCCTGTCATTTCGGGCTGGAATCTTGTTTTTGGATAAAAAATCCTTCCGACAGCCACACTTGCCGGGCTGAACAACAACCCTTCGTCCGATTTTTTTGGCAGCAGGGGTTTCAGATCAATCTCGATATCAGCGTTGTATATCGCTTTTGCCAGCCGGACTCCCTGGTTGAAAGAACCAAAGGAAAAATGTCCGTCCTCCTCAAAATCCGCCACCACGATGGTGCGACAACGGCGTTGTACCAGCGGAAGCATGCCGAGGTTGTCGCCTGTATGGCCGCCATCGGAAACGTACACGCGGCGGGTGCTCGAACTGAGAATGCCGGTGAATTCGCGGGAAAGGTAGAAAAGCCAGAACGGGAAGCGGCGCGTTTTTTCGGTGAGCCATTCCAGAAAAGTCCGTTCCACTTTTCTTTTATTTTGTTCCAGTTCCTGCTCCCTCGCTTCCTTGTGCAGGTACCACGGATTTTCGATCCAGTAACCTGTGCGCAAGTTGAGCAGCGTCATGTAAAAATTGGAAGCCGCAAAGCTCATGAGTCCCATGCCGCTGGCTACGGCCGCAGCAGAAATGGCCATTGCCGTATTCAGTTTGGTGCCGCCGTTTCGGTATTTATCGGTACGGGCATAACCCGTTGTGCGGGAGCCGATAAAATATTTGGAAAAAATAAAATGATCGCTTTTGAGGGTCTTTTTTGCCAGGTCGTGCGATCCCTGGAGGTTGAGTGCCGAGACTATGATATGATAAGGCGCTTTGAAATTATCTTCACCCAGCTCTGCAAGACGCAGGTTTTCGTGGTTGCGGAGCGTAACATCGTATAATTCTTTCGATTGAACCCGAACCGGTTTCGTCGGGTCTTCCGCCCCGGTGGCTTCCGGGTGCGCTACCCGCCCTTCCGTGCGCAGATAGGCTTCCGAAAGGCGGTCGCGGTAGAAATAGTGCAGGGAAATGTCGTTGGAATTTGCCGCAAAACCGAACAAAATTGTCAACGCCAGGCACAAAAGCAGCATCCAGAGAGCCACTTCGAGGCACATATTGTAATTCGTTCCTATCCAGAGGCTTTCAATCTTGAACAGGTTGCTGGATACCCAGGCAAGGGACATACCGACAAATAATATGATCGAAAGGTTCAGCAAGGGCATCTGTAACTGTTGCATCATTCCGCCCAGCCAGCCTTTCCCGCCGCCCGACTTGCCGCCGAGGCTTTGCATGGTGAAATAGTAAGCCACCGCGACGGGCAGGAAGGAGAACATCAGGCGTACGACGAGGCCGTGATCGCCGAATAACAGGACCGTGGCAACAGGAAACAGGGCAGATACCAACAGGCCGATAAAAGTGGCTCCCTGCATGCCCGTATAAAAAGACCGGTACAAACGCCCGCTCACCCGCTCCGGGGCGTTGTTGATGTAAAAAAGCGAAATCAAAAGATGGACGGAAATAAACAGTCCGACCATATAGCTCAGCGGCAAAGCCAGCATGACAAAATAGTCCTCGCCGGCAAGACGATCCGTTTGTGCCATATAAATGGCGACGATATAAGCCAGGGCAGGCCCCAATACGTATGCGGCAAGCGTAAACCGACGTATGAACGGCCATGAAATATGTTGCATCAAATCGTCGCCGCCGGGTCGTTCGGTCATTTTATCCTTTTTAGGATCGCCGTAAAGTGCCTCGGCCTGCTCCGTTTCGGCTATCCGGAATGGCAAAAACCTGGAATAATAGATAAAAAGCCATCCCAGAACCAATCCGAGCACCAGAAAAGCGGCTACAAGACCGGGCTGATTTTCAACACCTTTCCAGATCAGGAAAATTTGAGGAAATAACTGGTTGTGATACCAATCGCCTACCTGCTGCATTGCGCTCTTTTTCTCCCAGACAGAATCCGGTTTGTAATAGTCGTGCCGGATGGGATCGCTTGCGAAGACCTTGTTGTAAACGGTTTCAGGGTGCCGCAGGTCATTGATAAACTTCCCCTCCGACATACTGGCAAACAACGCATGGTGCAGCAATACCACCGTGCTCAGCACAAGCAGGTATAGCACGACGTTGATAAAAACGCCACCCATCAATGCCCCTACTGCCCGGCTTACGTCCCACGCGAACAAGCCTTTTCGCGGCGTCAGGTATTCGCCGTAGCGGCGCAGGTGCAGCAACTGGTGTTTGGCAGTCAGTTCTGTTTTATCCAGCGTCTGGTATTCATAGTCGTACCGAAGCCCCACAAACGGGTTGTTCTTTTCTTCCAGACCGACATCTTCCGTTTTAAAGCGCTTGTTCCGGAAGGTTGTATGGCCGTATTTTTCGGTATTGTTGGGCTCCCGGCTCATCAGCGAACTCAGGCAGGAGCCTATGTATCCCCCGCCTGAAACCGTGCTCAGGTAATCGAATTTCCTGAGGATGCCGTTTTTGATAAATGCCTGAAACAGCCCCAGTCCAAGCGTGGCGGACCGGACTCCGCCGCCTGAAATACACAAACCTGCGAGGTTATCGTCGGCCGGTGGCGGCAAGTCGTTTTTTTTCCGGCGTATCTTCAGGTATTGTTCGCGCTCGACAGCCAGCACATGGTGAGTACGCTCAACGTAGTCCGGCGGGTTGTGCGGATCGAATTTCTCTCCGGAAACTTCAGATTCAGGTATCGAGGTGGTTTTTTTTGCCATTTGGAAGAACGGGTTTGGATAATAAAAGGCGAAAATAACGGAAATGTTATATCCCGAAATATCGGAACGGACCTGTTTCAATCAGGAATTTGGCTACTTTTGCCCCCTGATGTACCCGACAAACTTATACCTATTTTTTCAAATACTTCAAACCATCAACGCTGATCAATGAGTGCAATACGCGAAATAATTGCCCGTGAAATTCTCGACAGTCGCGGCAACCCCACGATAGAAGCAGAAGTTTGGACCGAAACCGGCTTTGCCGGCCGCGCCGCCGTGCCGAGCGGAGCCAGCACCGGCGTACACGAAGCCGTGGAACTACGCGACGACGATGCCGGGCGCTACCTGGGAAAAGGAGTAAAAGAAGCCGTCAAAAACGTTGAAAAGATTCTCCGTCCCGAACTCGTGGGCCTCGAAGTAACCGACCAGATACGTATCGATCGCCTGATGATCGAGCGCGACGGCACCCGCAATAAATCGAAAATCGGCGCCAACGCAATCCTCGCCGTCAGTCTCGCCGTCGCACATGCTGCCGCCGAAGAACTGGGCCAGCCGCTTTACCGCTACCTCGGAGGCGTCAACGCACACGTGCTGCCGGTACCCATGATGAATATCCTGAACGGTGGTGCGCATGCCGACAATGGCATTGATTTTCAGGAATTTATGATCATGCCCGTCGGCGCCGAAACCTTCAGGGAAGGACTTCGCATGGGCGTGGAGATATTCCACCACCTGAAAAAAGTGCTGAAAAACAAAGGATACGCCACCAACGTCGGCGATGAAGGCGGCTTTGCACCGGGCATCAAAAACAACGAAGAAGCCATCCAGATGGTGATGACCGCCATTGAAGCGGCCGGCTATCGCCCGCTCGACGACATTGTCATCGCCCTCGATGCCGCCTCTTCGGAGTATTTCGACCAGGATAAAGGCGAGTACGTATTCAAAAAATCCACGGGCGACCGCCTTTCGAAGAAAGACATGGTGGCGTTCTGGAAAGACTGGTGCAACCGCTACCCGATCTACAGCATCGAAGACGGCTGCGCGGAAGACGACTGGGACGGCTGGAAACAAATGACCGAAACGCTCGGCCATCGCATCCAGCTCGTTGGCGACGACCTTTTCGTGACCAATGTGGAGCGCCTCCAAAAAGGTATCGACGAAAAAATCGCCAACTCCATCCTGATCAAGGTAAACCAGATCGGTTCACTGACCGAAACCATCGAATCGGTCAACCTGGCCACCCGGCACGCCTACACCTCGGTCATCAGCCATCGCTCCGGCGAAACGGAAGACACCACCATCGCCGATCTCGCTGTGGCGCTGAATACCGGGCAGATCAAAACCGGCTCCGCCAGCCGTTCCGACCGGGTCGCCAAATACAACCAGTTGCTCCGTATCGAGGAAGAACTGGGCGATGCCGCAACGTATCTGGGCAAGTCGCTCTTCGGGTTGTAATACATCAAACCAATACTTACAGCACACTGATGACACAGATTGGACCGATTAACACTGTGAAAATCAGACTTATCCGTGTTATCAGTGTGCCAAATTCCCCGCCAGGCGCCCGGGCCTGCCATCCAACATGCTACGCACCATCCTTTTCCTTGTCGCCACGCTCATCGCACTGCCCGTTATCGCATTTTACTACGATGAGCCGCTGAATGCCGAACAAGCCGGCGCCGTCCGATTGGCATTCCTCATCATGGCCGGAATTGCGTTCACCTGCTTTGCCGTCGGTGAACTCACCCGGAATTTCAGCCAGGTGGACAAATTATGGAGCCTGCTGCCCGTTTTCTATACCTGGTTTTTCGCAGTAAAAGCGGGTTTCGATGCGCGCACGGTACTCATGGCCGGGCTGGCTACCTTGTGGGGGGCACGGCTGACCTTCAATTTCGGACGCAGGGGCGGATATCACTGGATACCCTGGCGCGGCGAAGAGGATTATCGCTGGGGCGTGTTGCGCAGCCAGAATCCTGCATTTCAGAATCGCTTTTCCTGGGCGGCGTTCAACCTGTTTTTTATTTCCTATTACCAGAATACACTCATTCTGCTGTTTTCCCTCCCCATCGTGGTAGCATGGCAGGGGCATTCGCGCGCATTGAACTGGCTCGACGCGACGGCGGCGATTTTGATATTGGCTTTCATCGCACTGGAAACCATTGCCGACCAACAGCAATACGATTTTCAGCGGGAAAAATATCGCCGCAGGCAGGCAGGGGACCCCCTCGACGGCGATTACGCACTCGGTTTCTGCGCTTCCGGGCTCTGGGCCAGGGTGCGTCACCCGAACTATGCCGCCGAGCAGGCGATCTGGATATCATTTTACCTGTTCAGCGTTGCGGCCACCGGTCGGTGGTTCAACTGGTCGCTCGCGGGAGCCATTCTGCTGATGCTGCTGTTTGTCGGGAGCTCGGATTTCAGCGAAAAAATTTCGGCGGGCAAGTACCCTGAATACCGGGATTACCAGAAACGGGTGCCGCGGTTTGTGCCGCGCATTTTTGGCTGAACATAGCGATAGTCACACCGGGAGAAATGCTGTAACCGGTCCAAACGTGAAATTTATTTTAAAGTGTACACGTAGTCCGTTGGCTGCCTTACATTCCGCGTTATACACGAAAAAGAATTCATGATGCATCGTTATATATTCCGTTCGTCTACCCTAATTCACTGTCTGATAATGGTTTGTATTGTGTTGGGCGCCAGCCGGTGCAAACCCTCCCAAAAAACAAAGCCTGCCACATCCAGGCCAACAAGCAGCCGGGAGGCTTCTTTTCGCCGCGATATCGTGGAATATGCAGCCAGGTACAAAGGCTCCCAATACACCCCCGCCGGCAAAAACCCCGGGAGCGGGTTCGATTGCTCGGGTTTTACGAGTTACGTAATGGATCATTTCAATATTTCACTTTCACCCGCAGCGCGCGAGCAGGTGAAGCAGGGCAAAAGCAAACGAATCGAGGACGCGAAACCGGGCGACCTGATCTTTTTCCGGCGCAGCCCCAAAGAGCCGATATTCCACGTCTCGCTGGTAAAATCCAATAACGGGAAGAGCCTTGTCGTGATCCACAGCACCACTTCCCGCGGCGTCATCGAAGAGGACGTGCTGAACAGTACTTACTGGAAACAATACATTGATTCTGTGCGCGATGTGGTGTCCGAAAAGTATTAGACCGCATCTGTTTTTTTTATTTACCGGCATGATCTTCCCCGGTTGCGCCAGACAAGGACCGCGCAGTGTCACGCCTGCTTTTTACCATTGGCAAACGACTTTTAATATCACGTCCGCCGAGCGGGAATACCTTGATTCGCTGGGCTGCAGGAAACTCTATGTCAAACTCCTGGATGTCGGCAGAAGCGAAAATTCCGGTGAAATAACGCCCTATTCACTGCTCGACGCGAGCGAGCCCGGCAACATCACGGGAATGGATATTGTGCCGGTGGTCTTTATTACCAATGAGGTTTTTAAAAATACCACGAACGGGCAACTGGATTGGCTGGCCGGAAAGGTGGCGGGCGTTCTGACAGGATTTGAAAAAACGCTGAACACAGGCCTCATTAACGAAATCCAGATTGATTGCGACTGGACGCCATCTACGCGGGAGCCGTTTTTTCTGTTTTTGCAAAAAATACGGAGTCTACTGCCTGAAAACGCCCGGTTGAGTGCTACCATCCGGCTGCATCAGTACAAATTTCCGGAACAGACGGGGGTACCGCCCGTGGACAGGGGCATGCTGATGTTTTACAACACCGGGGATATAGAAAGCGCCGGGGATCAAAACTCTATTTTTTACCCGGCTGATGCGCAAAAATACGTCGCCGGTGCGGCTGCCGGCTACCCGCTTCCGCTTGACCTGGCACTTCCTGTTTTTTCATGGGGACTGGTATACCGGGATGATGATCTCTGGAAAATCATACCGGAAATTCCGGATGCAACATTGAAAGACACTTCGCGATTCGTCGCGTTTCCCGGCAATACGAGGGAGATTTCGCCCCGATTTTCCGTGAAGAACGGCACTTTCCTTTCCGGGCATTATCTTCGCCCGGGTGATATGCTGCGAATAGAAGCCGTTTCGCCGGCATTGTTGTACGAGGCTGCCCGGCTTGCGGCCAAAACCGATCTGGCGGACCATACGACCGTGGCGTTTTTTCAACTGGATACCTTGGCCTTACGTCGTTATCCCGTACAATTGCTCGATTCAGTATGCCGAACGATATGTATTCCACAGTGAAAACCAATTTAATGCGCCGGCCGGGCTTTCTGAAGAAACCCGTTCTGCTCGGCTTGTGTGTCCTCGTTTCCGCTTCCTTTTTCACTCCCGGCCGTAGTTCCGACCCCAGTTCAGGGCAAAGCCCTTGCGTCCCAAACAGCGAACCTTTTTACGGATATTCGTTCCTGCACCCCGATATTATCAATAAAAACGGGGCTTATGCTCCATTCTTTATCAAGTGGGACGATTATTACGAACAATATTACTTCAACAGGGACATCCAGCGCGAAGAGAATATTGAAGAATGGATCGGGCGGTTTTGTGATCAGCCGGATCCGGGCGACGTAGCCGATCTGGTGTACAAAAGCAATATCGACCAGCTGTCGCGGCTTCGCACCGCAGCCGAAGACCCCAAAAAGATAACTCCCCTGCCCTACCAGTTGGCCGGCAACACCTTTGCCGAAATGATTGCCCTGAATGGCTGCACCAGGGTGGTCGAATACCTGATCTATGCCAAAAAATGCGAGCCTTATGTGATTGCTGTCGGAGACGGGTGGACGATCCCGGAACGTGATACGCTGTCCATGAACGAACTGATACAGGAAGGACTCGGGCGATTTAAACAAACGACTTCGCCATTTCTCAAGCTGCGCTATACCTATCAGATATTGCGGCTGGCCCACTATTCACGAAACTGGCTGCATACGGTCAAACTTTTTGAGCAACTGAAACCGCAGTTGTACTTAAAAAAGCCCAGCATCATCTATTACTGGGCATTGGGGCACTACGCGGGCGCTTTGCAAAAACTCGGCAGGTTCCCGGAAGCAGCTTACTGGTATTCCGTGATATTCCGGCACTGCCAGTCAAAACGAACACAGGCCTATCGCAGCTGGATGATCCGGAATGACCGGGATTGGGAAGAAACCCTCAAATTATGTCAGACCGACGATCAGCGGGCCACGCTGTACATAATGCGGTCCGGCGGGTCGCATGCACACGCCATTGAAGATATGATTCAGGTGTACAACCTCGACCCCGGCAATCCGCAGCTCGACCTGCTGCTCGTCAGTGAAGTGCAGGAACTGGAAAAAGTATTCCTCCGGACAGCCGTTACCGACAGGAAGTACGGCGAAGCAAAAGGGGCCCTCAGGCGCCAGGAAGCGGCGAAGCATCTGCTCGATCTGCAAACCTTCGTGCGGCAGGTGTTGCGTGAAAAAAAGAACGCCAATCCCCAACTCTGGCTTTGCATGAGCGGCTACCTCGAATTGCTTGCAGGCGATCGGTATGCCGCCAAAAACACGTTTGAACGTTCCGAAAAAAGCCTTGGAAAATCTGAGTACGATCGCCAGTTGTACCGCCAGTTGGAGGTTTGGGGCGTATTACTCGATATACTTAATCTCGATCCGTCCGATAAGGCATTCCGGGACGACATGGCTTTCCGGATCAGAAGCCTCGATGCCTTTAAATACAACCCCCACCTGGAGCAATTTCTTCAGGACTGGTTATCAACACGTTATGCAGACAGCAGTCATCCCGGAAAAGCCATTCTGGCTGCTTATCCGCTTGCAGCGCTGGGATACAACCCCAATCTGGAAGTACTCGACGACCTTTTGAGACTCGCTGCCGAAGACAATCCTGTCCTGCTCGAAAAAGCCATGAAAGCGGATACCAACTCGAACCGTATCCGGGCGAGGCTGCTGGAGATCAAGGGTGCTTATCTGCTCAGTATCGGTGAGCCGGAGGCTGCTCTTCTGGCGCTTCGGGATATCAGGCCGGTAGAAGACGCCGCGCTGACCAAGTTCAGCCCTTTCCGGGAAAAAGTCGGTGAAACGGTCCACCGCGGTGCTGTTTTTGATTCCCTGTTTCTTAACCGGCGTCAGATTGCCGAAAAAATACTCGATTTTGAATTCCGGGCAAAAGCGGCGGAAGCCGTGCGCGACACCTCTGCCGCGTGGTACTATTACCTGATCGGGCTGGGATATTACAACATGTCGTACTTCGGTTACGAATGGGAAGTGCTGGATTTTTACCGCAGCGGTTACAACCAGTTGCGCCTCGCCCAGGGTCCGGTATTTTCACTCAACGGCTCGCCCGACGGCAACCGGGAAAATACGGATGTCAGCCTCGCGCTTTCCTATTTTGAACGGGCCTACCAACTGGCGCGAGGGCCGGAAATGGCTGCCCGGGCGGCGTTTATGGCCGCGCGGTGTCAGCAAAAACAGTGGTTTTGTGACGAGGAATGCAAATACCGGCCCGGCAGCAAACTCATTCCGGTTTTGCCGGACCGGTATATGACCTATTACAACGTTTTAATGACGAAATACGCAAATACCCACTTCTACACCGCCGTTGTAAAGGAATGCAAGTGGCTGGCTGCGTACGCACGTTAAAAACGTCAGAATGTGTCTATGCCTGCAAAGTGGAACGAACCCTCGATGGCAGCATTTTCATCGCTGTCGGAGCCGTGAACGGCATTTTCGCCGACGTTGGCTGCGTACAGCGCACGAATGGTGCCGGGGGCTGCATTCGCCGGGTTGGTGGCGCCGATAAGCGTGCGGAAGTCTTCAACGGCGTTGTCTTTTTCCAAAATGGCCGCCACGATCGGGCCGCTGCTCATAAATTCGCACAATTCGCCGTAAAAAGGGCGCTCTTTGTGCACTGCGTAAAACTCGCCCGCCTTTTCAAGGCTGAGTTTCGTCAGTTTCATCGCCACAATGCGAAAGCCTGCAGCGTTTATCATTTGGAGAATGTTGCCAATATTGCCTGCGCGCACGGCGTCGGGCTTGATCATCGTAAAAGTGCGGTTACCTGACATGGGTAAAAATTGTGATTGATTTAAAAGGGCGCAAAGGTAGAGCAAGATTTTATTTCAAACATGGCCGCAAAAAAGGTTTTATAAAAAATAATATCCGGCGTGCCCTTCAAATCAGGGTTGAATACCTTACTTTTGCCCGCCTTTTGAGACCCCGTTTTACCAAAATTATATTTCCCCAAGCAAATAACATGGAATTTCCGGCAGCACTGAAACAACTGATCCATCAGCCTCAAAATGTGGCGATACTTTCCCATCGCAACCCTGATGGCGATGCCATTGGCAGCTCACTCGCCATGCGGCATTATCTCGATCAATATGGCCATACCGTCCATGTACTGTTCCCGTCTGAATTTCCCGAAGAATTTGAGGCCCTCCCGGGCGCCGATGACATACTTGTGTGGGACATTCATACCGAAGAATGCAAACACGTGCTGAGGAATAAAAATCTGTTTATTTATCTTGATTTTAATGCGCTGAACCGGATCGATAAAATGGGCGATTTTGTAAAGGACCTGCCCGGAAAGCGCATTATGCTCGATCATCACCTGTATCCGGACCAGATCGCCGATTTTACATATAGCGAACCGGAAGCCAGCAGCACATGTGAACTGGTGTATCGTTTCATCGATGGCATAGGCGACAATCAAAAAATAAACCCGACGGTGGGCAAGTGCATTTTTACCGGCCTTGTAACGGATACCGGCTCGTTCCGCCACGCTACGAATGCCAATGTGTACCGCATCGCCGCCGATCTGGTGGACCGGGGTGTGGACGATACAGGCGTTCAGGACATGATATTTAATTCGCAAAAAGAGAAAAACCTGCGTCTCCTCGGTCACTGCCTCGCCAACCGGATGGAGTATATGCCGGAGTACCGCACGGCGCTCATCTGGCTCTCAAAAAAGGACTATGAGATATATAATATCCAGCGCGGCGATACGGAAGGCATTGTGAATTACATGTTGAGCATCAAGGATGTTCGCCTGGCGGCCTTTATTCACAATCAGCCGACCGTCGTCAAACTGAGCCTGCGTTCCAAAGGCAATTTCGACGTGCAGGAAATTTGCAAAAGGCACTTCAACGGCGGCGGACACAAAAATGCCGCCGGCGCCTACTCGCACGACAGCCTCAAGGCGACCATCCAGAAATTTAAAGACCTGCTTCCGCTGTATAAAGAAGCCCTGTTGAAAAAAAATTGACCCGCAAACAACGTAAATTTGCTAATAACTCATTCATTTTCAAGAAAATGCGTAAATTTTTGATCCTGGCTCTCGCAGCCGCTGTTATTACCCAGATTGCTTGCAACAATAAAGAGGGTATAAAAACGGAACACGGTTTCCGTTTTGTCAACCACACAAACAAAGGCGGGCAGAAACCACAACCCGGTGAATCGGTACTCGTTCAGACGTATACCTACATCGGCGACTCACTCATGGCCAGCACGCAGAAAAACTTCGGCGGACCGCGTGAGTTTTCCCTCTTCACCCCCGACCGCGCGCCGAAGCGTATCCCGGCGATTTACGACGCCCTTCTGCTTATGGGAGAAGGTGACAGCGTTACTGTGTACGAAACAATCGATACCTTCCTGCAGAAGTTTATCCCGCCGGCGCTTAAAAAAGAAAAAGAAGTGCGTTACGAGGTCGTATTGCTCGACATTGTCACGCAGGAAGAACTCCAGAAAAGAGCCGCTGAAGAGCAGCAAATGGCTGCCGCAGAGCAAAAAATCGGAGAAGAAGCCCAAAAACGCGCCGGCGCCGTGGCAAGCATGGTGAAATCCACTGCCGCCGACTATGTTGCGGGCAAACTGAACGGCAAGCTCACGGCAACCGCCACGGGCCTGAAAATTCTAACCGTTGAAAAAGGAAGCGGCGCCCCGATCAAACGCGGCGAGCAAATCAAAACGCACTACTACGGCGTTCTGACCAACGGCAACATGTTCGACAACTCTTTCGAACGCGGCCAGGCATTGCCCTTTGCAGCAGGCGTCGGCCAAATGATCAAAGGTTTTGACGAAGGTGCGATGACGCTCAACCACGGCGGCAAAGCATACCTGTTCATCCCGCCCCAACTTGGCTACGGCGAACAGGCACAGGGAACGATTCCGCCCAATTCGGAACTGATTTTCTATATTGAAGTGTTGTAAAAAAGGAGGTTTCAGGGTTTCAGGGTTTCAGGGTTACAATGCAATGTAAGAACGCTGAAACCTTGAAACCCTGAAAACCCGTAACCATTTAAAATTTTCCGTTTCCAGTTATGACGATCGAACAACTCAAGGAGTTGAAGGACAGACTGGCGGTCTTAAGGAGGTATCTTTGACGTGGATAACCGAATCCGCGAAACAGAAGACCTGACCAGCCAAACCCTCGACCCCAATTTTTGGAATGACCCCAGGCGCGCCGAATCCATCCAGCGCAAAATCGGAATCAACAACCGCTGGCTCGACGACTACAACCTCATCGCCCGCGAAGTGGACGACCTCGAAGGCCTTTTCGAATTTCAGAAAGAAGGCCTGACCTCTGAAGAAGAGGTGGATATCCAATACAACAAGACGGCCGGTATATTGGCCGATGCAGAGTTTCGCAGTACGCTGAACCAGAAAGAGGACTCCATGAACGCCGTGCTCACGATCAATGCGGGCGCGGGCGGTACGGAAGCCTGCGACTGGTCGGCTATGCTGCTCCGGATGTACCGTATGTGGGCCGAAAAATCGGGCTTCAAAGTCATCGATATTTTCGAGCAGGACGGCGATGCCGCAGGCATCAAATCCGCCAGCATCGAGATCCGGGGCGATTATGCCTATGGCTGGCTCAAGGGCGAAAACGGCGTGCACCGCCTCGTCCGGATCAGTCCGTTCAACGCCCAGGGCAAGCGGCAAACCTCGTTTTCATCGGTATTCGTGTTCCCGCTCATCGAAGATGACGAGATTGAAATCGTGGTCAACCCCGACGACATTCGCTGGGACGTGTTCAGGGCCTCGGGTGCAGGCGGCCAGCACGTCAACAGGACCGAATCGGCCGTCCGCGTGACGCACATTCCGACGGGCATCGTGGCCGAGTGTCAGCAGGACCGCAGCCAGCACCGCAACCGCGAAATCGCGATGACCCTGCTCAAAAGTCGCCTCTACGAGCTTGAAATGCGCAAGCGGCAGGCAGAAAAGGACAAAATCGAATCCGGGAAAAGCAAGATCGAATGGGGCAGCCAGATCCGTTCCTACGTACTCGACGACCGCTGGGTGAAAGACCTGCGCAGCGGTTACAAAGTGCACAATCCCGATGCCGTGCTCGACGGCGATCTCGACGGCTTTTTGAAAGCCTACCTGATGTGGGAAAGAAATCCGACGGGAGTTGCGGTGGAAGAGGATTGATCGGAAAGTGCCTGAAATACAGTCCGCCCGGTAACTTGGAGTTGCCGGGCGGATTTTTTTGTCTTCCTACCCTTCCAGAAAATACATTTCAATCTCCCCTTTGTACTTGGCATTGACTTTACCCCGGTGTTCGTACCGGAATTGATCTTTGGTAAGTTGATACGTCGATTCCGACACGTTGATGCGGCCTTTTTCGCCGTTGCTTTCGAGCCGGGCGGCAATATTGACGTCGTCGCCCCAGATATCGAACGCAAATTTGGTGTTGCCTACCACACCGGCGATGACCGAGCCGCTGTGGATACCGATGCGTACATCGAAAGCAGTTTCGCCGACCTTGTGGCGTTTTTCTTTCTCGGCATTGATAAATTCAAGGATTTCCACAGCCGCACGAACGACCTGGAGCGCATGATTTTTATCCGGAAGAGGAAGCCCGCAGACGGCGAGGTAGGCGTCGCCGATGGTTTTGATCTTTTCGACGCCGTGTTTGCTGAAAATGGTATCGATGGCCTGAAAATAGTAATCCAGTTCCTCGATCAGCGCTTCGGGCGGCATGCGCTCCGCGACTTTGGTGAATTCCACAAAGTCGAGGAAAATGACAGTCACGTCGTCGTAGCGCCGGGGCATCACTTTGCCGTGACGCTTGAGTTCTTCGGCAATCTCGTCGGGCAGGATATTGAGCAGCAGGTGTTCGGACTTTTCCTTCTCCTCTTCCAGTTCACGTGTTCGGACCTTTACTTTTTCCTCCAGATGCTCGTTGGCCGCCTGTAAGTCGCTCAGCAGCTGGGTGTTATGCTTGTGAAGGTAATACTTTTCCACGGCCATGTCGAGCGTATGTTTCAATTCTGCCTGATCCCATGGCTTTGTCAGGTAGCGGTAAATGCTGCAATGATTGATGGCTTTTATGATGACCTCCACATCGCTGAACCCGGTGAGAATGATACGTACAATGCCGCTTTCTTCCGGCAATTTTCGGAACAATTCGACCCCCGTACAATTGGGCATGCGCTGGTCGGAAATGATGACCGGTACTTCTTCACGACGAATGATATCGAGCGCATCATCCGGGGAAGTGGTGGTCAGGACGTTGAAATCACGCCGGAATGCCGACTTAAATACGATCAGGTTATCTTCTTCGTCGTCAACATACAACACTGTGGGCTTCTCCTGTATGTTCATGTTTTGGATTGATTGTTATTATCAACAGGCAAATAAATGGTAAAAGTCGAACCCTTTCCTTCTTCGCTCTCCACCTCGATGCGGCCTTTGTGGTCGTTGATGATGCCGTAACTGATAGAAAGTCCCAGCCCGGTGCCATCGCCAACGGGTTTGGTGGTAAAGAAGGGTTCGAACAGGCGTCGTTTTACTTCGTCGCTCATGCCGCTGCCGGTATCGGAAATGGCAACGGACACCTCTTTCTTTTCCGGGGAATATCCCGTGGTGAGGGTAAGTACCCCGTGATCGGGAATGGCCTGTAAAGCATTGTTGATAATATTCATGAATACCTGGTTGATCTTGCCGGCCGCGCATTCCACGGGTGGAAGCTCGCCATAGTGCCTGACTACATCGGCTTTCTTTTTGATCTGGCTTTGCAGTATTTCCAGCGTGGAGTCCAGCCCTTCATGCAGGTCAACAACCTTGAATTCGCCTTCGTCGAGGCGGCTGAAGTTGCGCAGGCTTTTCACGATACTCACCGTGCGATTGACTCCGTTCTGTACGCTGCGAAACATTTCGTCGCTGTCTTCCACCGTGTCTGCAATGTGCCTGTGCAGTTTTTTATCGGCGATTCGTTGCAATGCCTCCCGGTTGTCCTCGGCAGGGTCGAGGGACAGGTATGATTGCAGCGCAGTCTTTAATTCTTCAAAATTTTGTCGCAGGTTATTGACACCCACCGATACGAAATTGATGGGATTGTTGATCTCGTGCGCAAGTCCGGCCGTTAATTGGCCGAGCGAGGCCATTTTTTCGCTTTCCACGAGTTTGGCTTGCGCCATTTTCAGTTCGGCCAGCGATTTTTCCAGCGCTTCTTTCTGTTGCATCACTTCCGTTGTGCGTTCGGCGACCTTTTGCTCAAGGCGTTCGTATTGAAGGGCATTTTCAAGCGAAACGGCCACCTGGCCGGATAATAACTTGAGAAACTGCACGCGTTGTCCGGTAAAAACGCCGCTGCTCAGGTTGTTTTCGGCATATAGCATGCCAATCAGGTCGCCCTGGTGGATCACCGGAAGGCAAATCAGGGAGCGAATCTGTTTTTGCCGGACGATCGGGTCCTTCGCAAACCGGTGATCCTGCTGAACGTCGGGAATCACGAGGTCCTCACGCGTGCGGGCTACAAACTGCACGATCGATTCAGGTACAAATTGATTGCCGGCCAACGGAGCGCCGGGCCAGGCGCCTCCGTCTCCGCTTTCAACAGAACCATGCGCCTCAATCTGCCAGTGATCTTCGCGTTCGATGATAAAAAATCCGTTTTGCGCGCCGGCATTTTCAACAACCACATGCATCAACTGCGACATGAGCCGGCCAATTTGTATTTCGCCTGAAATCGCCAGCGCCGCTTTCGTCAGCGACAGCATATCGATCTCGCTGCTGCTTTGGTAACCGGATCGTGTAATCGTTTTTTTCGTTTCGAGCGGCAACGCTGAAGGCTTCAGACCGTACTGCTGGTCAAGCCAGTTGACTTTTGCCTCGGCGCCCCATTTTTGATAAAGACGGCGTGCCTCCAGCAGGTATTGGTGACTTTTCTCCGGGTCGCTTGCTGCCCAAAACCGGGAAGCAAGTTCGTTGGCAAGTGCCTCGTCATTGATAAAACCATGCTCCCGCGCAGCCGCAACCGCTTTCTGGTACCCGCCTCCCGCTTCCCTGTTTTTTCCATGCAGGCGATTCAGTTCGGCTTCAACAAGATGTCGCTTGGCCAGGCAATTGGCAGGCACGCTCGCCGTAAATTTCCTGAGCGTTTTGAGCATTTTGCGGGCACGCTGAATATACTGCCTCTTTTGCCTGCCGGATGTATGTTCGGCAGCGCGAATGAAAGTAAGGGGCAAATACAGATGGGCAGGCAGAATGTGCGGGGTTGCCAGCACGCTATCGAGCAATTTTAAACTCTGTTCTCCATTCTCAAGGGCCTCTTCATTTTTATCGAACAGATAACACAAGATCATGCGGTTTATATAATAGACACATAAACCGCTGTAGTCTTTGCCCGCCTGTTGCCCTTCCAACACAGTTTCATCATAATAAGGGCCCGAGAATTCGGTACTTATTTCATCCGGATTGGTCAGATTTGCGATCGCCTGCCTTGGTATGTTCAGCCAGTTGAGGCTTGTATACTGCTTGATTTTATGAACAGCGGCAGCATAGGCGTCCAGTTCCTCCCTGAGTTGATCCAAAGGCTGCCCCATATAAAATTTGATGGAACATATCTGGAATGTTGAATAGGAAGCAAACAAAAAATCACCGGTCTCCAGTCCCTTGTGATATGCTGCCGTCAGCCCTTCGATGCAATCGCGAAAGTGGAAGCGCCAATGCCTGATGAACCCCGAATCGAGAAAATGCACCTTGGCAAAGGCCGTCGCGGTTTTGAACTTGTCCAGAAGGCGTACGGCGATTTCGCCGAATTTCAGCCCTTCGTCAAACTCAAGCGTGCTTCCGCACATCACCAGTCCGTAGGTAGCGTAGGCAAAGGCCGACTGGACGTGATTGCCGAACTGGACGGAAAGGCCGACCTGCCGGAAAACGATCAGGGGAAAAAGATCGGGTTTTGCAAAATACGAGGCAGAGGCCGCATACGGAAGGATTTCCATGACCGCCGATTTAACCGGGTCTGTCATGACAGGCAAGGCAACCAGTTGGTCGGCGCTTTTCCCCCGCAACCGGATTTTGGTAAGGATCAGGCTTTTGACGATGTTCAGTTTGTTGGGGTGATCGGGGAAATGCACGCCCAGCAATTTCAGCACTTCGAGACTGGTGTTCAGGGCCGCTTCGTTGCGCGTCAGCGATACATATCCCTGAATTTTAATGGCATAGGCCCTCACGCTGTCAAGCAATGTCGTCACATTAACGAACACGAGGTTGGTAAGCCGTTCCATTTCATCCACGTTTGCACTCAGATATGCAGCCTCTGCGCATTCATTATACAGATCCAGCGTCAAATCGTAGTAATGGGACCAGGTATCGGAAGGAAGCATGTCGACTCCCGCGCTTAAATAGCGGTAAGCGGGTTCGTAAGCCGCAGCATTTTTGGCTTTTTTACCCGCCTGGAGATTCAACTGTGCAACAGACATTCTCTCGGCCTCTTCCGTAATCAGGGATGTTCCGAGGTTGAAATGCGTGACAAGTTCGAAAATCCGTTCATTTTTTTCTTCCCCCGTAAAATTTTCCGACAGCAGGCGCGCAATCTTCAGGTGAAGCACCTTTCTGGAATTTTCATTCATCAGCACATACGCTGCATTTTGAACCTGGTCGTGTAAAAAACGGTATTCGCTGTTCACCGATTTTTCCGATTCCCGTGTTATCTCGGCGAGCCGGTAGGAATGCCCGATAGGTACGATAAGGCCTTCCCGGATAGCCGGCCAAAGGGTTTTGGCTGTGGCTTGCGGCGATTTTTCCCAAACCGTGGAGAGGGTGAGCAGGTCAAAATTATTGCCGATACAGGCAGCGTACTGGCAAAGGCGCTGCGTTTGCTCATCAAGCAATTGAATTTTGTCGCGCATGAGCTCCACCACATTATCCGTGATGTTGCGCTCCCGGATTTTTTCAATATCCCAGCTCCAGCGATTGTGTTCATGATCGAAAACGATCAATTTATCGGCATGGAGCGCCTTCAGAAATTCGTTGACGAAAAACGGGTTGCCGCCTGTCTTATTCAAAATCAATTCTCCCAGGGGAAGCACCTCTTCGCGCCCGGCATGGAGCGTGTCCACGAGGAGCTGGTTCAATTCAGTAAGGCGAAGGGGTTTTAAAACGATTTCCCGAACAAGCCCCTCAAATAATTTCAGTTCCTGGATCGATTTTACGAGCGGATGGGTGGCATCTACCTCGTTGTCGCGGTATGCGCCTATGATCATGAGGTTTTTTGTTTCCGCATCGGACAACAGCAATCCGATCAGCTTCAGAGAGGGTGTATCAGCCCATTGCAAATCGTCAAGAAAAAGTACCAGCGGCTGTTCGGGGGCCGCGAGAGTCTGCACAAACTGAAGAAAAACCAGGTTGAAGCGGTTCTGCGCTTCGGAGGCAGGCAATTCCACAATTTCAGGTTGGGGGCCGATAATCATCTCCGTTTCAGGGATTACATCGATAATAACCTGACCGTTGGCCCCGAGCGCCCCCAGCAGTTTTTCCTTCCATTGGGCGATTTTCTCATCGTTTTCCGACAACAACTGCCTCATAAGGCTTCGGAAAGCGGCTATAACGGCGCTGTAAGGCGCGTTTCTGTTAAACTGGTCGAATTTTCCGCTGGTAAAATATCCCTGTTGCGATGCAATGGGCTTGTGTATCTCCCGGATCAGCGATGATTTGCCGATGCCTGAAAAACCCGATACCATCAATAAAGCCGGGTAGCCTTTGGTTACATGGTCGAAACAATCCAGTAAGAATTGAACCTCCTGTTCGCGACCGTATAGTTTTTCAGGAATTCTGAAGCGATCGGAATGATCGTTCAATCCCGGCTCAAAATATTTTATATTACCCTGGCTGTCAATTAATTGCTGACATTTATCCAGGTCGTATTTCAATCCGGAGGCACTTTGATAGCGCCGCTCGGGCGACTTGGCCATCAACCTGGACACAATGGATTGCAATACTTCGGGAACAGCCGGATTGACTTCTGTGAGGGGTACGGGAGTACGCGCCAGCTGGGCATGGATCAATTCGACAGGGTCTTCCATCGGAAAAGGCCGGCGCCCTGCCAGCAATTCATACAGGGTTACGCCAAGCGAATAATAGTCCGTGCGATAATCCACAGCCCGGTTGATCCGGCCTGTTTGTTCGGGCGAAAGATATGGCAGCGAGCCTTCGAGCTCAGAGTGATTGACCGTCCCCACCGCTTCCTGAGACAGCACCACAGCGATACTGAAGTCGATCAGCTGGATATCAAGCGTATCCGGTTTGATCAGAATGTTATCCGGTTTGATATCCTTATGGATCACATCGCGTCGATGGAGCTCCGTAAGTACGGCCGCGAGCTGGCTGGCCACCCGTAAAAAGGCATTTAATGTCAGGGGCTTGCCTCCTTCATACCGGCTCAGTGTCATACCGCCGAAATCTTCCATGACAATGGCAACACCACTGCTGAATTCAAGCAGATCCAGCACTTTGGCTATGCCCGGAAAATCAAGACCTCGCGTGAGTTCATATTCCCGCCGGAGTTTGATCGCCTCCGTTGAATCGGACAGCTCGCCGGAAACGACTTTCAATACAACCGTGCGGTCATCGCCCGATCGAACAGCGCGACAAATGGTTTTCCGGCCTTCCGTAAAAATAATTTCCTGAACCTCAAATTCCGGGATAGTGATCATAGCAAACAGCCATTGGGTCTTGTGTGATTATTGTTCCTGGACAAGCCGAAAATCCAGCATTAGTATTGTATACTTCTTGATATTTGATCAAGCGGGATATAATTGTAAACAGTCAGATTTTCCTCCGTTTCCTTCAGTTTCTGCAAAAATGCAGTGTTCAAATCGCGCAAAGGACCTTCGCCCGGTTTGTAAAAATTGTAGCGAACATCTTTAAGCAGCGTAACGTTGCGGGCAACAAAGAACATCTGCCGCTCATATTTATGCCTGAAAATATCGATCCAGCGAACCATTTTTTTCCGGTCGATGGGTGGAATGTTTTTGCTGTCGGGTGGCGGGACGCGAATACAGAACGGCATGTGGTTGATATTGATGGTACTGTAGTCGTAATGGTCGGCGGCATGGCCAACCGACAAATCCCAAATAATATTGGCCACTGTTTCGGCCAGTACATACACCTCTTTGATGTTAGGCATGGTTACCGCCTTTTTGATGAGCGTCTTGCCATCGATAAAAAAATTCTCCTTGTCCGGGAACTCGGGTATCCAGGTATTGATATAATCGGTCCATATCTCGATATCCATGTATTCGTCCGGCGGAATCAGCCCAACCACGTCGTTCACATACTGAAGAATCGTTTCATAATATGCCGTCAGAAATTTCCCGTAATCGGAAGGGTAAAATCGTGTGTCCGGAACGGCCGAGAATTGATATTTCGGGTACGAGGGGTTGCCCTGCATGCCGTGATATCCGAACAGGAAAAGCGTCGCCAGGCCGTCCGGACCGGAAGGCAATGCGGCATAAGGCAGGTAATGCGGGTTTTGTATGGGTGAGGTTTTAGAATTCAGAACATTGTAATTCAACTCCAGGGAAAGTTCCAGGTGCGGTAGCAAAAGCCTGAGCAACACGCTGTCTTTGGGTAATGACGATTTGGAAATGGCGTTCATGCTGTCGTAAGGGAAGTGCAGGTTGGCATGTGCGGACAGTGAAATACGCAGACTCGCGCCCTGCATCACAAAATACTTCGCCAGTTCCCATGCCTCTCCGTCTTCCGGTTTGAGCATCAGCCCGTTCTCAGGAAAATAGATGGCAGCAACTTTCCGCTTGCCGTTCACCAGTTCACCCCGGAAAAGTGTTACCGTAGGCGCCACATAGATGCCCGGGTAGGTTTTCATTTGTTTCACAAGCGTAAAATCGGAAACCCACCACTTCTCATCCGGGTCTTTATCCAGAAATTCCTTGAAGATTTTTATTTTTTCGTTGTTCTGGTACAATGGAATGGGCAAATTCCGAAGATTCAACTCATTTGAGACAAACTTGCTCAGCGAAGAATGGGTAAGATATTCTTCAAATTGATCATCGGAAAGCGGCTCCAGTGAGCGGTGTTTGAATGTGTACCATGCAGCGGCGGGCCAATACGTCAAAATGGTCAGAAAATAACGCAAACCGGTGGTTCTGTTCCATTTCCGGATCTCGTCTTCCGGTACATGCACCACGCCCGGTGCAAAGCCAAAAGGGTGTGCCGGCTGTGGTTGCGGCCACGGGCCTCTGCGTTCATACAGGTAATCCGACTGGGGGCGTACGTTCAGGAAATCATCCTGGTCACTTGTTTGAATTGGCATTTCGATTGTTTTAATTGAGCAATTTAGGAAAAAGGCTACAGGTGTGAATGGTCGAGTTCACAGAACATATTATCAACAAGAAGCGCGTAATTTTTTGATCGGCCGGCGGGCAAAAGCAGCATGTGTTTGTCCGTCAAATATAAACCGCTTTTTGCAATACCAATAGTTGAAAGCCCTGTCCTGTGCAAATTAATTGTTTATTCACGCTCTTTTATTCGCAATCGGCCGATTTTTTCATGCATGAATGCACAGTACAATTACCTGCCTTACTTTTGTGCAAACCGCATTTCATCAAAATAATACGATCCATGCTGCGCAAATCCCTGCTTTTTCTGATCACAGGCATGATTGCCATTTCCTGCGATCTCTCCGCCCAATCCCGGACCCGTTTCACGCCGCAAAAAACAAAACCGGAACGCTCGGAATATCCCATGTTTGACATTTCAGTCTACACTGGTATTCCGATCAATGAATTCGCAAAAAACACCGATGCCCTGGGGTTCGGCCTGAAAGGGGCGTTTTTCATCCCGATGAGCCCTAAAACACCCCTGTATTTCGGCATCGGTTTCGGAGGTCTTATTTTTGGCAGCAACGGGCAGTATATCAACGAAAATCTTGTCATTTCGTCGGGCAGCACCGTTATCGGGACGATACCGGTCAACCTCGAAGCCCGCACCAATAACTGGATGCTCAACGGCCTTCTGTCGATCAGGTATAAAGCGCCGCTCGAGTATGTGCAACCTTATGCGGAAATCATCGGCGGCGGCAGTTATCTCTATACCCGAACGGTGTTGTATGACCGTTCCGACAAAGGCATATTCACGAGCAACGAGAACAAAGAGATCAATTCCCGTACACTCGAATCAAGTTTTACCTACAATTTCGGGGCAGGCGCGGGTTTTATGATCCGGCTTGCCGAACAGGTTTATCTTAACATCGGTGGCGCCTACCTGAGAGGTGGCCGGGCCAAATACTTCGACAAGGACCAAACCTCCAAATGGAATATCCAGTTTACAGGCTCCGGCAATTTCGACCCGAACAACCTCAATTCGAATGATGTCACGCTGGACTACGCCGGTGAGCCCAAAAAATCGACTACCGATATGATCCAGATCAACCTGGGTGTGACCTTTAAAATTCAATAACAGCCTTGCAAACACTCGTTTTTGCCACCAACAACCCGCACAAGGCGCGCGAGGTGGAACAAATTCTCGGCGAAGGATTTCAGGTAAAAACCCTTCGCGATATCGGTTGCCTTGAAGAAATCGAGGAGACGGAGTCAACGCTCGAGGGCAACGCACTACTCAAGGCACGCTATGTAAAGGAGCGATACGGGTTTGATTGCTTTTCTGAAGATACCGGCCTCGAAGTGGAGGCTCTTGACGGCGCACCGGGGGTGCATACTGCGCGATATGCAGGAGAAGAAAAAAATCCGGAAGCCAATATCGCCTTGCTGCTCAAAAACCTCGGCGACCGGCAAAACCGCCATGCCAGGTTTCGAACGGTTATCGCATTGGTTATGAATGGCCGGGAAGTGCTTCTGGAAGGTATTTGCGAGGGCGGTATCGCCCATTCAAAACAGGGCGCAGGCGGCTTCGGATACGACCCGGTTTTTATTCCCGAGGGCTATGACCGGACTTTCGCCGAACTGGGCGATGATGTAAAAAACCGGATCAGCCACCGGGCGAAAGCAACGGAAAAACTGGTTGCGTATCTTGGAAAAATGATGGGACACTGATGACACAGAATAAACTGATTTTCACTGTGTAAGTCAGTTTAATCCGTGCCATCTGTGTGCCATCGAGGAATCACATCGAGCTCGCCGACTTGAATATCCGGTTCCAGTTAATCCCTTCCCGGATATTGCCGTTTTTGGTGGAGAACCAGATAAAGAGCGGTTTACCGACGATATGGTCTTCAGGGACATAGCCCCAGATGCGTGAATCCTCCGAATTGTGGCGGTTATCGCCCATCATCCAGTAATAATTCTGCTTGAACGTGTAGGAATTGGCTTCCTTGCCGTTGATGAATATTTTGCCGTCGCGTACAGCCAGTTCATTTCCTTCAAAGGTAATGATGATCCGGCGGTAGAAAGGAAGGTTGTCGAGGTTGAGCGGCGTGGTAACGCCTTTCTTGGGAATGTAAATCGGGCCGTAATCATCCACCGTCCAGGTGCCGTAGCGTTTTGGATCGTTGGGAAAAACATATCCCGGGTAACGCTCCTGCGGAACGCGTTTGACTGTAACATTCGGGCCGATCCCCTTGATTTTTTCCACCTGGGCGTCGTCAAGGAAGAAATAGCCCTGACCGGCCATTTTTCGATCCTGCTCGCTGCTGAGCGAGACACCCCATTCATCCAGTTTCTGGAGATTCACAGCGGGTGTCACCTGGTAAAGAAACTGCCGGTGTGCAGGGTTTTGTGCCGCCACCCCGTTGATGTAGAGCTGTCCGCCGCGGATGGACAGGCTGTCGCCCGGCAATCCGACACAGCGCTTGATATAGTGGTCTTTCTTGTCAATGGGCCGGACGATTATGTCCACGCCCGGCGGAAGTGCACCACCCGTCTGTCGCCGCATCTGGTAAATGTCCATGCTGCGATCGGGTAAAAGGATGACGCTGTCGCCGGCAGGCCAGTTGAACACCACCGGTTCGTTGTGGTCAATGCTTTCCAACGCCGGAAGCCGGCAATAAGGCAGGGACGGGTTTTTGGTATAGGATTCGCCAAGATTAAAAGGCAAACGATTGTGTACGAGGGGAAACTGGATCACGGTCATCGGCAGGCGGATACCGTAGTGCGCCTTGCTCACAAACAGGAAATCGCCGACCTTCAGGGTTCCCTCCATGGAAGGCGTCGGGATCACATACGCTTCGATGAGAAACATCCGGATAAACGCTGCCGCAAACACCGCAAAAATGATGGCCTCCGACCATTCCCTTACCTGCGATTTGCGCATGAAAGCGTATTCGGTTTCGAGTTTTTTCAAGGCCAGTTTGTCGTTTTTTTCCATGGCCTCGTGGTGCAGGCGGTGGTATTCCCGTTCACGTTCCAGGATCGGCCCTTGATAGACGGATTTGGGGTCCATACCAATTTGAAAGAAAGGGATCGGAGCGAAAATAACGGCCAGTGCCGCATGACCGAACCCGTGCTTGCCGAAGGAGCGCACCATGTCGATCACCATTCCGGCATAGATGAAAATATTGACCACCGGGAACAGGAACCACAATGCATACCACGGTTTCCGGCCGATCATTTTGCACCACTCTACCGCTGCGAGTCCGGGCACAAGTGCTTTCCAGCCGGGAATGCCCGCTTTTTCAAACAATTTCATCATGCTCACACCGAGCAGTATATAAAGAACGACAAGGAAAATCAGAACCGACATGATATCCAATATTGAAAAATGAGGGAAATGGCTTCGGGGCAAACAAGAAACGCGGGCGAAAGTATCTTTTTGGTAAAAGCCCCCGTCCGCGCTTCGACAAGTTTTTAAGAATATTCGATGGAGGATGGATTATTCCTCTGTCGACTTGCGCTTTTTGCGCCGGGTTTTGAACATTTCCACAACCTCTTTATCCTTCAGAAACCCGAAATCGACAAACTGTGTCGATACGAATTTCTTCACATCCTGATAATCCTTGGCGCGTTTGTCGGTAAATACGGTCAGCAGTTTGCCGATGTAAACCATTGAAAGTTCCTCAACCTCCTGGTTAAACTCCTGGTTGCCAAATATCTTCATGTATATGGCAAATATCTTGTTCAACTCAAAATAGTCGGCGTATTCTTTCTCCGTAAGACCGCTGATCAACTGCGTGAAATAGGTGAGGATCAGTTTTCGCAGGCATTCGCTTTCAACGGAAAGCCCCTGGTGCGTCAGATAAAACTCCTGAACGGCCTCTATTACATCGGGGTGTACATAGCCGAGGCTGTGAATTTTGTCGGCAATCCGGTAGTAATCTGATATCTTGTCTTTCCAGTTTTTGTCGATGGCCGTGCTCATGCGTTCGTCGTTGACGGAGCGGATGCCGGGCGATTGATACAAAACGGCGAGGAATTGCAGGTATTTCTGGTCAAATTTTGGAAGAGACCGGCGTTCGCGTTCAAAATGCGTGGCAAATACGAGGCGTTCGGCCGGATCGAGATCGATGAAATTACCGAACATGGTCAGCATCTCGAGGTACTCCTCCGTGCCGTGAAAGCTCTTGTTTTCCAAAAAACCCTTCACCTGTGCTTTCAGGCTTTCATTGTCGCCGCCAACCTCAAAACGTTTGAGCAGAAACTGCCGCAGAGCTGAAAAATTGGCTTTCATCTCGCCGAGGGTATTCGGAAAATCGGCCGAGTAGTACAGTTCGTGACGAAACTGGTTGGAATACCTGCGGAATAAATCGGCCCGCTCTTTTACATCGCGATACCGGTCGTTGTTTTGCTGCTGGAGGAAATAGCGTATACGCTTGTTTTCCACCAGACTCATCAGGTTGGTAATCCAGATATCGCTGCTCAGGGCAAACCCGACAGAAATGCTCTGGCCGATGCGTTTTTTCAATTGTTCGAAGTGAACGCTTTTGCAAATCGCCAGCAGAATGTCTTTGAAGTGATCATTGGGCCGAACGTATTTGTACTGATCGTTGATCTCGCCGCGCAACACGGCGTATCCCAGGATGCGAGGCAGGTAAAGTCCTTCGAAGGGCGGTTCAAGCAAATATTTTTCGAAAGTTACCAGCTGCAGCGGCGCTTCGGCAGCTACCTGGTGGTGCAGATCGGAAAGCATTGGCTCGAATTCCTGGCGGAGTGCATTGTAATACTCATCTTCCTCTTCTTCAAGATAACTTGCCAGGTTGGGTGATTCCTGTATGGCGGCTGCGATGTCGTTCAGCCGGTTGTAATATTGATCGTCTAATGGTTGCATAGCGATATGGATTGCAAAGCGTTCGGTTGCTGTTTTGAAAAAAGACCCGGTAAAGCCGCAAGGGGCTTTACCAGGTCTTTTTACTATCATCATGTGGAACAAAGGTAACGCCTTTGTCCTGAATTATCAGATTATGCTTCGTCCGTTTTTTCTTCTTCAACAACCGGTGCTGCTGCTTCTTCAGCGGCAACGGTTTCCTCGGCGGCTTCAACAACTGCTTCAACGGGTTCGGCGGCGGTTTCGACGACTGCTGCAGTTTCTTCTGCAACGGCTTCAACCGCTGCTGCTGCTTCTTCCACTACGGGCACCTCTTCAGCAACAGGGGCTTCTTCTACAACTACAGGAGCCGGTTTGGCTTTTACTTTTGCCGTACCATCCACGGAAGCGACATGCTTGCGTTTATCTTCAGCCGTTTTTTCCTTGCGGGCAGCGATCCGGGCTTCTTTTTGCTCAATCCATTTGGCGAGTTTTTCTTCAGCCTGTTCCTGGGTAAAAGCGCCTTTTTTGACGCCTTGATCAAGGTGCTTGCGCAACAATACGCCTTTGAAACGAAGAATGGCGCGGACGGTATCTGTGGGTTGTGCGCCCTTCATCAACCAGTCGAAGGCGAGATCGCGGTTCAGTTCGATGGTAGCGGGGACGGTAAGGGGATTGTACGTGCCGATTTTTTCAATAAAACGGCCATCACGGGGAGAGCGGCTGTCGGCGACGACAATGTGGTAAAAAGGTGAAGCTTTGCGACCTTTGCGTTGCAGGCGAAGTTTGACTGCCATGTGCTGATTTGAAAATTTTAGTGAGAAAAATGCTCGCCCGGTTCCTTGCATGAGGCAACGCCGGGCTTTTCGAGGGCGCAAATGTACAAAGAGAGAATTCAAAAAACCAAATATCGTTTGTTTTTCTACATTTTTGGCGCCGGTTATCCCGTGAATAATTTTGTTGATCACCATAAATCGATTCCGCATGAACAGCCTTCGTTGTCACTTCCTCTATCTAATCCTCGTTTTCCACTTCTTTTCGGGTCATGCACAATCTGCCCAGATTTCGGGCATCATCAATCACTATGCCGCGGTGACGGCCATCGATACCTGCGACGGACGACTGACCGTGAGCGACACGGCGGGCTTCAAGCCCGGGGCCACCGTGTTATTGATCCAAATGCAGGGCGCTGAAATTTCATCCGCAAATAATTTCCTGTACGGTATTATCCAGAATATGAATTACGCCGGTCGTTTCGAGCGCAGCGTGATCGATTCTGTGGGAGGGAATACCATTTTTTTGCAGAAAAGACCTGTTTATACCTATGATATTTCCGGCAAACTCCAGGTCGTCAGCCTGCCCCGATATACCGACGTGACCGTAACCGATACCCTCCGTTGCATGCCCTGGAACGGGACTACTGGCGGCGTGCTCGCTCTCGAGGCGACCGGTACACTCACAATGAGCGCCCCCGTCATCGCAGATGGCGCCGGTTTTCGGGGAGGAGCGGCCTACGTCGCGCCAACCAATAATTGCAACTTCCTGTTCCCGGAAACGGCATTCTTCTACGCCTTCGGCAACTGGCGCGGGTCATTTAAAGGAGAAGGCGTGGCATTGCCCATCACCGGAAAGGAATTCGGGCGCGGCCCGCAGGCAAACGGCGGCGGCGGCGGCAACGATCATAATTCGGGCGGCGGCGGCGGCGGTAATGCCACAGATGGCGGCAACGGCGGCAATAACGATGAGCCCAGCACTTTGGGTTGCGACGGTTACTACCCCGGCGTACGCGGGTACGGGATATTTTTCACGCCTGAAAGGATGTTTTTGGGCGGTGGCGGCGGCGCCGGGCATTCCAACAACAACCTGTTCAGCAAAGGTGGCAACGGCGGCGGCATCATCGTGGTACAGGCAGGCGATATAAAAGGCGCCACGCCGGTATTTTCCGCCAACGGATTATCCGCCCCGAATGCGGATGGCGACGGAGCGGGCGGCGGCGGCGGCGGCGGAACGATCTGGCTGAACGCGGGCTCAGCACCTGCCAACCTGAGTGTACGCGCAAAAGGTGGCGACGGCGGCAGTTCGCTGAATAACAACCAGCCCCGGTGCTTCGGCCCTGGCGGCGGCGGCTCGGGAGGACGTATCATGACCAGTCTTTTTGGCGTAAATTCCCCTGCCGGCGGTAAAGCGGGTATCGTCATGAACTCTTCAAATGGCTGCAACGGCAGCTCAAACGGAGCCACTGCCGGCGACGCAGGCATCAAGGAAAACCTCATGCCGATACCGGAAAGCAATTCCGTGTACCTGCTGCCCCAAATACTGGCCGGGCCGGTACCGGATACCGCCTGTTCGGGCGAACAGGTTTCGTTCAGCATCAAAACCAATGACGGAAACTGGGTTTACCAATGGCAACAGAACAACGGATCGGGCTGGCAGGATATCAACGGCGGCAGTTTTTCGGGCTATACGACCGATTCACTGGTGTTAAACGGCGCATCTGTCGCACAAAACGGCCTGCAGGTCAGGTGTCTCGTACAATTGGCCGGCTGCTTTTCAATAATCTCCCCGGCCGCTCTCCTCAAGGTTATACCCGGTCCCAGCGCCGGCTTTACCGCTGCGGTCAACGCATATACCGCTGATTTCTCAAACCTCTCGGCGGCTTCTTCCTATTACTGGAGTTTTGGCGACGGCACATTCGGCACCGCAACATCGCCGCAGCATACCTACGCAATGGAAGGCACTTACACCGTAACCTTGTACGCAATCGAGCCCTGCGATACAGCCACAGCAACGCAGACATTAATTATAGCGCTCTCGCCGACAGCAGGTTTTTTCGCACCGGACACCATTATTGGTTGCCAGTCGGCCCTTGTCGATTTCGAAAATACCTCTTCAGCCAATGCCAGCGCCTACCAGTGGTCGTTTCCGGGGGGCAGCCCGGCCAATTCCACGGTCAAAAATCCGAGTGTTACCTACACAGTCCCCGGCACATACACCGCCCGGCTGATTGCCTCCAACAGCGTGGGAGCCGACACGTCGGAACAGACCATTGTGGTGAAAATTGTAGATTTCCCAACGGCCGGCTTCAATTTTATGGCGCTTCCCGGCGGCGTGATCAGTTTTAATAACCTCAGCCAGCAGGCAACTTCCTATACCTGGAATTTCGGTGACGGCACCCCCACAGCGAGCAATTTTAATATCAATCACCAATACGCCCAAAGCGGTACCTACACGGTCACCCTCATTGCAAACAATCCCTGCGGCGTGTCCATCCTCCAGCAAAATATAGAAGTGGTCGTGACGGGAGTGGCAACAAACGAACAACAGGGTTTGGGCAACATCCGGCTATTTCCAAACCCGGTGGGCGAATTCCTTGTGATCGATTGTTCGGAAGCATCTGCACAACCCATTGAAATTCAGGTTTTTGACCCGGCCGGGCGTCTGATGTTTTCTCAAGACAAGCCGGGGAAAACGGTTACTGAAATAGGGATGTCAGGGTTTTCTGCCGGGGCCTGCCTCGTCAAAATTCGATTTGACGCAGGGAGCCTTTCCAGAACGATCCTGAAAAGGTAAAATTCGAGCACCCGCAGGAAAGGCAGGAGCCGTTCGGATGCTTTGTCGTATTTGGTCCATTCACAATTATTTCCTGGGAGAAATCCGGCCCGGGGATTATGTTTGTTGCATGCCGGACCCACGTTTTTTGCTTCTGATATTCGCCCTGACCGCAGTTCCGGGCCGAAGTCATGCGCAAACAAATGAAGGCACTGAATTCTGGTTCGGGTTTATGCACCATCTTGACGCCGGTCAGGATGAGATGATCGCCATGATCACCTCAAAATACAGCACGTCCGGCGTTGTGAGAGTGCCCGGCTATAATTGGGAGCAATCTTTTACGGTCTCTGCAAATGCGGTTACCATTGTCGCCTTGCCTTCATTTGTGGAAAACACATTTTCTGAAGTTGCGGAAGGGAAAGCCGTGCAGGTGCTTTCGCAGTTGCCTGCATCGGTTTATATTCACCAGTACCATGATATGCGTTCCGAGGCATCAGTAGTCCTTCCGGTCGCTTCTTTGGGGAATGAATATTACGTGATGACGTATAAAGGCTATCAGGAAGGCACCGAAATATATCCTTCCGAGTTCCTGCTGGTTGCACTGGAAGATGAAACCAAACTAAAAATTACGCTCGGCGACAAGACCAAGGGCGGGAAACTGGCCGGCGAGACCCTCAACGTCACCCTGGACGCAGGCGAAACCTACCAGGTGCAAAGCCTTCTGGGAAGCACCGGCGACCTGACCGGGTCCCATATCACCGGCAACAAACATTTCAATGTATTTGCAGGCTGCCGATGGACGCAGGTGCCTTCCGGGTGCAATTATCGCGACAACCTGCTGGAGCAAATGTACCCGGTATCAACCTGGGGCAGACAATTCGTGACGGCGCCATTCGCCAATATGCCTTATGATATTTACCGGATTCTCGCTTCGCAGGACGATACGCAAGTCACCGTACAAAGTGCGTCCGGAACGCTGCAATACACGCTCGACGCCGGCAAATTCGCGGAATACAAGCGCTCCGAGGCCACTTTTATCAGCGCCAGTCACCCCATCGCTGTCGGGCAGTATCTCATCGGCAGCAGTTGCAGCGGATATCCGGTGGGCGATCCTTCCATGATCTTTCTAAACAGCATCGAGCAGATACGCGATACGGTAACCCTGTACAATTCCGCTTTTGAAAATATCACGGAAAACCACATCGCCATCATAACCAAAACGGTGGATGTGCCGCTCACGACCTTCGACGGCCAGTTGCTTGCAAGCCTCAACGCCGACATCCAGACTGTCAGTCCGGGCGGAGAGTTTTCCTTTGCGCGACTAAACGTATCGTCCGGAGCGCACACGATTATCTCGCAAGGCTGCGGCGTCATAGCCACTGCATACGGGTATGGTTATGTGGAGTCCTATGCCTACGGGGGCGGCGCCAGTTTCAAACCGCTCAACGCCCA
>JAKOXM010000322.1 GCA_029781095.1 Bacteroidota bacterium
GGCTTTGGGAACGCATTCGGAGCAACGACTTTGTTTTCTACAACTTCCTCATCCTTGCTGCAAACCTGCCCGTTTACTGGACATCATCGCAGGTGATGCCGCGTTACCTGCTGATGTTCATTCCATTGTTCAATGTGATAGGGCTTTACCTGCTCGGGTTGAACACAAATCCCCGAACCTGGCGATTTCGTACATTTTACTACATCCTCGGCGCCATGCTTGCTGCCGGCGCCCTGGCAACAATGGCTGTCCCTTTTATTGGCCAACTGAGTTCCTTGCCCGGCATCATACCGGTTTCTGTCGGCCTGATACTGTTGATGACACTCTGTACGGTCATGTATTTCGCGGACCCACAGCGGTTTTTGCTGTGGTTTGTAGCGGCTATCGTTGTCATTCGCATCGGTTTCGACCTCATCGTGTTGCCGGTGCGGCATCAGGACAACGATCTTACGAATTCCCGCCGGGATGCCATTCAAATGGCTGATAAATACAAAAGCCGCCACTGGTACGTTTATGCCGATTCCGAAACGCGCGAACCAGCCATGTTCTATGCGACCGCGCGATTGGGTTATATTATCCGGCGCACCGACAGCATTGATATTCCGGGGGCGCTATACCTGGTTAATATGCGGCAATATCCCGGATTTGACGGCACCTGTGTCGATACGCTTCGAACGGATTACCGAAGTACGACACTTTTGCTTTTTACAAGAGACGGTCGTTAAAATCAGGTGGTTTGATTTTTCAGAGTGCCGTGGTGCCATTCGACAAAACGTCGAACCCCGTCGGCAAAACTGATGGAAGGATGGTATCCAAAGAAAGATCGCGCTTTGCTGATATCTGCATGCGTTTGTTCCACGTCGCCCGGCTGCTTTTCCAGATAATTGATTTTCAGGTTTTTATTCAATGCCTGTTCCAGTGCATGCACCATGTCGAGCAAGGTGATCGGTTGCCCGCAGCCCAGGTTGAAAATTTCAAAACCCCAGTTGCGATTATCAAGCAAACGTGAAATGCCGCCGACGATATCTTCCACATACGTATAGTCGCGGCGGGTCAGTCCGTCGCCATAAAGCGGTATGGGCTGGCCGGCCAGGGCCATTTGTGTGAATTTATGAATCGCAAGATCCGGCCGCTGCCGCGGGCCATATACTGTAAAAAAGCGCAGACAGGCCACTTCCATCCCGTGCAGGTGGTGATAGGTATGCGCGAGCAGCTCACCGCTGCGCTTGGACGCGGCATAAGGCGATATCGGAAAACTGACATCGTCCGATTCCGAAAAAGGCATTTTTTCCTGGTTGCCGTAAATCGAGGAGGATGAGCCGAAGATGAACCGTTTCACGCCTGCCTGATGCATGGCTTCGAGCAGAGAGGCGGTGCCTGTCACATTTACATCCATGTATTCCACAGGCTGCTGGATCGAGGGCCGGACGCCCGCCTTTGCCGCCAGATGCACGACGGCATCCACACTGCGGCTTCGAAAGATGTCATCCAGGATCAAACGATCCCGAATATCACCCCGAAGCAGATTGAAATTCGGATTGTTCAGCAATGCGGCTATATTCCGCTCTTTTATTCCCGGTTCGTAAAACGGATCGAAATTGTCCAGACAAACGACCTGATGGCCGTTTTTCAGGAGATTTTCGCACAAATGAGAGCCGATAAATCCGGCGCCGCCGGTTACGAATATGGTCATACTATTTTTTCGTCAAAACTGAATGCGATCCCGAAGAATGAAACAGCCGTGGAGATCAGGTAAAACAAAAATGCGATGGCAACAGATTTTTCCGGGTCAATGTTCAGAAACCCGGCGCCCCAGAGGAATGTGAGTTCGCGCGCGCCCGTACCTCCGATGGTGAGAGGCAGCATAGCCACTACCGAAGATACAAGGAATAATATGGCGTATTCCAGCCAGCGCGCCGATTCGCCCAGAGACAGTACAATTCCAAGTGTAGCAATCAGTTGTGCCGCCTGTACCGCCAGGGAAAGCAAACTGTTGCGGCCCCAGACACGATGCAGTTCCCCGCCGGATTTTTTGTACACAAGGAGTGAAACGGGGATACTGGCAGCCAGACCGGTGATGCCGATCCATCCGTACGGTCGCAGGCCCGGAATGCCGAACATCAAAACCAGACAGAGTTGCCCCAGCGCGATCACACCTCCGATGCGATCGAGCAGCGAAACGGCAAACATGCGTTTGAATGGCGCCTTGTAAGCATCCATGAGCAGTTTTATTTTGTAACCGTCGCCGCTGATACCGCCGGGCAGCAGCAGGTTGTAATACATGCCCACCCAGTAAAGCCGCAGGTTTCCTTCCGCTGAAAGATGAATGTTTTCCGTTTGCAGCAACTGATTGAACCGTACGGCGCTGATAGCCTTGGATGCCACAAACCACACAAGTGCCCACAGCAGCCATACGGGTCGGGCCTGTTTCAGTGTGGCAAACAGCATCCGCTCGTCGAGGCTGTGTAGCACCAGGTAAACGATGGCGACGGAGAGCCCGATTTTCAGGGCGGTTTTGATCTTCATTACGGTTTCAGACTTCGACGGATTGCCGGGCATGCAGTTTTCTGACCTTGTAAGGCTTTTTATCCTGCGACTCGTAATAGGTTCGCACCATCATTTCGGACAGGATACCCAGCGCGATCAGTTGCAGGCCCGCCATAAAAAGTATAAAGCCGAGGGTGAGGAGCGGGCG
>JAKOXM010000338.1 GCA_029781095.1 Bacteroidota bacterium
TCCACGCAAAGGCGCAAAGGCAAAAAACGCAAAGACGCAAAGTCTGAAATTTCAATGCTTTGCGTCTTTGCGAAAACTTAGCGTCTTTGCGTGAAATAAGAAATGTCCGGTAGTATGGCCGTCAACCACGCAACATTTTCCACGCAAAGGCGCAAAGGCAAAAAACGCAAAGACGCAAAATCCGAAATTTCGATGCTTTGCGTCTTTGCATGAAATAAAAATGTCCGGTAGTATGGCCGTCAGCCTGTGCTTGGAAAGTAAAGGTGTAATCCGCACGGAAATTCCAGAGCGTCACCACGCCCGTGCCCACCAGTTTGGATGCTTGGAAATCCTCTTGTAGCGCTCTTTGAGCAGGTAAATGCCTTGTGCAGCAACAATGAGAATCTTTGCATCAGGACGGTTGTTGGCCGGGTTTCGAAGCGCTTAGTATGCGTTCGACGAAGCTGACGTTCCTTTTGTTTTTCCCAAAGTCGACAGAAGCGAATGGCAGCAGTGGTCTGCTTGTGACCTTCACTTTGCAGGAACCGTTTTCTGCGGGAGCGATGAAAATATCGACGATTTCTCCCGAAGACAACAGAGATCCGCTTGTTTCAAATGTCATCCGCCCTGATCTTTCGTCGAATCCTGCGGGTTCCCATTTCGGTATGCGCAAAGCGCTGCCTAACCGAATGAACAACTGCTGAGGCGTTTCCCGAATGTCCACTTCAAGGGCTTGCCGGACGCCGTAATTGACCCGACTGTTTTTATGAGCAGAGGCACTTGCTGCCTTTCGAACGCCGAGAATGTGTGCCGTGGCAATGATAGTTGTACACATTAGAACAAGTACAAGCGGGAATCCCAGGTAGTCGAGGCTTCGAACATTTTGCCGGAAAATGAATGCTAATGGAAGAAAGCAGGCGATGATAATGGTAAATTTTAGAAAAACAGATGTATACACATTTAGTACCTGTTTCATATGGTTAGATTTGATAAAATAAGCAACTAATTAATTTACCGGAATATCTGATAAAAATAATGGACCCAAATATATAGTCCCGTTATTCAATTCTCGACAATAAAGGATATATTAATTGCAACACGACAATTCGTGAGCACAGCAGCAGGCACTGTAGTTGGCCGTCACTTCGTGAATGGCATTGTTATATTTTTCCTGGGCTTCCTGCATACAGGGACCCAGAAACGGTCCGGAGTTATGGTTGCAAAAATCGCAGTCGGAGGCGTATTCGGCTTCTGCCAGTGCGTATTCAATCGCAAATGTCGTCACACAGGGTGATTCCGCACGGGCGGCATATTGCAGACTAACGGAAAATATTATCAGGAGCGCGTAAGTCTTTTTCATGGTGTTATTATTTTTTATTTTTGGATGCCAGATAATCAGAAATTAATTCATTGGCATTCTTTTCATTAGGACGGAATATCAGAGCCATTCTTTGCCGGGTTTCCATTTGTGCGAGTTCGGGATATTTGTCTTCGACCGTTTGCATTGTTTCCCTGTACTTCCTTAAGAGTATTTCACAGGCAACATATTTTTCACCGTTCGGGTATTCTTTCAGGCACTGTTCCAAAGCGCTTATGGGCGCAGTTGCAGCATAGAAACCGCATGAATTGATCTTTGAGAACATTGAAGTCATCTCTTCCCGCGAAAAGGAAGCCAACAGTCTCGTATGTTCATGGAGGAGCATTCTCGCTTTTTCTACTTCCGGATCGGCATCCAGCTTTTTCTGAAGCGAACCCGGATCAAGTGCTGACGGTTTGTCCTTCTGGCATGCAGGCCATGCCAGCGACAAAATCAGGAAGAGCGCAAATAGATTTTTCATTTGCCTGGATTTTTTAGTGACAGGTGTAATAATGATTGAAATATAGAGGGTTATTTTCCCGGCAGTATTATGTTATTCTCCGTTGGGATAATTTTCATGCAGGCAATTCTTGAATTGCAGATAGGCGGCAGCTGTGCCCGCGACGCCCGCAATCACGGCGCCAATCACTGTCTCCGAAGCAGCCGCCACCGCAACTGCTACGAACATCATATTTGTAACGAATTCCTGATAACAGGGTAGATAAGCAGAAGTGTCGCCTAAAGCGCTGAAATTAAGGTTGTTAATGTTTTGTTGTAAGATTTGCTGAACCCATTCTGCATTGATCAGACCTGTATTGAGTGCATGTGATACAGCACTTGTGCGAGAGATAAATTCCGTTGTGAAGTCGTCAAAGTCTGAAAACCCGAGAACGTTTAGCCTGGCTGTAACCGTGGAAGAATATCTGTTACCCGACAAAATATCATTATAAACAGCCTCATCCGAAATAACCGGAAGGAGATAACTGATCATCCATTGTGCCTCATCCAAAACTTCCTGCTCGGTGTCAGACGATCTCGCAAGCACGTTTTGTCCGGAAAAATTGGCCGGGAATATTGTCGTCGAAACGGGCTCTTTCCGGCAAGAAGATATGAATATCAAAATAATAAATACCGGTACTTTTATAAACTTGTTATTGGGGCAAGTATGCAAACTTAAATAACGACTATTCATTTTCAAATACAGGTTTTGCCGTAATCATTCTAATTTACTTTGCCAAAAGTATTACCACCCCTCCCGGAAGCATAATTTTCCCGGTTTTAATTTAAAACCAAGAGCATGTTTTAATCTTAGCGCCGAGGCGAAAGAGAGCAAATTTTGTTGCAACCATAGCCGGGTGCCTATGGCTAAAATTTTAACGCCGCATGAAACAAAATTTGCCGCCTGTAACCCGGTGGCTAAAATTTAAACTCGCTCTAACGAACATACTTTAAAACCGGGTGTATATACTCGTAATCGCTTCCCCGGCTCTGTTTTTTATTTTAACACCTTCATGAAAAAATATTTCTCCGGCCACCTGCCCGAAAACCTTCGGCAACTGCGCGCCTACCGCCAGTTTCCTCAACGCTATGTCGCGCATGTCCTGAATTGTTCTCAATACGGGTACGGCAAATCAGAGCGCGGGCAGATGCGGCTTTCGGAAACAAGGCTTTCCCAACTGGCTTAATTGTACCGGTTACCCCCTGTTGACTTGCCTGACAAGTCTTCCGATGAACTGATCCGTCAAATTATCGACGGCAAACCCGTACCGGAGGTAAAATGAGCCACTATTCACACAACATTTTCCACGCAAAGGCAAAAACGCAAAGACGCAAAATCCGAAATTTCGATGCTTTGTGTCTTTGCGAAAACTTAGCGTCTTTGCGTGAAATAAGAAATGTCCGGTAGTATGGCCGTCAACCACGCAACATTTTCCACGCAAAGGCGCAAAGGCAAAAAACGCAAAGGCGCAAAGTCTGAAATTTCAATGCTTTGCGTCTTTGCGAAAACTTAGCGTCTTTGCGTGAAATAAGAAATGTCCGGTAGTATGGCCGTCAACCACGCAACATTTTCCACGCAAAGGCGCAAAGGCAAAAAACGCAAAGACGCAAAATCCGAAATTTCGATGCTTTGCGTCTTTGCGTGAAATAAAAATGTCCGGTAGTATGGCCGTCAGCCAAGCAACATTTTCCAAGTACAGGCGCAAAATCAAAAAGCGCACAGGCGCAAAGTCTGAAATTTCAATGCTTTGCGTCTTTGCGAAAACTTAGCGTCTTTGCGTGAAATAAAAATGTTCAGTTGTATAGCCATCATCCTACGCATGGAAAGTAAAGGTGTAATTCGCCCAGAAATTCCAGAGCGTCACCACGCCCGTGGCGACCAGTTTGGAAACGTAGAAATTCATCTTGTAACGTTCGTTCAGCAGATAAATAATGCTGTTATTGATTCCCAGACCCACCAGTGAGGCCAGCAGAAACTTTGAAAACTGCATGGCGATGGAAGGGTCCTGGCTATGGAACGTCCATACGCGGTTGAGCAGGTAATTACTCACGACGGCACACAGGAAACCCGTACTGTTGGCGACGTATTTGTTGAGTCGCAGTTTTTCCTTGCCGAGCCAGGTGATGCCGAAATCGACACCGACACCGGAGGCGCCGACGATGCCGAATTTTAAAAATTTGTATATTAATTCGTTCATGGTAAATAAGATGAATGCCGGATTATGAGGGGTAATTTATCGTTCTCAACCCGCTTGAACCCTCTCGACTTCCCTGCCACGCCCACTGAACAGTTTCCATGTAATAATGATCCAGATGACAATGCAGGGCAAAGCCTTGAGAACATACGGCTGCACGATTTGCTGGCGCAGGGCTTTTGGAAAAATGTCTGTCGGCGAAAGCGAAACCAGCAGGAATGTCGCCCACAGAAGTGCGTTTTCCCAGGTGGTTTTGTTTGCCGTTTGCCACCAAAGCACCACACCGCACATGGCAATAATAAAAGTGGGCGATTCTGCCTTGTGATTAAAAATGACCACCCAAATCAGTACAGATGCACAGGCAAGGGCACGATGGAGGGCTGACGCCTGGCTTTTTGGGAAAATAAAACGGCCTGTTATCCATTTTCCCGGATAACTGACCGCCAGCACGGATGCCAGCAATAGCAGCAACCCCGTCAACGTCACGCCGGTTTTGGAGGGCGCCCAGCCAAACCAGGCCAGCAACCAGCCCTGCACCGACAGCCCTACCGACGCTTCATGGTCATTGCGAAGCAATTCCATCCACCATTCGTACACCCGGCCCAGTTGCGCGGGCGACAATATCAACAACGGCACCAGGGCGAAAAACGCTGTCCAGCCGATCAGCCAGATGGCGAAGCGTCTTTTGCCGGGGTACAGCAGCGCCAAAACGGCGGCGAAAATACCGAAGATTTTGATGTATGCCGCTGCTGTTATAAAACCCGTGGCACGCGACGGTTTTTTTTGCTCGAAAGCGATAAATGCCCATAGCATGAGCCCCGCAGTAAGGCCGTTGCTCTGACTGTTTTGCATGGAAGTGATCAGTTCTATCAGGACGAACCATGCGCTGAATATTCGTTGCCCTCTGGTCAGTATGGGCAGATGGAGAATGGCAGCCAGCAATACCAGTGCATTCAACAGGTTCCAGCAGGGCAGACCGAGCCAATCGGGCAAGGCGGCAAAAGGCGCCATGAAAAGCGCAAAGGCAGGGCTGTATTTAAACAGGTCCCATTGCTCCGCGGGAAAATCCGCGTACGGATTCACACCCTGCAGAAGGTGCGGGAAAGAATTTTTAAAAATGATGTAATTCTCGTAAAAAGTATAGCCGCCCGGCCGTTCACCCTGGGTAAGTTTTTGAATGGAAACAACCACCGCCGCCAGCGTGTACACGGCCCATAAAAACCACTCTCTTTTCCAGAATTCTTTCATCAAGTGTTTGGACAAATTGATTGACAACGCAGGTTGCGGTTTTGTTTTGGTGCCGACTTCGCAACCATTCATCAGATGACTCAAAGTCATCTGATGAATCTGCCCGCGACAACCATTCATCCGATGACTCAAAGTCATCTGATGAATAAGGCCGCGACAACCATTCATCTGATGACTCAAAGTCATCTGATGAATAAGACCACGGCAACCATTCATTCGATGACTCAAAGTCATCTGATGAATAAGGCCGCGACAACCATTCATCCGATGACTCAAAGTCATCTGATGAATCTGATGATTAAGGCCACAAAAAAATATCTCCATCCGCACCCGCCAACCCCGATCTCAATTTCTCTCCTGCACCTTCTTGTTGGGATGCACATCCACGACGCCGTCCATCTTCTTTATCATATCGATCAGCGACTTTTCTTCCACTTGTGTGCTGTCGTACATCAGGAGCCAGATATTGTCTTCGGAAAGCCTCCGCACGAGGCGGATCTTGATATCGGAGAATTGTGCGATCCAGTTGCCGGCGTTCAGTTCGGGTTTGAGCCGTACGATGAGTTCGCGTTTGGAATTTTCGGCTATCTCGTTCGGATTGACACCTTTTTTTACATCGAATCCATGGGCTTCTGCGAGGTCTTTCAGCATGTTCTCCAGAGCCAGCAGCGGTTCCGGCCGGTCGATCGACCCCTTTACGTTTTTGATTTTATCCCCGTCAAATACGGTAAGCGTGACGTACGGCGCGTCTGCGATATGGGTTTCCACATTGTCGGGATATTGCCATAGGTTGACTTCTTTGACCCTGGTTTTCAGGCTTTTCAGTTCTTCTTCCGTGAGATTGAAAGAATCTTTTCCGATCTTTTCCGTAAACCGGATGCCCTCGAAATGCACCAGTCCGTTGTTTTGAACGCTCAGTTTGAACACCGGGCAAAAGCCGAAACAGGCGCCGGATTCCATAGCGACGAGACCCTGGGTCTCACGGGTTTTGCCGCATTTGCCGGCGGCCATCAGGGCGAGTGAAGTAAAAGCAAAGAGGAGCGTTTTCATGTTTCCCAATGTTGATTTTGTCGCAATAGTAGGGAATTTGCAGAATACCATTGTTAAAAACGAATGGCCGGAGCGGGTTGCAGGCATACTTCTTTGCGTTCAAGCGGTCAGCCAATGCCAGTCGGCGCAGGTGGCTGAAAATGACCGGATCATCTTGAATGACTTGCCTGCTGTTCATTTGAATCAATCCCCTACTTTTGTAAAAATTTCACTCTCGCAGCAGCTATACGGCAACCCGACCATCAATGACTATGAAAATTCAACCCGGCACCCTGCAATTCCTGACCGACCTGTCCGCCAACAACGACCGCGCCTGGTTTCAGGCCAATAAAGACCGGTACGAGGCGGCGCTGGAGAACATGAAACAGTTTGTCAAGGCCGTCGAGAATGCGCTGGGCGAGACCGATCACCTTGAAAATGCCACACTTTTTCGCATATACCGCGACGTGCGCTTCTCCAAAGACAAATCACCTTATAAAAACCATTTCGGCGTCGGGTTTTCCCGCGCCACAAAGCGGCTACGCGGCGGTTATTATCTCCATATCGAGCCGGGCGCCTCGTTTGCCGGCGGAGGCTTCTGGCAACCAGAAGCCCCGGACCTGGAGCGTCTCCGCGACGAGTTTGCGGCAGATGACCGGCCAATCCGCGAGATCATGGCCGACGGCACGTTCAAAAAATACTTCGGCGTCATTCAGGGCGATGAATTGAAAACGGCGCCCCGCGGATACGACAAAGACAGCCCCGCGCTGGACCTGATCCGCAAAAAGAACTTCACCGTTCACCGGAATTTTACGGACAAGGAAGTGATCTCTGACAATTTCCTGCAGGAGGTAAAGCAGACCTTCGAGGCTATGCGCCCTTATTTCGACTACATGAGCATGGTGCTGACGACTGACTTGAATGGAGAGTCGCTGCTGGACTGATAACGGCCAAAGAGATTCAGGGCCAGGTTAAGTGCATCAAATTCAGGATGTTATTTTGATTGACGATTGCAGATTACATGATTGTTGATTTATGATGTTTTCCAATTCGGGCATCAAAAATTTTACATCACCCATTCACTTCAACAATCTTAAATCACGTAATCTGCAATCGTCAATCAATAAAACCTTCCGTTTTTCCTGATCATTTTTACGCAAGCGATTATTCCATCGCCTGCTCCAGATCGCTCGCGATATCGCTGATATCTTCGATTCCTACGGATACCCGGATCATTCCGTCGGTGATGCCGTTTTGTTCCCTGACCTCTTTTGGTACGTTCAGGTGCGAACTCGACGCCGGGTGCAGGATGAGCGTATCCACATCACCGAGCGTGGGCGCGAGCGTGCAAAATTTGATCCGGTTCATGCAGCGGATACCCGCTTCGAGGCCGCCTTTGAGTTCGAAACTCAACATGCCGCCAAATCCGCCGCGCATCTGGCGTTTGGCCAGTTCGTGGTCGGGGTGGGAGGTCAGACCCGGATAATTGACCCGCCCGACAGCGGGGTGTTTTTCCAGGAACTCTGCCAGCGCCTGTGCATTGGCACAATGGCTTTTCATACGAAGGGCGAGGGTTTTCATGCCGTTGTAGGTGAGCCATGCTTCGAAGGGCGAGCAGTTGGTGCCGGCGAGTTTCATGGCGCGCCACACGTATTTTCGCATCAGGTCCTTGTCAGCGCCGACAATGACGCCGGCGGTGGAATTGCCATGCCCGTTGAGATACTTGGTTGTGGAATGTATAATGAAATCCACGCCGTGTGCGAAGGGCTGCTGGATCAGCGGAGAGGAAAAAGTATTGTCGATGGCGCAAAGCGCGCCGTGGCGGTGTGCGGTGTCGGCGAGTGCGCGGATGTCTACACAGGCGAGGGTGGGGTTGGCCGGTGTTTCACAGTAGAGCAGGCGAATTTTTTCGTCCCGCAGCGCATCTTCCACCTTGTTCAGGTCGCGCAAATCGGTCATGACCGTCTCCACGCCGAACTGGCCGAACACGGCCGTCAGCAACTCCGTGGTGCCGCCGTATAAATTGCCTTGTGTCAGTACTTTATCTCCGGCCTTCAACACGCCAAGCAGCAGTGTTGAAATCGCCGACATGCCGCTGGAGGTCATCACCGCGTGCGCTTGCAAACCAAGCCCGTGCGTTTCGAGCCCGGCAATTTTAGCCGCCGTGGTGTCGACCGTCGGGTTGGCGTAGCGGCTGTACACGTGCCCGCTTTCGATGTTCCGGAAGATATCTATCCCCTGGTCGATGTCGTCAAAGGCGAATGACGAGGTGGCATAGATTGGCAGTACGTGCGGCGCCGTGGTGCGGTTGTCGGGGAGTTCTTTTACTGTGAGGGAGTTGATGTGCATGGTGTAAATGCGTTTGAAGGTTACAGGGTTTCAGGGTTACAAGGTTACAGGGTTGCAGCCCTAAAAACCCACTGGTTAACGCGGCGCGCCTTGTTTCAGGGTTACAAGGTTACAGAGTTGCAGGGTTACTAAGTTACAAGGTTACAAAGGCCCTGGTTATAAATTTTGGGTTATAAGTTTCAGATCACAGGTTTTCGGGATGGGAATCCATTATTGAAATGCCATACTGTTGATCGACTTTGGGTGAAGGGCTATTATTCTCTATTATTTCTGCATTTATACCCTTCTCCAACCCGCTAACCCGCCAACCCGGTAACCCGCCAACCTTGTAACCCCTGAAACCCTGAAACCCTTTTTTCAATCCCCCGGCCAGAAATGCTCGCACACTTTCCGGAGCGACTCGCCGGGCCGGGCTTGGGAGGAGAGGAATAAGGCATCGCGGCAGCCCATTTCATAGGGGCAATCGTTGAGAATTGCATCGGGTTTTCCGTCCATATCGAGGTCGCCGAACCAGGTAATGCTGACCGAGGGGTTCATTTCATCCGACTCGGTTTTCACCCAGGGTGAGAGGTCCTGCTGTCCGGGCGGATCGGTGGAATAGTCGAACAGGGTAAGTTGGTAATCCGTCACGCGCACGGACAGGTATTCGTTGTTTTCCATGCGTGCGCATCCGGTAGCGATCAGCAGGTAACTGGGTTTGATCGTCGTATCATTTGCAGTCATATCGCCGCCGGGATGGATGGATACGGTGCCGCCGGGAGCCAGTTCGCCCGAAAGAAACATATCCCGTACGTCGAAGATGCCCAAAGGGCCGGCATAACCCGTTTTCATGGGTTTCAGGCTGGCGATGATAAACTTGCTCTCGTCTTTCTGATTGGTTTTCAGCACTTTGACATTTTCGCCGTACATTTCACTGCTTTCTTCCTGAAGGCGTACTATGATCGGGCGAAGTTCATCGGCAAAGGAGTCGCGGCGGTAGACGCCGTACCAGTTCAGGGATGGCAGCGGTTCGTTGTTGAAATAAATATCGCCTTCGTGATAAAGGCACGTAGTACCCACCACATAGGCGCCGAACACATATCCGGTTTTGCTCTGATAACGCACTTTCAGCCATGGGGCGTAGGCCGATTCGGGGTCCGTGGTATCGGCCTGTACCCATTGGCCGTTGTTCCAGGCTTCCACGAATTGAAGAACGGCGCCTTTGGGCAGCGAGGCTACTTTTGGAGCGTTTTTGTCGGGTGCTTCACGCATATTCAGGGAATTGACGGTCACCACCATTTCTTCGGGGAAGAACGGTTGGTATTGGGCAACCGACTTTCCCGTGAACAGTAGAAAACAGAACAGGGGGAACAGAGAAGTCTTCATCAAAAGTAATAGATTGATTTTCAGTTTTTTACATTAATGCAGGCTAGTGGAACCACTGGCATTTACAAGACGGCAAAAATAGAATTTCATACCGGTTTGCGAGATTAAAAACAAAAGGCGGGGCGTATTCCCTGTTTCCTTTGAAAAACGTTTAGTATTTTTGTCATATATCCTTTTTCAATACCAAATCAAAGAAAACAATGGCTGATAGAAACACCCTCGAAGGGCTTGTCTGTCAAAACCGGATGGAAGAAGCCATCGACCAACTCAAAACCCTGATTCAGGATCTGTCGAATGAACCGCTCAATAGCCTGATTGCCCTTTCAGGGCGATTTTCGGCTGTCAATCAGACGCTGATAAACGGTACGGCCTCCCTCGATATCACGGAAGTGGAAAGCAACAAGATCCGGGCTTCCTTCCTTGCCATCCTGTCGGATGTACGGGAAGAGATTCAATCAAAAATCAATTTTTTCAAGCCCATACCCCGTGCAAGCGAAGACAGGGACGTGCTGCGCGATTTCATCGATACCGTACTTTCCAGGAAATATGTCGAGATCACGCCCTTCAGCGAAGGCAATTCCTTTATTTATTTTCATGCAAAAGAAAGGCATTCCGAACAGGATGTGATGATCATGGTATTGAAGACCAGCGATATCGAGGATGTCAAAAAGAACAGTCAGTTACGACGCATTTCCCAGCTGAAACACCGCAACCTTATCCAGTTGCTGGATGTCAATTTTCAAACCTACCCGTGTTATATCATCACCGAGTTCGTATCCGGCGTCAACCTGCAAACGCTTATGGCAACGACGGGCCCCTTCCCTTTGTACAATGCCAAACGCCTATTGCTCATCATTGGCGATGTGATGAATTACCTGCGTCAGAAGAAATTTGTGCATTCCGGAATACGTCCTTCCAAAATATTGATAGACAAAGAATTGGAACCGGAAATATCGCCCTTCGATATTATCCGGGTAAACGAAGCCAAGCGACTGGCCAGCTCTTTCCTTGAAGACAGTTACTATTTCGCGCCCGAACGGCTGAACGGAATAAAAGACAACTCCAACGATTCTACCGATAAGGCAAACCAGTTTTGCCTTGCTGCGCTTGCCTATCAAATGCTGACCGGGGAAAGGCTGTTCAAGGGGACGAATCTGACGGACACGCTGCTGGCCCGGCATCGTTTTTTCAACGATTCCGCTTTCCGCAAGGAAAAACTGTCCCATCCCCGACTTGTTCCGGCCATGTCATCGATACTGAAAAAAATGCTTCAGGAGAGTCCTTCGAAGCGTTACGATGATTTGCCCACCGCCCTCAACAAGATCGCGCGGGTACGCGCAGTTCAGGATAAAAATGAAGAAATTGTCTTTGCAAGTTATCGCAGGTGCCTGGCCCATTCCGATAATTTTATAAACCAGTTTTACGAAAACCTTTTTGCCGAGCCGGGCACGACAATGACCAAACCGCAAACCAAGGAAGAACATGATCTGCTGTACCAGAATTTTCACCTCCTGGTACACTTGCTTTTCGACGTTGAAAACGCGGTTTTGTTCATGAAAAGGATCGCCCGGTTGTCGGCAGGCAAGAAGAACGTATTATCGGATTATCTCCTTTTCGTGGATGTTTTTATCAAAACGGTTTCCCATTGCGATCCCCGCTGGCAGTATAACTCCGGCGTAAAGGCCGCCTGGACCAATCTGAAAGATCAGATAACGGATTCCATATCGGCCAACCTTCCTCTGGTGATAAAAGACATGCCCGAAGAAGCGGAACCCGGAGCCGGGGTTCCGGCAGGAAAGGAAGCAGACGAGGGCACTCCCATCGATATGTCGTTTACGCCGGAAAGCCGGGAGACCGAAATAGAAAGCGAAGACGACAACGAAATTGGCGGAGACATGGATGTGACGTATGATGACGAAAAGGCTTGATTGCGGTTTTATTCGAGCAACATCACTCGGAAACCAAACAATCCTTTTTTAACGGGTAAAAGAATCGTTTCGCCCGGTTTGGTCAGCGGAAAATAAGCCTGCTTTTTGTATTTGAACTCAAGCCCCTGCCGGCCCTGTTCTCGCACGGTCAGGATATAACCCGTGGGTTGAATTTTTTCTCCTTTCAGCAGGCCGTAATTGGATGCGAAGTAAGGCTTCTCGGCGATGAATTCAAACGGCTGGTGCTCTGTATGCCCGATGCTGCGGTTGAGCAGACTGCCGGCCAGGGGGGCAAACAAGGGGCAAAAGAGGAGGAGGAACAACATTTCAGGCATGTGTCGCTCCCAGGGCACGAAGCGTTGGCGCCGAAACCACACGAAACCGCCGGCGACCAGTTCGGCAAAAACGAGGGAAACGGCGATCAGTTTTCGCGCCCCGATGGTATTGGAAAAAACAGGGAATTCCCGGACATAAAGCCAGGTGAGGCTGACAAAAAGCACAACTGCGAGGAGCGCCAGAATTCGTGTGCGGACGTCCGGGTTCATAATGTTATCCCAGTTTTTCCACTGCCGATTCCCATTCGCCGTACACTTTGGCAAGTTCTGCTTTCAGATCGCCGTATTTTTTCAGGGAATTCTGTGAATCGGGCCGGTTGTAAAACTCGGGGTCGGTCATTTTTTCTTCCCATTTGCCGATTTCGGCTTCTATTTCACTGATGCGCTTTTCGTGCTTCTGCACCTGGCGTTGCAGGTTTTTCTTTTCTTCCGAACTGAGTACCTGCACGCCGTTGTCCGAAGCCCCGCCGCCTGCTGCGGGGCGCCCGCCAAGGGCCCGTTTTTCCACATCACGCATATTGTCCAGCCGGCGTTTTTCGAGGAAATAGTTGACGTCGCCGAGGTGCTCGTACAGGTGTCCGTCGCGGAATTCCATGGTGCGTGTGGTCAGATCGGACAGGAATTCGCGGTCGTGGCTGACGACGAGCAAGGTGCCCTTGTAAGCCAGCAACGCCTGCTTCAATACCTCCTTGGAGAGCATGTCCAGGTGATTGGTCGGCTCGTCGAGCAGCAAAAAGTTAAAAGGCCGGAGCAACATACAAGCCAGTGCAAGGCGGGCGCGTTCGCCGCCGGAAAGCGCAACCACTTTCTTGTCCACGTCTTCTCCGCTGAACAGAAAAGCGCCGAGGATGCCGCGCAGTTTGGTGCGCATTTCTTCGGGAGAATTCCGCTCCATGGTTTGCAACAGCGTCAGTTTGGGGTCGAGAGTTTCGGCCTGGTTCTGGGCGTAGTAGCCGACGCTGACGTTGTGGCCGAGCGTGATTTTGCCTGAAGTGGCGGGCTCCTGCCCGATAAGCATTTTGGCAAGTGTGGTTTTGCCTTGCCCGTTTTGGCCGACGAATGCTACCCTTTCTCCGCGAAGCAGTTGAAGATCAATGCTTTCCAGCACTTTGTGTTTGCCGTAGTATTTGCTCACGCGCTCAGCGTTGGCCACCACCTCCCCCGAACGGGGCGCTTCCGGGAAGCGGATGTTCATCACGGCCGTATCCATGTCATCGATCTCGATGCGCTCGAGTTTGTCGAGCTGTTTCTGCATGGACTGAGCCATTTTGGTCTTGGTCGCCTTGGCCATGAAGCGGGCTATCGTGCGTTCGCGGTCGGCGATCACGCGCTGCTGATTATCGTAGGCACTTTGCATCTGTTCGCGGCGATCGGCGCTGAGTTCCACGTATTTGGAGTAAGGCGCCTTGTAATCGTTGATCTTGCCGAGCATGATTTCGGCGGTGCGGTTGGTCACGTTATCGAGGAAGCGCCGGTCGTGGCTGATCACGATCACCATGCCGGAATAGGACGACAACCAGTCTTCAAGCCAAAGGATACTTTCGATGTCGAGGTGATTGGTCGGCTCGTCGAGCAGAAGCAGGTCGGGCTGGCGGAGCAGCATTTTGGCCAGTTCGATGCGCATTTGCCAGCCGCCGCTGAATTCGTCAGTGAGTCGCTCCATGTCAGATGCCTGAAATCCAAGCCCGGCCAGTACCTTTTCGGCATCTGCCTGCGAAGTGGCGTGTCCCATGTGGTGCAGGTGTTCGGTGATGTCGCCCATCTGCTCGATGAGTTTGTGGTAGGCCTCCGATTCGTAGTCCTCGCGCGTAGCGAGCTGATGCTGGATGTCGTGCAGTTCTTTTTCGAGGGCAAGTATCTCGCTGAAAGCCGTCATGGTTTCGGCGATTACCGTTTTGCCTTTCGGCAACAACATGTCCTGGTGCAGGTAGCCGAGCGTGAAGTGTGCGGGCCGCACGACGTTGCCTTCGTGGGGCGACATCTCGCCGGCGATGATTTTCAGCAGTGTGGATTTGCCCGCGCCGTTGCGGCCCACGAGACCGACGCGTTCGCCTGGCTTGAGCACGAAATTGACGCTGTCAAGCAGGATGCGGTTGCCGTATTGGACGTAGATATTACCGAGGGTCAGCATAAACGATAGATGGGTCGAAACAGGGTTCGCCTGAAAACGGGCGCAAAGGTACGGAAAGGAACAGGTTGAAAATGAGTTATTCCAAATAAATCGATCAGGATAAGTATCCATTCTATTGACCCTGGGGTCCGAAATAAACCAGGGTATTCAAAAATGCAGACTGTCAAAATCCGGCGGGCTGTTTTCTAACCCGATTCTGACATTTACGAACTGTTTAGAAGCAATATGCATTATTTTGCACGCAAAAATACCATGAGACATCTCTTACTGTTTTCATTCGCAATAATTCCGGCTTTTGCAATCCATGCCCAGCCTGCCCTCAAGCCCCGGGCCGACCGGCTTTGCGACAACATCGAACCGAAAGTCATTGCCTGGCGCCGCGACTTTCACGAGCATCCCGAACTCAGCAACCGCGAATTCCATACGGCGGAAAAAGTGGCTGCGCATCTCAAATCGCTGGGCCTGGAAGTGCGCACAGGCGTTGCCAAGACGGGCGTGGTGGGCATTCTGAAAGGCGGCAAACCCGGCCCCGTCGTTGGCCTGCGTGCCGACATGGACGGCCTGCCCGTGGTGGAAAGAGTGGATCTCCCGTTCAAATCGGTGGTCAAATCGACCTACAACGGAGCAGAGGTTGGCGTCATGCACGCCTGCGGGCACGACACGCACGTGGCCATCCTGATGGGTGTGGCCGAGGTGTTGAGCCAGGTGAAAAAAGACCTTGCCGGCACCGTGGTATTCATTTTCCAGCCCGCAGAGGAAGGCCCGCCGGAAGGAGAGGAAGGCGGCGCCCCGCTGATGATGCAGGAAGGCGTGCTCGACAATCCGAAAATCGAAGCATTATTCGGCCTGCACATCAATTCCCAGACGGAAGTCGGCCAGATCAAATGGCGCGCCGGCGGCATCATGGCGGCGTCCGACTGGTTCTACATCACCGTACACGGCAAACAATCGCACGGCTCCCAGCCCTGGAGCGGCGTGGACCCCATCGTGGTATCCGCCCAGATCATCGAAGGCTTGCAGACCATCGTCAGCCGGCAGGTCAACCTCACCGAACAGCCCGCAGTGGTTACGGTAGGAAAAATTGAAAGCGGCGTCCGCGCCAATATCATCCCGGAAACCGCCGAAATGGTGGGCACGATCCGCACGCTCGACACCGCCATGCAGCGACAGATACACGAAAAGATCGTCCGCACTGCCGAAAAGATCGCCGAAAGCGCGGGCGCTACCGCCGAAGTGCGCATAGAGAACAAAACGCCGGTCACCTACAACGACCCGGCCCTGACCGCCCGGGTACTACCTTCCCTCCGCGAAGCAGCCGGTGAAAAAAATGTCATAGAACGCAAGCCCATGACCGGCGCCGAGGATTTCGGCTTTTTCGCCCAAAAAGTGCCGTCGTTCTACTTTTTCCTCGGCGGCATGCCGAAAGGCAAAAAGCCCGAAGACGCCGCAGCACACCATACGCCCGATTTTTATGTCGACGAAAGCGGGCTAAAACTGGGCGTGCGGGCGTTTTGTTATATGGTGCTGGATTATTTGGGGATATGATTTTTCAGGTGGCTTCCGGGTGCCTTCACGATTGTTGTATTGTTACGGATTTGTAGATATAGATCTGTCATAATGCTGGCGCGAATCGCCCTTGACGAAGGCACGACTGCGGAAAACATTTCGCTCGTCGAGCCGTGAAAATCAAATCGTTCTACAGGGAGCGGCACTAATCAGGTTGGGATCATGGTCGTCCGGTGGGCGGGCGTTCAACATCCACAAGTTCATTGAAAGTCCTCAAAAAAACCAAACCGAAGGGTTCATAGGGCAAGACCTTCGAAAAATTACCTCTTATCGCCTATCTTTGTAATTGATATGCATACGGCGCTATCGAAAAACGGTATCCCCATACGCCTGACGGATGAACGTTGGCTGCATATCACGATCGGCCACCCTGAAATGGCGAATTATTATTTTGAAGTACTGGAAACAGTAGAAAACCCGGAAATTGTTTACTACGGAAATCTGGACGAACTACTCGCAGTAAAATCTCTTCCCGGTTCTCCTGATCGTTATTTGGTGGTTGTTGATAAAGAATTGGCAGATCACACCGGTGTTTTGGTGGACGGCTTTATTATGACGGCCTATTCCACGTCTAAAGCCAAGTCGCTCGAAAAAAGACAAATAGCATGGCAGCCATAGAGTATTTATCGAAAATTGACAAATTGCTCCCCTTTTTTATCAGTCAGGAGAATGTCTGGGCGCATTATGACAGCGACGCAGATGTTTTATATCTTCATTTCAAAAAGCCTAACCAGGCTGATGACAGTGAATTGACCGATGAGAATGTCATTGTCCGCTACGAACAGGGTGAAATAATCGGTTTGACCATTTTGAATGCCAGCAAACGTGCTCAGATAGTGCATTAACTACCGCACCACCGTCACATCCCCTTCCTCCCGATACATTTTCGGCTGGCCGAACAACTCTCCCGTCCACTCCAGTCGCCACACGTACACCCCCGGCACGGGCGCACGCCCGCGCACGAAGCCGTCCCAGCCATCTTCCGGATCCTCGGAATGAAACACCAGGCTGCCCCAGCGATCGAATACCGCCAGGTGGAATTCCTGCCAGGCGCAGGGCAGGTAAATGTGCCACTCGTCGTTGTCGCCGTCGTCGTTGGGCGAAAAAACGTTGGGCGCATAGAACGGGCATTCCCGGCAGGTGAAAAAATCGACACGCACGCTGTCGGTGAATGTGCAATGCGCCGTTTGGCCCGTCAGTGAAAACGTGCCGGGCGAAGTGACGCTTATTTTTTGCCGGTTACTGCCGTCGTTCCATTGCCAGGCTGTCAGGCCGGGCGGCACCTCCAGAACCAGGGCGTCGTCGTAGCAGATGGTCGTGTCGGACCCCAGGTGGAAGCCTTGTTCGACTGCAACCGTTGCGTAGGCAGTGTCGCCCGGGCAATCGGCCGCTCCGGGTACGATGTAGGCGAAGGTGCCGGGTTGATCCCTTTCCGCGTTAAAAATGCCGTTTCCCGAAGATGTTTTGGGCAGCCAATATCCGCCGGGATCGGGATTTCCTTTTAATACGGTTGCCAGAGCAAGCGGCGGACTGTCTGCACACAGAAGTGTATCGCCGTTCTGCCCCGCATCGGGCGGCGGATAAAGGGGCAGGTGCGCGTAGCGGATTGCCACTTCGCCGCATTCTGTGTATACCCGGAACTCGATCAGCCGCTCGCCGCTGACGGGATTGAGAGAGAGGTCGGTGTATTGCATCAGTTGTATGGCGAGGAGAAAATCGGCGGCGGT
>JAKOXM010000361.1 GCA_029781095.1 Bacteroidota bacterium
CGTGTCCAGCCAGAAATCTTTGCGGATACGGGGCTGATTTTTACGCCAGGGGAAAAGCAGTTCAAGTACGTACACTGCTGCTGACAAGCCGATCAGCCAGTAAAAGAAATTTCCCCAATGCGGGTGCAGTATTTCATGCCAGAAGTAACTGGCATAACCGCGTGTGGCATTCCAAAATATTTCCGAGTAAGTCATTTTGCACTGCAAAGTTCGTCATTTACAGGGCTCAGGTAGGTAACTTTTGTTACATAGAACAAATTTTGGGCTGCGGGCTTTTGGATTTTTTTCCCGCAGATTCGCGCAGAAGGTAACTTTTATTACACAGAACCGGTTTCGGGCCACGCTGCGGCCTTTTGGATTTTTTTCCCGCAGATTGACGCAGAAAAGGCCTCGGATTCGCGCAGAAGGTAACTTTTGTTTCACAGAACCAGTTTTGGGTCACGCTGCGGGCTTTCAGATTTTTTTCCCGCAGATTACCGCAGAAAAGGCCGCAGATTCGCGCAGAACGAATTAAAAATCTGCGGAAATCAGCGGCCTTTTCTGCGTCAATCTGCGGGAAATACCCTTCACCTGCGGGAAACATTCTTTTACACCTTCCAAAGCCGCAGAAACAACACCTCCAGTGCCAGAAAAAGCAGTGCAAACACTACGCACCAGCGCCACAAGACGATTCCGCGTTCCTGTTCATTCACGACCTGACCGAAATTGGCCTCGGCGTTCTGAGCGATAATCCTCATGTTTTTCGGCAAACCCCCGGCAAGCGCTTCATCGGATTTGTAGGTAAGATCGCTTTCTTTCCTGTCATAATTATAGGCGTATTCTGCCAGCGTGCTGTCGCCCTGAAGGTGCAGGCGATACCATCCTGCGTCGCGCACCTGCGTCCCCGGGGTCAGCAGCACCTTCGAGCCGAGGATGCGCTGTTCCGGGATAAATTCGTCGCCGGACGAGGGTTGCCCGTTGCCGGCCGGAGCGCCGGTATTGTCCGAGAGCCTGCGAAGACGATAGATGGTTTCACCGGCTGCAGATATCTGGTGTCTCGATTCAAGCACTTCATCTTTGCCTATGGTATAGGCTATCTGACGGCCTTTTGTGCCGGCAATAGCCATTTTGAATAGCATGGGGACAAATATTTCACCGTTGCTGACGAGATCGTTCACCTGCTCGTTGAGCGGCGCCGCGCTGAGGTAGAGTGCGCCTTCGCCTTTTTGAAATTTTGCCAGCAGCGCGGTTCCATCCCGGTAAGTAAGGATGTACTCACCGCGAGAAGGCGCGATTTTGAAATTGCCCTGTGTAGCCGGAAGGCGCAGGTTGGAGCCTTTGTTCAGAAAAACGTCGTTAAAAACAAACTCGTCCGTGTTTACCTGACTCGCCTGTCGCTTGCTGGGTTCGAAGGAGCCGAGATTTCCGGCATTGAACGTTTGCAGGAAGGCGTTGTATGAGTTCAAATCAGCCGTTTGGGACGGAAAAACGAGGAGATTGCCACCGTTTTGCACGAAAGTTTCCAGTTCATTGGCCAGGCCGGAAGAAATGGAGGGCAATTCATTCAGGACGATCAACTGGTAGTTGGAAAATCTGGAATAGTCAAGTGCCCGCGCATCGGCGTTGTCCAGTTGAAAATATTTCACCCCCAAAAAAGCGTTGTTCAGGTATTTATTAGGTTGCAATCCGTTGATTGCAAGAACGTTGATGCGATCGGCCACGGAAAATGCAAGATAATAGTCGTCGTCGAACTGCACCGGATAGTCGGTCACGGAAATTTTGGCTTCGTGCCATCCCGCATGGAGGATGTTAAAACTCACGGTATCCAGTTTGCTTGCGCGCGCCGGTATGTTCAGCGAACCAACCGGTTTGGATTGCCCATCGTGGCGCAGGCTGAGGCGCACTTCTTCGGCGGCCTCGTCGCTGCGGTTGCTGATCTTGACGAGGAGATTGGCGGGCTGGTTGAGAATTTGGACCGGGTTTTCAAACCACGCACTGTCAACCGAAATATTGCGCTCCTGGACGGCCCGCATGGGCACGAGGTTGATATCCAGCAGGGAGTCTTTAAAACTGCTCAGGTCACTTATGTTTTCCTGAAAATCACTGATAACGAAAACGACTTTATTCTCCTGCTTTCCGGTATTGAGGCACTGTTGCTGACGGATCAGAACCTTTGAAAGATCGCGCGAGGCGGGGCTGTTGCGGATTTCTTCGATGCGGCTGAGCGCATCTTCCTTACTCACGAGCCGTTGATCACGCCCCTCAAAGTCATTTGTCAGCACCTGAAAACGGTCTTCCACACCAAAGGCGCCGACGATGTCGCGGGCGCGTTGTTTGGCAAGTTCCAGCAGCGGGGCATTCTTTGACAAAGCGCCCATACTGAAGGAGTTATCCACATATACGCTCACCGCCTTCTCGCCTTTTTTCACGCCCGAAGCCAGGGGGATGAAAGGCTGTGCAAAAGCCAGTACCATGGCTGCTATAGCCAGACAGCGCATCAGCAACACCAGAAGATTGCGCAATTTCCGGCGGTTGCTGGTTTCTTCCTTCACCTCCTTCAGGAACCGGACATTGGTAAAATATATCCTTTTAAACCTTCGGAAATAAAACAGGTGTACGATGACCGGTACGGCAATAACAGCAAATGCTGCGAGAAAAGCGGGAAAGATGAATTGCATGCTTGTTAAAGGTTTCGGGTTTGCGGGTTATGCAGGTTTCGGGTTGGCAATTTGAAGCGGGCAGTGTTATGTGCCCGGGCAATCAGGATCTGCGGCAAATAGACGTTTTTTCTTCGGAATTGTTTTGGGAGGGCAAAAATCGCAGTTTTAAAACAATTACCATCCACTAATTGCTGAATATACGAATATAGAACGCAGATGACAATTTTAACTTTTATCGAAGCGCATTTTTGACTGTTTTATACCCCGGTCGACTCTAAAAATTCATTCTATTCATAAAAACGCCTTTTTTTACTATTTCAATACCTGCTTCTTCCCATACCTTTCAGCTGAATTTTAACCCGTAACCCGTAACCCGTAACCCGTAACCCGTAACCCGTAACCCGTAACCCGTAACCCG
>JAKOXM010000367.1 GCA_029781095.1 Bacteroidota bacterium
AGGCTTTGATATGTTCAGCCGCTGCCCTGCGGGCGATTCGAGCAGGACGTGCATCATGCCAAAACTCTCCAGAAACTGCCGTTGACCGTCGGCGCTGATACCTGCAAAACTGCCGGGGATCTGCAATGGAGTCGAAGATTGCGAAGGGTCGAGATAAATCGCATATACCAGCACGGAACCCGTGTAGGGCTGCCCGGCAGCATCGGTAAAGGCATTTGCGGCAAATTCGACCTTGTTTCCGTTGCCAAAAGTGATCGTACCGCCGCCGGAGGAAGCCAGCGACCCGGCCAGTTCTTTCTCCTGCAGCACGATCTCGAGACGAGCATCGACGCCTTTTTCGGGGATGAAACCGGCAAAAGAGGTGAAATAGCCGGCTTTTTCTACCCGGACCGTCGCTTGTTTGCTGTCGCCGCGGCCCTTAAGGCGGAAATAACCGTTCTGGTCGGTGAGGACCTGCTGGTTGTCAAAATATACGGTGGCGCCTTCCACCGGCTGGCCGGCAATATTTTTCACCGTGCCCATAACGCCGGTCTCGATAAGCACCTGGGGCTCGGTACCGGTGCTCGTTGTGGTAGTATTCAGCGAATCTTTCCGGCAGGCGAAGAATAGCAGGAATATGAAGACGGGTAGACTAAAGATCAGTTTTTTCATTTTATCAGTAGGCACTTTTAAAAGATGGCAGGATGCCGACGCGTCGTTTTTTACCTTACTATGCCGGAAATACCGTTTCGCTGCGTAATCGCGTTAATTATTTTTACTGCCGGAAACAAAACAGTGGATACGCAGTACTTTGCAACGGTAAACAAGAGCACCTCATACGTTGATATTTTATGGAAAAACCGGAACTGTGGTCGAGCATGGCCTTTGCGCGCAACGTCATACTCGTTGCTGTCAGGAGAGGGGCCAATTTAGAGGATATGTGTCGCAAAACAGGAATTGACCCTGCCCAGCTCGATCAGGCCGGCGCTTTCGTCAGCCTGGAGCAGTGTATAAAGGTGTGGGACTTGGTCGTTCAATTCACAGGCGACGAGTTTTTGGGCCTCCATATGGGTGAAGTCACTTCGCCGGCCCTGGCAGGTATGGTGGGCTACCTGATGGAGAGCAGCCCCGATCTGCTTACTGCATTCCGGCACGTCGAGCAATTCAACCTCGCGCTTACGAATATGACCGAATACTCCGTCGACATACGCGGTGAGGAATTCCTGTATTTTATCGAAAGCGTACCGGCTTGGCAAAATCTTTCGCCCGGTACAGCCCGGCAGGTCGCAGATCATTCCATCTCGGCTTTCGTACACATGACAAAATTATTAACCGGTAAAACGATGTACCCGACACGCGTGCAGATGCGTGGCCCGCGCCCGCGCGAAACCGGCGAGTACCTGCGTATTCTTCATACCGAACCGCTATTCGGTCAGGATTGTAACTGCCTTACCTATAAACTGCGGGACATGCAGGCGCCTCTTATCGGCCACAACCCGCAACTCAACAGCATGTTCAGGGAACTGCTGGAGAAGGAAATTGCCAAAACCCGGCAGGCCGAATCGTTCGCCAACGAAGTGCGTCGTGTCGTACTTCAGAACTTTAATACGACATTGCCCCAACTGACCGACGTGGTCGGGTTGTTACACACTACTCCCCGCACCTTGCAGCGCAAACTGAAAGAGGAAGGGGCCTCTTTTCAAAGCATTTCTGACTCTGTAAAATCGGAACTGGCCATCGGCTTGTTGAAAAACCGATCTCTTACGATTAACGAGATCGCCTATAAACTGGGCTATTCGGAGCCGAGTGTTTTTAGAAGGGCATTCAAAAAATGGACGGGCACAAACCCGAAACGTTTTGAGTCCGGCTCTCAAAATTTTACATAATTCAATCACATACAACGACTTGTAAAAAGTCGTAATTATTTCAGGTCGGCATTCCCATCTACGAATTTGCAGTCGAACCAGAAGGAACTGATCCGCCACAGATCATCCTCGCCGCGCTCTACGTCGAATTCATAGGAACCGACGAAAGCCCTTGTATTGCGACCCGATTCGATCGGCTTGAAATGGTATGCGATACCGTAGCAGAATACGTGCGCGTGATCGGGGCCGAGAACATCCACGACAAAATTGCCCAGTTGGTGATGCAGCGCCTTGATATCGCGCAGGTTTTCGTCCCAGCGGGCAGTGATTTCCTGCGGCGTCAAGGTCTCTGGATCTCTGCCCGTGAGGGAACCCATGTCCATTTCCACCTGGTCAGTGAAGCATTTTTCCACCATGAGCCAGTTGCGGTTGTCGGTCTGGATAAAAAGCTGGTTCACTACGTCCACTACCTGCTGGCGTTTGATGAGCATTTCCGTTGAATAATGCATACAAATTATTTTCAATGATTTGAAAATCAATTATTTGTCAATAAATCAGGTTTTTTTCTAGGTATAACCCTGATGACCTGTAACAAATTTCCACGCCAGGGGCCCCACCCGCTATGATATTTGTCAGCCGGGGCGATGATATACGGGAAGAAAAGAATCAGGGTGGAAAAGGCTTGGCGTTAATCCCGAAAAAATGCCAGTTCGTTCTCCAAATCCAGTTCCGGATAATCCTTCTGCAGCCGGGTTACTTCTGCCAGTTGCGCCTGCCGAAAGGCCCTGTGTTCAGGGGTGTCGGGCTGGAACGGCTTGTGCCGGATCGCCAGTTGAATTTTCCCGATGCGTTCGACAAGTTGGCGGGTTTCCTTTGTGAAATATGTTTCTGCAAAGTGTTCCCAGATGTAATCGACCGCCAATTCGGAGGGGTGGATCATGTCCTTCGCATAAAAACGGTAATCGCGCAGATCGTCGAGCAACAGTTCGTACGACGGAAAATAATGGGCGAAGGGCAACCAGCGGCAGATTTCCTCGCAGGCCAATACCAGGGTCGCTTTGCTGCGCTGATTGGCCACAGCGCCTTCACGCATGTGGCGGACCGGGCTTACGGTCAAAACAACCTGTAAATCAGGATTTTGCGATTTTATCTTTTGCAAAATACCGCTCGTGGAATCGGCAATCCCGGCCACTGCGAGCCTGCTCTTTTCAAAGCGTGCGGCCTGCATTTTGTGGTTGTTGGCCACTATCTGCCCCGAATCGCGCAAAAGAAACACATCCGCCGTGCCGAATGTAAGGAGCAGGCGGTTCGTGCTGCGAAGCCAATTTGCATCCGCCCGGTATGCATTATTGATACGGTCAAGCGTTGCCTCCGGGTTTATGCCGGCAAATGCGCTGTGATGTTCCCAGCTGCGCCAAAGTCCGGCGTGTTCAAACAATTCTTCGGCGTTGAAAAACCGGTCGCCCGCCCAGAGTCGTTCCAGACAATCCACAATGGAAGCGGGGTTGTAGACGATGCCGAAGGGGTTGGTTTTAAGGCTGAATTTGCCCGCCGACAGCCGGTCTCCCATGTATTCGGTAAAGCAGGAGCCCACCAGCAGCAGGCGATCGGAGTGCCCCATAGAAAAGGGTGCGGCCTGTGACGTCATGGTCGTACGAAATCTGTCCATTTTGATTGCCGGTTATTTCGGAGCAAACTTGCTACATTTACCGCTCATTTTCAGCAAACAAAGCTATCCTCGCGTTAAGGCTGGCATATTGTTGTAACCAGATTGACTGAATGAGCCTTATTGATCGCCTTTTCGGTTCAGGTAAAAAAAATCCGGCGCCCGACATCCCGTTTGGCCGCTATACCGATGCGTATAAAACCGATGCACAACAAGCGATGTTCGATCGTTCGCTGGAGTTGTTCGATCAGGGCGACTTTATCAGTGCGTACCGCGAGTTTCTGAATTATCTGAAGGACGAACAGGTTGATAACATCTCCTGGCGTGAGGAAAACGGCGCGCTGCACTTCGAGTTCTGGCAGGGCTCCCAACGCATTACCGGCACGGCCGACGCCGAAAAAGTGAAGGCCGAAAGCAAGATCGCACGCACCGACGACCTGAATGTGGGTTTTCTGCGCCGACTGATGGAAGCAAATTTTAACCTCAAATTCAGCCGGTTCGCGCTCGACGAGGAAAATTCCATTGCAATTCTGTTCGACACGCACACCTCGGACGGCTCGCCGCTGAAACTGCTCTATGCCCTGCGCGAACTGGCCATCCATGCCGACAAACAGGACGACCTTTTGCTTGACGAGTTTAAGGTGCTGCGTCCGGCGCAGGAGCGCACATTCGGCGAGATTCCCGATGCGGAGAAAGAAACAAAATACAACTATATCTGCCGCGAGATCGAACGGGCTTTTGCCGAGATCGAAAAGGGCAAACCCGATCCCAATCAGTACCCGGGCACCTATGCGTATCTGTACCTGGCAATGGCCTTCAAACTGGACTATCTCATTCGGCCCGAAGGTTTTATGATGGACACGCTTGAGCGGATACACGGCATTTATTTTGCCAAAAACGACCGTTCGCCGCAGGTGAAGGTGGCCAATATCCGGAAGGAATTCCAGAAGTTGCTCGAACGCCCGAAAGAGGCGTTTTTTAAGGAAATGTACCGCACACGCAGCACATTCGGTATCAATCCAGCTGTCAACCACGACACCATCGCGGGCCTTATCGAAGGCGAATTGCAAAATATGGAGTGGCCGCTGCAACAGAACTACGAAGCGCTGGCTATGGCTGTACCGCAATACATAGCCGGTTTTGCGATGTTCCACTACGCCCCGCCGAAACCTGACCGCGAATTGTTGCACCTGTTTTTTCAGGTCATGGAACCCGCGTTTTTCCGGGAACTCGGTTTCAATATTACCTATTCCGAGCCTGGCGGACCGCTGAACAAACCCGCCATTTTGAAGGCGATCAAAAATATCGCAGATCAAAACCGCCACCAGTTTCCTTTACTGAGGCCTGATAGCAGCCGCCTGGATTTTGCGTCCACGGTGCTTTTTGCAAGGTCCTACCTGTTGATGATGAAGGACCTGAATTTGTCCAAAGAAGTTTAAAAAACGAAGTTATTTAAACCGGGTTCAAATACTTTTCTTCTGCGGGAAACACGCATCCTGCAGCGACGTAAGGCTGTTATACGGTCCGTCAACGTTTCTGAAAACTGCACGCCAATGTCCGTCGAACTGCTTTCCCGCCTTCAATTCGCCTTTACCATAGCGTTCCACTACCTGTACCCGCCGCTCAGCATCGGGCTCGGTGTAGTGCTGGTAATGCTGGAAGGGCAATACCTGCGCACGGGCGACAAGGTGTGGGAGCAACTCACGCGGTTCTGGATAAAAATCTTCGCACTGATCTTTGGTATCGGCGTAGCCACCGGCATCGTAATGGAGTTCGAATTCGGCACCAACTGGGCTACATACTCGCGCTACGTGGGTGACATTTTCGGTTCGGCCCTTGCTGCGGAAGGTATTTTCGCCTTCGCACTGGAGTCGGGCTTTCTCGGCATCCTGATATTCGGGTGGAATCGCGTCGGCCCGCGCGTGCATTTTCTTTCCACCGTGATGGTTGCGCTGGGCTCGATGTTCTCGGCCATATGGATCGTAGTGGCCAATTCGTGGATGCAGACGCCGGCGGGTTATCACATTGAAGGAGAAGGTTTCAGGGCGCGGGCGGTGGTCACGAATTTCTGGGAAATGGTGTTCAACCCTTCCTCGGCGGACCGGCTGACGCACGTGCTGCTGGGTTCGCTGCTGGCCGGTTCGTTTCTCGTTTTGAGCGTACACGCCTGGTACATCTGGAAAGGCCGCTTCGTGGAGGCCTCGAAAAAAGCCTTTAGCACGGCGTTGATCGTGGCAACGCTGGCGTCGGTGGCGCAACTGTTCAGCGGGCACCGCTCGGCTAAATACGTCGCACACTACCAGCCGGCCAAACTCGCCGCATTCGAAGGTCATTACGATTCGCTGGCCGTAGCCAACCTTTTCCTTTTGGGCAAAACCGACCCGAAAACACAAAAAACAACCGGCGTTTCCATCCCGGGCATGTTGTCATTCCTGGTACATGAAGATTTTTCAAAACCCTTGCCGGGTCTGAATGCATTCCCGCCGGAAAACCGCCCGAAACAGGTCAATTTTGTGTTCCAGACCTATCACCTGATGGTGGCGCTGGGCATGGCCATGATCGCGCTGACCCTGCTGGCCTCGTTCCTGTTTTGGAGAAAAAAACTCTTTCAGCAGCGTTGGCTGATGCGGATATTCACTTTGTCTGTGCTGCTGCCCCAGGCCGCCAACCAGATGGGCTGGTATTCGGCGGAGGTAGGCCGCCAGCCCTGGGTGGTGTACGGACTGCTGCGCACTTCCGATGCGCTTTCAAAGGCCGTGAACGCGGAGCAGGTGGTTTTTTCGCTGGTGTTGTTTACCTTGGTGTACGCGCTGCTGTTCGTGTTGTTTATCTATTTGCTCAACAAAAAGATCAAACACGGGCCGGATGGAGAAGGGGAGGCGGAGGTGCCGGAATATTCGAAGCGGTTCAGGTGATTTGCTTGAGCAGATCATCCAATTCATTTTCGTGCGAATCGGCCTTTTCGGACTTATCTATTCAGTTATCAACTTCTGCCAAAAACTGGTCGAGTGTTTTTCCCGGGAGTTGCCCGTTTTGAATCAGGTTGGCTTCTCTCAACGCGATTTGAATACTTCCAGGCACATCCATTTTCTCCGGCGAAATATCGGGAATGGAAGGCTTTTCCAATACCTTGACAGCATTCAACTGTTGAAGTAATTTTAAAATGAAATCATATTCGCCATTTCCAACTTGAAGCACAATTTCTTTCATCGTCTGAATTTCAATTTTAGTTGCAAAACCCTGATTTTTTGAGAAAATTTCCAAATTGCCGGTCTGCCTATACAGGGTTTTCCTATAAAATAATTTTACCCCTCAAACCGGTAGCACGGCGTTCACGCCGTCGGGACAGCAGCCGTTTACGGCGCAGCACCGCGCATTCGGGACAGCAGCCGTTTACGGCGCAGTACCGTGCATTCGGGACAGCAGCCGTTTACGGCGCAATACCGTGCATTCGGGACAGCAGCCGTTTACGGCGCAGCACCGCGCATTCGGCTATAAATAGCCTCATCCCGACGGCGTGAACGCCGTGCTACCGATTTCAAAAGAAAGCCCCGACTGTCTGTAATTAGTGGCAAGTAAAAGAATTGGAACGAGGTGCGCGTATTTCGAAACGGTTATATCTAATGACACAATGACACAAACATTCCTCGGACTCGATCTCCCTACCTGGTGGTTCCTCGTCATAGGCGCGGTGTTCACCGGCTACGCCATCCTCGACGGTTTCGACCTGGGCGCCGGCGCGCTGCACCTGTTTTTTCGGAAGGAAGAAAGTCGCCGCATAGCCCTGAATGCCATCGGGCCGGTGTGGGACGGCAACGAGGTATGGCTTGTGATCGGCGGGGGAGCCCTGTTCGCCGGTTTCCCGCACGCGTACGCGACGGTTTTCTCGGCGTTTTACGTGCCTTTCATGCTGTTTATGGTGGCGCTGATCTTCCGGGCCATCAGCATTGAATTCCGCAGCAAGGAACCCATGCACTGGTGGCGCCTCACCTGGGACATCAGTTATTCCGTATCGAGCATACTGGTAGCGGGCATACTCGGTATTTTGCTCGGCAACCTGATACGCGGCATCGCCATCGGGCCCGACTACGAGTTTCAGGGAAATACGCGCGATTTTCTGAACCCCTACGCATTGCTGACCGGGTTGACAGTAATCGCCCTGTTCATGATGCACGGGGCCATTTACCTGACCATAAAAACCGAGGACCGGCTGCACACCAAACTGATGATCCTGGTGAAAAACACCAGCCGCTTTTTTGTCATTTGCTTCGTGACGCTCACCATGGCCACGCTGATCTACATACCTGAAATGGCCGAAAAATTTCGCCGATACCCCGAACTTTTTGCCATTCCTGCGCTGACAATGCTCGCATCCATCAACATCCGCCGCTGGGCGGAGAAGGGCAGTTACTGGCGGGCCTTTATTTTTTCCGGCCTTACGTCGGCGCTTTTGTTAAGCCTGGCAGCCATTGGTTTATACCCGACGCTGGTGCCCAGCACGCTTGACCCGGCCTGGGACCTGACGGTGCAAAAAGCAGCGAGTTCGGACCCTTCGCTGCGCAATATGCTTACCATTGCGGCCATCGGTGTGCCGATTGTGGCAACGTATACCATATTTGTATTCTGGACCTTTCGGGGCAAGGTCAAGCTGGACGAGAGCAGTTATTGATCTTATTTCCCGTTCAAATAACGCAGCGCAAACTGCACCCAGTCTTTTTCCTCAGGCCCGATGCGCACGGAAGGTGGAATACCGGTACCGTCGATGCCCTGGCCCGCCTCCACCGCGCAGGATCGCGTGGTAGGATATGAAAGAGCGAATTGACCGCAGGGAGCGTTCAGGATGTTCAGGTCGCCGTAATCGAGAATGCCTGCCGTATTTTCACCTATGAGCGTGACGCGCTCGCTTTGCCGGGCATAGTAAATGAACTGCTCGCAACTGCTGGCGCAACCGCCATTGATCAGAATGACGACACGCTTCGGATTGGGGCTGACATTGCCGGAGCCTTCGGTGAACTCGCCGCACTTTCCTACAAATTCACCATTGTGTCCGCGAAGGCTTTCCGCGACACGGCCAAATTGCCTTTGCCTGTTTTTGGGGAAATTGGCGTCCTTGCTCAGGCGTTCGTATTTTCCGATGTTGTCGTCCGTGGCCAGTGTCTGGTTTTTAAATCCTTTTACCGGCCCGCTGTAGACGTATTGCTGCAGGGGTTCGTAGGTGACGTCGCTGCCGCCGCCGTTGTCGCGGCAGTCGATAATAAGCCTGGCGCTGCGTTCGAGCAGGGCCTTATTGGCCTTGACAAGGCTGTCGAGTTCGAGGCGAACGCTTTCGTTCATAGTGGGTAGCGTGAGCAGCAGGGTAGCGGTGTCGAGTTGCCGGAGCGCAAAAGTCTGCTGTTTCGCGCGTGGCAGGGGTACGACCGGCGTACCGGGATACTGTTTGTACCAGGTGCCCAATTTTGCAAAGTGCAGCTTGCCATCGCTAAAAACCGCTTCCGAAAGGCGCTCGTGGTGGTTGAGCATGTAGTAATGTGACGTAAAATGCCCCGGTGTCGTTTGGGTGAGGTCAAATTTCACCTGACCCGGTACCCACCATACACTGTCGGCGTGAATAACCGCGCCGATATAATTTCGCCCCGGCTGCGCGTATTTCATCAGAGCGATCCGGTAACTGCGGTCTTCGTTTTCATAAATACCTTCCATGGGTTCGCGCCCGGGCTGATCGAAGTAAAATCGGGCCCTGGCCTCTGTCAGGCTGATCGATTCCCAGTCGGCAAAGCGCCGCCGGATCGCGGCGGGATCCATGTTTTCGAATTCGTCTTTTGCGGCAATGCTCAAATGTCCGTCGTGAAACCACCGGAGCCAGCCGGTCATAAGGCTTATGCAAGCGGTATCTGTGTCGGTTGTGGCTGCCTGTGTCTGCAATTCGGTTGTAAAACGCTCGAAGTCCGCCTGTTTTTGCGGGGTCACCTTGTCGCGATAACCGGCGTAGTTGAGCGCTGTCTTTTGGCGCAGCCATTCGAATTGTCCGGTGCAGGGGCAGGATTGGGCCGGCAGGGTGGCGGGGAGCAGGGAGCCAAGCATCAGGGCGGCGATTATGGAAACTTTTAGGCGCATGGATCGGATTTTGAGGCAAAGGACGGGAATTGGGATGTATTCTGCCATGTCACGCTATTCATCTCCTAAAAACCGCATGGCTTCCCAGCGGCCTTCCCAACCCACAAAGGGCTGTTTCTGATTATCAAACAGGCTCAAAAGGGCTGTATATTTGCAGTATTAAGCCTGGCATTTTAAGGATGAAGCAAAACAATAAAAGGAGGCATTCCCCTCAATGAGATCAAAGAAACACTTCGAAATTACCTCGCGTCTTTCCCGGTCGATTCCTTCAGTGTGTTTGGTTCAAATGCCCGGGGAGAGCAAAAGGAGGAGAGTGACATAGATGTATTGCTTCGTTTCAATCAAGCCGTGGATCTGTTCACATCTGCCCGAATGAACAGAGAATTATCCATGCTATTTGGCCGTAAAGTTGATTTAGTGACTGAAAAATCCCTGCATCCTGTTTTAATCCCGCGATATCAAAGTAGTGAAAGTTGTGCATGAAAAGCTGTAATTCCCGGTTTATATAAATATGCCCGTTTTGGAGGTTTAGTCTGCGACGCAGGAGCAGGCGACATCTTCAAAATGAATCGACATGACACCTTTTTCGTGCCTCAAAAGATGTCACCTCTTGACAAACCGAGAATTGCTATATAAAAACCAAACTAATGCTTATTATTGACGATCTGACAAAATAGGTTCATTCAGCCACCGTCACGCTCTTCGTCTCCGTAAAAAAACGCATGGCTTCCCAGCCGCCTTCCCGACCCACACCCGACTGTTTTACCCCCCCGAAGGGCGTGCGCAAATCGCGCAGCAGCCAGCAGTTGATCCACACGATACCAGCCTGAAGTTCTGCTGCAAATCGGTGCGCGCGGTTCAGGTTGTTCGTCCACACCGTGCTGCTGAGACCGTACGGAACGCCGTTGGCCAGCGCCAGGACCTCGTCGTCGGTGTCGAAAGGCTGGATGGTGACGACCGGGCCGAAGATTTCCTCCTGGTTGGTGCGGCATCCGATGGGCAGTCCTTCTATCACCGCCGGAGAGATGTACCAGCCGCCTGCGAGCCTGCCCGGCAGTTGAAGCGCTTCTCCGCCGCACAAAATGGCGCCGCCTTCCTGTTTCGCTATCTCGATGTACGACAACACCTTGTCGAAATGCATCTTGCTCACGACGGCGCCGAGGCGGCTGCCCGGATCGGCGGGGTCGCCCGTGCGCATCGCGCGCACCTGCGCCACGAAGTCGCGTTTGAATCTTTCATATATCGGACGTTCTACGTAAATTCTTGATCCACAGAGGCATATCTGCCCCTGGTTGTTGAAGGACGAGCGGATTGTCGTTTCCAGCATTTTATCGTAGTCGCAGTCTGCGAAGATGAGATTGGGGTTTTTGCCGCCGAGTTCGAGCGACAGTTTTTTGAACATCGGCGCTGCGATACGGGCGATTTCGGCGCCGGCGCGCGTGCTGCCGGTGAACGACACCGCTTTCACCAGCGGGTGCCGCACGATGGCCTCGCCGGCGCGCGGGCCCAGGCCGTGCACGATATTGAACACGCCCGGCGGCATACCCGCGGCGTTGCATATTTCGCCGAGGAGATAAGCCGTATAGGGTGTCACTTCAGAGGGCTTGCCGATCACGCAGTTGCCGGCGGCCAAAGCGGGCGCCACTTTCCAGGTGAAGAGGTAAAGCGGAAGGTTCCAGGGTGATATGCCGCCCACGATCCCGATCGGCTGGCGCAGGGTGTAGCCGAGCGAACCGAGCATGTGGTGGCTTTCCGAGGCGAAATGCATCAGTGCCGTTGCAAAAAACTTGAAATTCTGGGCCGCTCGCGGGATGTCCACGCTGCGGGCCGTGGCAACGGTCTTGCCCGAATCGAGGCTTTCGGCTTCGGCGAGGCGGTCGAGATTGGCCGTGATGCCGTCGCTGATGCCGCGCAGGATGTCGTGGCGCTGCTCAAGGGGCATGCGCGACCAGGCCGGGAATGCCGCTGAAGCCGCCTGTACTGCCGCTTCCACGTCTTCCGGACCCGAGTCGGGGATTTTTCCGTATACTTCGCCGGTAGCGGGGTTATAATTATCCAGATATTGGCCGTTCAGGGGCGATACAAATTGACCGCCGATGTAATTTTGTATGATTTCCATGTACAAACAGGATGTTATTGGTCGGATGAGTCGGTCAGGAAATGCTGACAAACCGGCAATTGGCCGAAAAAATGCGTCCGGCTAAGGGCAATTTTACCATTTTTCAAGCTGGAAACGGCCCGCGCCTCAAAGTTCCTGTTATTATTGAAAAAAAGTGAAAAACTGAATCATGATACTTTCCATACAGAACGTCTTAAAAACCTACGGTACTTACAAGGCCGTCGATCACGTCAGTTTCGACGTGCCCAAGGGCAGCGTATTCGGTCTGCTGGGCCCCAATGGCGCCGGCAAGACCTCCCTGATCCGCATGATCACCACGATCACCGGGCCGGACGAAGGAACGATATACCTCGACGGAGAAAAACTGAATGCCCGAACGCCCGAAAGGATTGGATACATGCCCGAAGAACGCGGTTTGTACAAAAAAATGAAGGTGGGCGATCATTTGATGTATCTCGCTCAATTAAAAGGACTTACGGAAGCGCAGGCCAAAAAAGCCATCGACCACTGGCTCGAAAAGTTCGATATTAAGGACTGGTGGCCCAAAAAAATCGAAGACCTGTCGAAGGGGATGCAGCAAAAGATACAGTTCATCGCCACCATCGTCCACCAGCCGCCGCTGCTCATTCTCGACGAACCCTTCACCGGCCTCGACCCGATCAACACCAACCTTATCAAGGACGAGATCGCCCAGTTGAACGCCGCGGGCACCAGCATCATTTTCAGCACGCACCGCATGGAGCAAGTAGAGGAGATGTGCGATCACATCGTGCTGATCAACAAAGGCAGAAATGTACTTTACGGCGAAGTAAACGACATCAAAAACCAGTTTAAACAGAACCTGTTCCGCATAGAGGTTCAGGGTGGCATACCCGCCGATTTTGCCGAACATTTCAGCGTTGCGGAGCAGGAGAACGACGCTGTCACCGTTCGCCTTGAAGATGAGGCCCGGAGCAACGATCTGCTGAAATATTTTATTCAGAAAGGCCTGCGGATTACGCGTTACGAGGAAATACTGCCCACGTTCAACGAAATTTTTATCCGCCGGGTAGGAGAAACAGCAGAGGCCTGAGCCGCTTTTTGTTTTCCTGAAATTTTCATAATGTTTTACCTGTCAATGAATTAACCCTGCCAAACGGCGGGTCAATAAATATCAAAACCATGTCGAAACTCGGACTTATCATCAAGCGTGAATACCTGACGCGCGTTCGCTCACGTTCCTTCCTGTTGTCCACCCTGCTGGCTCCCCTGGCTTTTGTATTGTATATTGTCGTTGTAGTCTGGATATCTTCTTACCAGGGAAATGATCGTCAGCACATTGCCGTTTTTGACCAGGGCGGCGTACTGAAAGAACGCCTGCCCGACGATCGCGGCGTACGATTCGATTATCCGGTGAATATTGGCCTGGATTCCCTGAAAAAAGCCGTTCAGGCGGGCCAATACGATGGTGTTCTGCAGATTCCGGCACTGGCCAACCTTGCCGTAAAAAAGCAAACGATTTTTTACCATTCCGACAAACAACTCAGCCCGGAGATCGGAGGCTGGATCGAAAGGAAAGTAGCCAACCGCATCCGTGATTTCAAGATCGACTCCCTGCACCTCAACCGGGGAGAGCTGGAAACGCTTGACACCGAAGTGGCCATCGACCCGGAGTCGATTGCCGACAAAAACAACGAAGGCAGTGAATATACGAGCACGATCGCAGCCATAATCGGTGGTGTGATCGGTTTCGTGATGTTTTTTATGATGACATTTTACGGCCAGATGGTGATGCGCAGCGTGATGGAGGAAAAAGTGAGCCGCATCGTTGAAGTCATGATCTCCACCGTAAAGCCCTTTGACCTGATGCTCGGCAAAATATTGGGCGCCGGCGCTGTCGGTCTGACCCAGATTTTGTGCTGGGTGGTCATTTACACCGGTTTTGCCATGGCATTGCCATTGATAGCCGGCGTTGACATGGCCTCGGTACAGCCCCCGGTTAGCGGTGCGGAAGCGGCAGCGCAGGTGGATCCCGACAAAATTGCGCTCATCCTGCACGAATTGGCACGCCAGAACTGGTGGAGTATCATTTCACTTTCCATCATTTATTTCCTCGGCGGATATTTCATATTTACGTCGCTGTTTGCAGCCGTGGGTTCGGCCATCGGAGAGGATATGGGGCAATCGCAATCGCTGGTGTTTCCCATTATGCTGCCCATCATCATCGCATTGTATATCATGCTGGCGGCGGTGCGCAACCCCAACAGCGGGCTGGCGGTGTTTGCTTCCATTTTTCCCTTGTTTTCACCGGTTGTCATGCCTGCGAGACTGCCTTTCCACCCGCCGTGGTGGCAGGTGGGCCTGTCGCTGGTACTGGTCATACTGGCGGCTTTCTTTTTCGTTTGGCTGGCCGGACGTATCTACCGGGTGGGCATTTTGCTCTACGGCAAAAAAGTAACGTTCAGGGAGCTCGGGAAGTGGCTGTTTTACAAGGGCTAAGAAGGGTTACGAGAGTTGAGGAGGTTGAAAATGTTTGATTTTAAAGAATTATATTCTTGATTTTCAACACAATAAACCTCCTCAACTGTTTTTACTGCCGGATACCGGTGAAGGTTAGTGATTTTATGGTACCGGTGGTGCGTTCCATTTCGATGGTCAACTTCTGGCTGTTGTCTGTCAGCGTTCCGGTGCCGCTGATCTCTTCGCCATAATAATCCTGCGGCGCAAAGAATATTTGCGTGTCCGTCACCACCTGCGCTTCAAGGATTGCGCCGGTGATACCAAGATCCAGTTTTACTTCGAGTTTGTTGTTGGTTTTACCTTTTATGGTTGCCGTCACGTCGCTGAGGGTGATGGAACTGCCGGCTTCCTTTTCGTTGTATTGGCCGAGATATGTGCCTATGAACGGAGAATCGGTCTTGTCTTTGGAACAGGCATAGCAAATCAGGGTGGAAAGCAGCAGCAGAAGCGCAAGGTGTTTCATGGATAAATGATTTTTATTAAGCCGCAAAGGAAGCAAGTAACACTGGTTTCCGTTCAGAAACTGTTCCCGGAATTTATAAAATATTTTTTTCATATAACAGCCAGTCGTCTTCCGTATCGATGTCCGAAAGTAGCGGCAACAGCGCAAACGATCTGCCTGCAGCACGTATTTTTTCTATTGTCCGGCTGCAAACCGTTTCCGTGCTCCATTCGATATTTCGAAACAACGACGGCTCCAACTGCTTCATTCCCAACAGGTAATACCCGCCGTCGGATGTCGGGCCGATTACAAAGTCCACCGTATCCAGTTTATCAAAGGCGGATTGAAGCATCTCGCCCGTGAGGCCGGGGCAGTCGCTGCCGATGATAAGAACTTTTGCAGGACCTCGCTCGAAAGCAACCCGGAAAGCCGCCTCCATACGTTCGCCGAGATCGCCGCCGCGCTGGATTTGTTTTTCAAATTCCGTTTCCGCCCATTCGTCTTCCCGGTCCGGGAAATCGCTGTAGAAAAGCAGGCGTTCGGCGCCGAGCTGCCGTGCGGCACTCCGGGTTTTGTCGAGCAATATGCGATAGATACGCAAAGCCTCCGCATCACCCACAGTGCGGGCAAGGCGGGTTTTGACATAGCCCAAACGGGGATTTTTGATAAATATCAGGAGTATATTGCGCAAGCTCACAGGTATTTGATCAGCCATTCACCCAGGAAATACCCTGCAATGGCGATGCCGAAACCCACGACAAACATTTCGAGTCCGCTTTTCCAGAAGTTACGGCCGGTAAAGAAACTGCGCGCCGCGCCTACGGCAAAGTGTGCAAGCATGGATAAAACAAACGATGCCGCAATGGCCGGAATACCCTCCGTGACCAGGAATGGCGCTACCGGTATAGCCGCGCCGATGGCAGTTGCCAAACCGGTGATCCAGCCTTCCCGGAAGGGATGTATCGCTGTGGTATCCATTTCAAGTTCCTGTTTCATTTTTTCCTGCAGGAACGCCTGTTTATCTGCAATCAACACTTTGACCATCCGGTCGGCCTCTACTGCCTGCATGCCTTTGGACTGGTAGATCAGGCTGAGTTCGCGGGCCTCTATTTCGGGCATGACGCTGAGTTCCAGTTTTTCTTTACGACGCTCATTTTCATACACTTCCGACTCGCTTTTAGCGGCGAGGTAGCCGGAAGAACCCATTGACAATGCATCGGCCAGCATGCCTGCCATGCCCGATACCACCACTACATGCGGTGCTGCGCTGGCGCCTATAACGCCCGCAATCAGGCCGAAATTGGCGGTAAGGCCGTCGTTGAAGCCATATATCACGTTGCGCAACATGCCGCCCGATTCGGCGCTGTGCCATGATTCCTTGCTGTCGTCATCGGTCTGGAGTTGCTCGTGTTCGGCCGAGTCCATGGCCAGTTGTTTGGCGAGCAGGCGCGTCTCCGGCTGTTTGGCGCGCTGGTGCAGCATCAGGTATTCCTGCACTTCGCGTCCTTCCCAGGCGGCCATATACTGACGCAAAAAACCGGGGCCGAAACGACGCGCCATCCAGGCCAGCAAGCGCGCCTGAAAAGCGGGTTTTCTGGCGCCCGCCGGAACATTTTTTTCCAGCAGCAATTTTTCCCATGCATCTACGTGTTCTTCCTCCAGTCCGCCCAGCTGGCGATATAGTTTTCGCTCGCGTTCTTCGCTGACATTTTTTTCAAGAACCTGGTATAAATAATGGGCATTGACTTCCTCCTGCCAGCTTTTCCGCCACAATTTGAGGTCCTCGTTCTGCATAAAATCGGTTTGTTTTGTTGTAAAAAAGCCGTTTCAGGCCAAAGTCGCCGGCAAGTTCGGGCATGTTGGCCGGATGTCAAAATCAGGAAACCGATCGAAACCTGTTAATAACTTCAGGGCCCGTATTTTCCTCTTTATCTGCCGAACAATCGTACATTTGTGAAGCATGAGCAATTTTATCGTTTCAGCCCGTAAATACCGCCCGCAGCGTTTTGAAGACGTGGTCGGCCAGCAACACGTAGCCGGTACGCTTAAAAACGCGTTGGCGACCGACCATGTGGCGCATGCTTTTCTGTTCACCGGCCCCCGCGGCGTCGGCAAAACCACCTGCGCCCGTATCCTCGCCAAAATTCTCAACTGCGAAAACCGCACAAAGGACTACGAGGCCTGCAACGAATGCTCCTCCTGCAAATCGTTCAACGAGAACGCTTCCTTTAATATCATCGAACTCGACGCGGCTTCCAACAACTCGGTGGAGCACATCCGCGCGCTGATCGAACAGGTGCGTTTTCAGCCGCAACAAGGCAAATACAAAGTGTTCATCATCGACGAGGTGCACATGCTCTCGCAGGCGGCCTTCAACGCGTTCCTCAAAACGCTCGAAGAACCGCCGCCCTACGCCATTTTCATCCTCGCGACCACCGAAAAGCACAAGATCATTCCCACCATCCTCTCGCGTTGCCAGGTTTTCGATTTTCGCCGCATCACGGTGGGCGATATGGTGCTGCACCTGAAAAGCATCTGCTCGATGGAGCACATCGAGGCGGAAGAGGATGCTCTGCATATCATCGGCCAGAAGGCCGACGGCGCCCTGCGCGACGCACTTTCCATTTTCGACCGTATTACGAGTTTTTCGGGCAAAAAAATACGTTACGAGGATGTGATCGAGAACCTTAATGTGCTCGATTACGACTATTATTTTCAGATGACCGACGCCCTGCTGGCGGAAGATGCGCCCGCAATCCTCAACCTGTTCGACCAGATTCTGCGCAAGGGTTTTGAGCCCGATGTATTTGTCAACGGCCTGTCAGAGCACCTCCGCAACATCCTGGTTTGCAAGGATGAAGCCACCCTTGCCCTGCTCGAAGTCGGCGAGTCGCTGCGCGAGCGCTACCGCAAACAGGCGGCCATGACGCCGGCTGCATTCCTGCTTACGGCGCTCAATATCAGCAACGATTGCGACGTGAACTTCAAAATGGCGCGCCACAAGCGCCTGCACGTTGAAATGGCGCTGCTCAAAATGTGCTATATCAACCGGGCCGTAAAAGCGGCGCAAGCGCCTGCCGTTGAAAAAAAAACACCTGACGGAACTGTAGACGGCGGAAAGAGCAGCCCGAAACCCGAAACCCGAAACCAGCAACCCGAATCCCCCGCCCAGGGTAACGCCCAGCCACTCAGCCGCACGGAAATGATCGAACTGGCATCGGGTCTGCGGCAGGGCGTGAAAAAAGCCGAAACCATTTCGCTTCGCCTCGACGCTTACGAAGAAGCCGTTGCCGTTGAAGAAGCCGAGAAAGCCGCTCTCGAAAGCCGCCTTTCGCTCGAAAACGCGCAATCCGAATGGAAAGCATACGCCGAATCACTCGAATCCAAATTGGTGCGGCTGGCGCTGAGCAATGCGGAACTTCGCCTCAGCGACAAGATGCTTACGGCGGTGGTTGCCAGCAATACCGATCGCAGCCACCTGCAGAGCGAACTGATGCGCCTGCTCGACACGCTGCGCAGCCGCCTGCACGATCCGCACCTGAAAATCCAGATACTCGTGGATGAGAGCAAAGCCCAGGAATTGCAGCCGCAAGCGCCCAAACGCCCCCTGACAGCAAAGGAAAAACTGGATAACATGAAGACAGTCAATCCTTTAGTAGATGATCTGTTAAAAAAATTCGATCTGAGGCTCGACGAATAATTTTTCCAAAATGTCCTGTGCGTAACATTATACCCTGATACCCGGCTGCAATTTTGTGCTAAAAAAAGCATGACTACGCAACCACTTCCCGCTCAACGTGTTTTCCATCCGACATTTGTTCCGATGCAACAGCCGCAGGCCTTCTGGCACCTAGAGAATATCGACGTTACACACCTCCTTTGCCCGACCAAACTGGGCAGCAAGGATATCATGTCCCATTACATGAATCGCATGTTTAAAAAGGGAGAACCTGTGTATGTACCGGAAGACCTTTCCGATCGCATTTTTTTCATCAATGAGGGGCGCATCAAAATTTCCGTCATGAACGACGAAGGCAAGGAAATTACGAAGGTCATACTCGGTAAAGGCGAGGTGTTCGGCGAACTGGCCTTGCTCGGCGAAGAACGCCGCCACGACTTTGCCACCGCGCTCGAAGATACCACCGCCTGCGTAGTGACCCTCGACGAACTGCGGGACCTGATGCGCGAACGCTCCGAACTCAACCTGTTCTTTATGAAAATGTTCGGTCTGCGGCAACTGGAAATGGAACGCCGGCTCGAATCGCTGGTTTTCCGCGACAGCCGCAGCCGCATTGTGGAGTTTTTGCTGCACCTCGCCAAGACCAAAGGCCAGCGGGTGGGCTACGAGTGGGTGGTGCGCAATTTTATCACGCACCAGGAAATCGCCAACCTCACCGCCACCAGCCGCCAGACGGTAACCACCACGCTTAACGATCTGCGGTTTAAAAAACTCATCACCTTCAATCGCTCGCGTTTGCTGATCCGGGATATGGACAAACTGGCGGCGGAGGTCCGGATGTGACGCTACGCTCAGGTTGGCACGACATAATTTTGAGGGCTAAAGCCAGTGTACTTTCATGAAAGACAATTTCTCCACCCAAGCCTCCATTTACGCCCGATTCCGCCCCGGCTATCCATCACAACTCTTTGATTTTCTGTTTGGTTTGTGCCACAATTTCGATTGCGCCTGGGACTGCGCCACCGGCAACGGCCAGATCGCAGGCGTACTGGCAGCGCGTTTCCGGCAAGTGGAAGCCACCGATATCAGCGAAAAACAACTGCAACAGGCCATTCCAAAACCCAATATCCGGTACCGGATCGAAGCCGCCGAGTCGCCTTCTTTCCCGCATAATTCATTCGATCTCATTACCGTCGGGCAATCGGCACACTGGTTTCAATTCGACAAATTTTACCCGGAAGCCCGGCGCGTACTCAGACCCGGCGGCGTGCTCGCGCTCGTCGGATACAATTTACTAAAAATAGACGCGCCGACAGACTCTGTCATTAAGCACTTGTATTCCAGCGTTTTAGGCACATATTGGGATGCCGAACGCCGCCTCGTCGATGAAGCCTACGCCACCATTCCATTCCCGTTTCAGGAAATCACCCTGCCGGATATGGCCATGACTTATGAATGGAGTTTCGACCATATGCTGGGCTACCTCGAAACATGGTCGGCCCTGCAACACTATGTTCGCAAAAACGGCCGTTCGCCGCTCGACGAAGCATTTCTGGCAGAACTGCGTCAGGCATGGCCCGAAAATGCCATCAAAACAGTGCGGTTTCCGATCTTTGGACGCATCGGTTTGAAATGAGCGGAATTTCCCCCGCGAAAATCAGTAAAAATCTGTGTCGTCTGTGTGCCAACAGATTATTCCACGCAAAGGCGCAAAGATTTCGCAAAGAACGCAAAGTGCTGGAATTCAAACTTTTGTGCCTTATTGAATTTTTACTTTGCGGCTTTGCGTGGAAAATACCCCGCAGTCTTTAATGCAGGACATCTTTTATTTCACGCAAAGACGCAAAGATTTCGCAAAGAACGCAAAGTGCTGAAGTTCAAACTTTTGTACCCTGTTAAATTTTTACTTTGCGGCTTTGCGTGGAAAATACCCCGTAGACTTTAATGCCGGACATCTTTTATTTCACGCAAAGGCGCAAAGATTTCGCAAAGAACGCAAAGTGCTGGAATTCAAACTTTTGTACCTTATTGAATTTTTACTTTGCGGCTTTGCGTGGAAAATACCCCGCAGTCTGTGTGCCAACAGAGTTCTTTACCGACTTTTGTCACGACATCCGAAGGCAAAAATCTGCATTACCGTGTATCAAATCTTCAAACCCTTCCTCTTCGCGCTTTCCCCCGAAACCGCCCACCGCGTCACTGTCCGGCTGCTCGATCTTGCCGCGGCATTTCCACCTACACGCTGGTTGCTGCGAACATTGTATTGTTATGATGACGGAAAAGTGTCGAAAACGGTGATGGGTCTTCGTTTTCCGAACCCTGTCGGCCTGGCAGCCGGTTTCGACAAAGACGGCAAACACATGGAAGGAATGGCCTGTCTCGGCTTCGGGTTTATTGAAGTCGGCACCGTGACGCCGCTGCCGCAGGACGGCAACCCGCAGCCGCGCCTGTTTCGTTTGCCCCTGGACCGGGCGCTGATCAACCGAATGGGTTTCAACAACGAAGGACTGGAAGCGCTGGCCGGCCGTTTGAAAAAATGGCGTGAAAAAGGCTCCCCCGGCGGGGTGCTCATCGGCGGCAACATCGGCAAAAACAAGGTCACGCCCAACGACGAGGCCGAAAACGACTACCTGAAGTGTTTCGACGCGCTGTTCCCCTGGGTCGATTATTTTGTGGTCAATGTGAGTTCGCCGAACACACCCGGGCTGCGCGAGTTGCAGGAAAAAGAGCCGCTTACCCGGCTGCTGACACTTTTGCAGGAAAAAAACAAAGCCCGGTCCGCTCCGAAACCAATCCTCCTGAAAATCGCTCCCGACCTCAGCGACGCCCAACTTGACGACATCGCGGAGATCGTTCGGGCGACGGGCTTGGCTGGCGTAATCGCAACAAATACAACGATTTCGAGA
>JAKOXM010000369.1 GCA_029781095.1 Bacteroidota bacterium
GCCAATTAAAAGAGAAAAAATCAACATGGAGTCCTGAAAAAGCCATTGAAATCGCTAAAACCATCTTCTCGGTTCAGGTCAAATTGAACGAGTCTGATGAAACGGTATCCAAAACGATTTACACCAGGGCTGAGCAGAAAAATCTCGCCGATTTATTCGGATTTTGATTTTGGGTGTCCCAGTGTCGAAAACAGGAAAAAATCAAGTTCAAGGTAGGCATTCGGGGCAGCAGAAGCGAGACGTTGATGCTGCTTTCGGAAAAAACATACACGAAAGTCAACATTCAGTCGATCCTGAAAGAGTGCAAAAAAGGTGATCATATCGTACTGATCACGCTGGAGCGGGAATGGGCTTTGCCGCATTCGGAGATTCTGGTGGAGTGAATTGCGGCATGAAAGAAACAGGTTGGGGCGGTTGAGAAGGGTTGAGAAAGTTGATACCAGATATATCGCGCCGATTCAACCCTTCTTTACCGGACTTGATTGACAGTCCATTTCCAACCTATCGCACCATACTGAGGAATGTATTGGTAAACCAGTTGGATTCGGCTTTTACCAGCGCATCAAGCGTTTGGTTGGCTTTGTGCGAAAACTTGCGGATATCGCGCACCACTTCGCAAAAATGCTCTGATTCGGGGCAGTTTTCCTCCACGCCTGCTACTTCGTCCAGCACCTTCAGCATCGGGTCCAGTTCGCGGCGTTTGCGGTTGATGATAATTTGACGCACGACCGTCCACATATCTTTTTCGGCAAAGAAATATTCTTTACGTTCGCCGCTGCGAAGCTGTTTGTGTACCAGCCCCCAATCCATCAACGCGCGGAGGTTCATATTGGCGTTTCCGCGCGAAATATCAAGTTCTGCAATCACCTGATCGGCCGTGAGCGGCTCGGGGGCAATAAGCAAAAGTGCGTGCACCTGAGCCATAGTGCGGTTGATGCCCCAATCGCTGGCCATTTTTCCCCAGGATTCGATGAATTTATCTTTAGCTTCCTTGACGTTCATTGCACCCATAAGGCAGTATATTTGGCTTTTGTTTTTCTACACTATTAAATGCAAATTAACGTTTTTTGTTTTCAAAACAAATTGAAAATTGTTTACTCAATCGTTCTGAAAAGGCGGGTTTGCCGAAAAGTGTCAGTTTTCATTGATTATGTCGTCATCTGATAAAGAAAAATTCAATTTACTGGCAGAGCGATTCAATCTTCTCCGCGGGGAATCTTCGGAAGTAGGTGAAGATTTACGAAGTACAGATACAATGTTTCGTGTTGCCTACACGACCCATATCAACCTGAGCAAAATGGCCGACCGCAAGGCGCACCTGATGCTGGGACTCAACACCTTCGTTTTGTCCTTTGTGATCGCGAAGAAAAAGATGGGTGTCCTTTCGCACATTCACAAGTTTCTGGTTCCCGATATTATGCTCGTCTTGTTTTGTATGACCTGCATAATCCTGGCGATTTTGGCTTCCCGGCCTGCAAACCCGAAAAAACGAAAGCCGGAAAGCAATGCTTCCGTCAACTGGCTCTTTTTCGGAAGTTTTGCCCAGCATTCGCACGAGGAATTCCAGGAGAACATCGAACGGCTTTTATACAATCCCGATGCTTTGCGCAATGCCCTCATCGTTGACCTTTACTGGTTGGGTGTTTCGCTGGAGCGAAAATATCGCTACCTCAATTTTTGTTACACCGTATTTTATATAGGCTTAATAGTAGAAGCAGCATCCTTTGCGCTTTCCCTGGCTTTTTTGTGAAACCATCGTGTATTTTTCTAATGCTCCCTGCAATTCATTCCACGCCTGGGTTTTCCTGCAGCCGCTCGTGCGCACCGTATAAATATTGACTGGCCTGAATCATCTTCCCCCAATTGCAGCGAACTGCATACGAACCGTTATTTTTGCGCGTTTCTCCATCACCGGAAAGCCTAACCCGGACAAGTTTTACACAGCCAATGCAGAACTACATTGACATTCAGTCGCTTAACAGCCGTATTCACGCTGAAAGTGCTTTTGTGGAACAAATTCACGCCGAAACTTCCAAAGTAATCGTGGGCCAGGAAACAATGCTGGAGCGCTTGCTAATCGGTCTCCTCACCAAGGGGCACATACTGCTGGAAGGTATGCCCGGCCTTGCCAAAACACTGGCAATCAAAACTTTGGCACAGGCTGTGGATGCCCAGTTCAGTCGAATACAATTCACACCCGACCTGCTGCCAGCCGATGTGATCGGGACCATGATCTACAACCCGGCGAAGTCGGAATTCACGGTTCGGAAAGGGCCTGTATTTGCCAATTTTGTGCTGGCCGACGAAATCAACCGCGCCCCGGCCAAGGTGCAGAGCGCATTGCTCGAAGCCATGCAGGAACGGCAGGTGACCATAGGCAACGAAACCTTTTTTCTCGACGAACCTTTTCTTGTGCTGGCTACACAGAACCCCATCGAACAGGAAGGTACGTACCCCTTGCCGGAAGCGCAGGTCGATCGTTTTTTGCTGAAGGTGAAAATCGGATATCCCACAAAGGAAGAAGAAAGGGACATTATGCGCCGTAACATGAGCGGCGATCAGCCGAATGTACACAGGGTCGTGTCGCCTGCCGCGCTCCTGCGCGCGCGTGAGGTCATGCACGGTATTTACATGGATGAAAAGATCGAGCAATACATACTGGATATCGTTTTTGCTACCCGTTCGCCCGCTGAATACGGTCTGAGAAGCCTTGCACCGCTCATCAACTACGGAGCATCTCCGCGGGCCAGCATCGCCATGGCACAGGCTGCCCGGGCTCTGGCATTCCTTCGCCGCCGGGGCTATGTGATACCGGAAGACGTGCGGTCAGTATGCGCCGATGTGCTGCGACACCGCATCGGTATGACCTATGAAGCGGAGGCAGAAAATGTCACACCGGAAGATATTATTGAAAAGATTCTGAATACGGTCGAGGTGCCGTAGTGGCGTCCTGTCCGGCCCCAGCCGATATTGGTTTTAGTCGTTGCTCTAAAGCAGTTGAGTCATGTTTATCCTGAATAAAAATAGCCTTTCGGAAAAATGTTCGCCCGCAATGATGCGAAGCATGGTGTTCGTTTTGTTGCTGATACCCGCGGTCGTGTTTTCGCAAAAGACACCGCCCGCAAAAACACCCCCGGCTGCCTCTCCGGCCACAAGGGATACTGCCATCGCAAAATTGTTTGAAAAACCGGCAGACATCAAGTGGATCAGGTATTTTAAAGGCCGTTTTGACGATGTGTCTGTGGTGGATATTGCACTTGGTTACGACGGCAAAAAATGCCGGGGTTATCTTACGTACTCCAAAAGCGGTGACCGGCTCCGACTCGACGGAACATTGGAGCAAAGCACGTTAAATCTGGAAGAGCGCGACCTTTCAAAAGCGCTTTCGGGCAATATTAAAGGCGTGTACAACAACAAGCGTATCGACGCGGAATGGACGAACTACAATAACTCGCTCGGAAGTCGCCTCGAAGCCGATGAACTTGCCGTCGGGCAAATTCAAAATTACAACTGCAGCGACAACAAATGGGCCTGCCGGTACATTACCCGCTACAACGGCGCCCGCGCGGATATGATCCTGATCAGGATGCACAACGGGAGCCTGAACGGGTATCTGTGGGTAGAATCCGATGCAAAAACATACGACCTGCACGGTGAAATGGACCGCGACGGCAATTACGAAATAGAAGCCCTGCTGCCCAGCGGAAAAATGGCCGGATTGCTTCAGGGTAATCTCCAAAACCTGCAAAGCACCGATTGCAACTGGGTGGGCAGCGGCGAAAAACGCACCTTTAAATTTACCCAGCGAAATACTTACCCGCTCGGATGCTTCGACTTTGCAGATTACAATTCGAGTTACGATGCCTTGTATCCACATACGCCGTGCAACAGCTGTAATACCTGGCTCGATCAAAAAGTCAATGCCTGGCTTGCGGACTGCAAACAGACGATTGCGTCCCAGAAAAAAAATGCCACGCCTGCCAACCGAAATGCACAGCGCGCCAGTTGCTGGGCGGAAATTGCCTGTATGACGGAAAATATCCTCAGCGGTTATCTGACCTTTTCGGACTCCTGGAGCAAGCAGGCCGGCGGACAATCATTTAACTTCGACCTGCGAAGCGGCAAGGAAATCAGTATCAACGACCTGTTCAACAAGGGCTTTAACGCCAATACCTGGCTCGATGATTTTGCAAAACGCGAATCGCCCAAATTGCCGCATTTTGCAGCAGACCCCGATTACCGGGAATGGCTGGTCAACGAGGGCTTCCCCATGTTCACGCTCCGGCGCGAAGGATTGGAACTCAGTACCCTGTTTCATCCACAGTATGGCCGCCAAACCCTGTTGGTTCCGTACGCCAGCCTGAAACCCTATATGAAAAAAGACAACCCAATTGCCGATCTTGTAAAATAATGGATACCGCTGAACTGCTGAAAAAAGTCAGAAAAATAGAAATCAAGACCCGCAGGTTGAGTCGCAACCTGTTTACGGGCGGGTATCACAGTGCTTTTAAAGGAAGAGGAATGTCGTTCAGCGAGGTACGCCAGTACCAGTTTGGTGATGATATCCGGGCTATTGACTGGAATGTGACCGCACGCACGGGTGAGCCCCATATCAAGATTTTTGAAGAAGAACGCGAGCTGACGGTAATGTTGCTCGTCGATGTGAGCGGCTCGTCTTTTTTCGGCACAACGGGACAATTCAAACAGGAAATACTTACGGAAATATGTGCGCTGCTCGCATTTTCCGCCGACAACAACAACGACAAGGTAGGACTGCTGCTGTTTTCCGACCGGAACGAACTCTTTATTTCTCCAAAAAAGGGACGGCAACACATGCTGCGCATCATACGGGAATTGCTCAATGTACAACCGTCCGACCGGGGCACCGACCTGACCGGAGCCTTTCAGTACACGCGCAACGTCTTGAAAAAGCGGAGTGTGTGTTTTATCCTGTCCGATTTCTGGGCAGAAGGCTACGATGCAGCCCTGCGGGTACTGGCGCGCCGGCACGATTGCGTCGGTATTCACTGCTGGGATCCGCGCGAACGAAAACTGCCGGACGTGGGTCTGCTGAAAGTACGCGATGCCGAGTCGGGCCGGCAAAAATGGCTGGATACCACCGATCCGGAGCTCCGGCATTTTTACGCTGAACGCTTCGAGGATAATCGCGCCCGTGCGACATCGGCTTTCCGACGGGCGGGCGCCGATTTTATGAGCCTCCAGTCAACCGACTCGTATGCTTCGGCCTTGTTGCAGTTTTTTGAAAAACGGGCGCACCTTGGGGCGCATTGACCATTGAAAGAAATATCGTTCCATGATCGTTCGGGCTATAAGATATTGCTTTTCAGTATTCTTTTTATTCGCTGCACTTGCCGCCGCTGCGCAGACGGGAGCGTATGCCGAACTGGACAGCAATTATGCCGAAACGGGTAACCCCTTCGTAATTCACCTTAAAATAACAGGAACGGACACCAAACCGGTGAAAACGGACATGTCGCCCTGGCATTCCGTATTGCCGAAAGAAAATATTCTGGAGCAAACCGACTGGTCGATGAATGGCCAATCCTATACCCAGGACCTGAAGGTAGTATTTTTCGATGCAGATACGCTTTCGCTTCCGCCCTTGAATATTGAACTGGCGAACAAGGCAATAGCCACTACCAACTCGCTGCAAATCATCGTATTGCCGACTCCTTCGCCTGATGACCTCGTCGATATGACAGGCATCAAAGACATTCATCGCGAACCGACGATTTGGCTCGATTACCTGCCCTGGGCCCTTGCTATTGCAGGTCTGGCACTGCTCGTCATTGTGGCGTCATGGCTGATCGGTCGCGCACAAAAAAAACGCGGCATTGCAAGTCGGATTGTCGAATTGCCTCCGCACGAAATGGCACTCAAAAAACTGGACGTCCTGAAACAAAAACAACTGTGGCAAAAAGGACAGGTAAAGGCGTATTGCGCCGAAATCACCTATATTGTTCGGGAGTACCTTGAAAAACGCTATCAAATTCCCGCGCTCGAATCCACCTCTGAAGAGATTGTACAACACCTGAAAACCACGGATTTCCCCGATGCACTTTTCGTCGATTTGCAGAATATTCTTAACCAGGCAGACCTTGTCAAGTTTGCCCGGTTGATCCCGTCGGACCATTTTCACGAGGATGCGTTTCAGTTTGCCCGCAAACTGGTGCTGGCGACCCGTGTCATGGCGCCCTTACCCGACGAACAATTACCTACTGATCAAACTAAAAGTTAATCAATTGAAAAATTTCACCAACGAACAAATTGAAGAAATCCTGAACAGCACGTTTGCCGGACTTTCTTTGTTTTATCGCGACACCAATCTGACTGAAAAGCAATTATCAGCCTATCAACCGGGCTTGATCTTGCAGGAAAGAGGGTTTACCGATGCCTCGTACCGTGGAGGCGGACTCATCACCCGGCACAGGTTTCTGATCGCCTCTGCCCGTGCAAAAAATGCTGCGATGTTCGAACACGGCACCAATTGGGGCCTCGTTATCATGAACAGCGGCAGCTATTTCAAGGTACTCGATATATATACGGTGGGGGATAAAACCCAGATCACCTTGTTGCACATTCCGGAGGAAGGTGTAGCCATTTTTTCGCAGGCCAAAATAAATATCGAAGACGATATTGTGGAAAAGGCGCGGCAGGGCTTTGAACAAAAACTCGCTTTGCCGCCCGTACCCGAACTGACTACAGAGGAATGGCTCGGTCGTACAAAAACGCCGGTTGGAGTCAATCCGGAAGGAGAGTTATATTACAAGAATACATCGCAGGACTGATTTGAAATGATACTCGCCCAACCGCTTTGGCTTTTGTTGCTGTTTCCGCTCGCCTGGTTAGGGTGGCGTCGGTGGCGGGTGCGCGATATTACGCTGCGCCTGCCGCAGACCGATGATGCTTTTGGCCCGCAAACCTGGCGAACCTACGCGCGTCGGGGGTTGCCGCTGCTGCGCTGGGCATCCCTTTTCGTGCTGGTGATCGCCATGGCGCGTCCGCAGCGCAAATGGGAGCAGGAAAAAATAACCGCCGATGCCGTTGATATTGTGTTGGCACTGGATATTTCCCCTTCCATGCTCAGCCGTGATTTTGATCCCGACCGCCTCGCAGTTGCCAAAAAAGTGGCCATCGATTTTATAGAAAAACGCCCTTACGACCGACTCGGTCTGGTCGCATTTTCTGCGGAAGCATTTACGCAATGCCCGCTCACGACAGACCGTCGCGTGATTCAGTCTTTCATCCGGGAACTGGAAGTGGGCAGGCTCGAAGACGGCACCGCCATCGGAATGGGCCTCGCAACGGCTGTCAACCGGCTCAAGGACAGCCCTTCGCGCAGCAAGGTAGTTATCCTGCTCACCGACGGCGAAAACAATGCAGGCTATATCCCGCCCATGAAAGCGGCAGAAATCGCTAAATCGCTCGGCATTCGCGTATACACGGTAGGGATCGGAACGGAAGGCATTGTGCTTTCGCCGGCACAGCGATTGCCCGACGGCAGTTATGCCTTCGCACCGCGCCAGATGACTTTTGATACCGAATTGCTTCGACAGATTGCCGGAGAAACCGACGGTAAATTCTACCGCGCCTATTCGGAAAAGGACCTCGAAGGCATATACGAACAAATTGATCAATTGGAAAAAACAAAAATTGAAGTCAGCATCGTGCGCCAGACGACGGATTATTTTCACTGGTTTATTGCACTTGCGGCCATCCTGCTGCTGCTGGAAATATTGGGAAAATGGAGTGTTTTGAGGACCGTTACCCCTTAAACTGACCAGGAACCATAGCACACAAGTCATGTTTCGATACGAATATCCCGACCATCTTTACCTCCTTGCCGCTGTGCCGCTGTTGGCCCTGCTGTCAATTGCGTACTGGTTTTGGCGGAAAAATGCGGTGCTTCAGCTTGGAGACATAGAACGTGTGATGCCGGGTTTTTCGGGCGGACGTTTCTGGCTGAAGGCGGCTCTTCTGGCGCTCGCTTTTGTCTTGCTTGCCCTCGCCTGGGCCAATCCGCAACTGGGCGCCAAAAAGCAATCGACTACCCAGCGCTCGGCAGATGTGTTTATTGCCCTGGATATTTCGCAAAGTATGTTGTGCGAAGACGTGGCGCCCAGCCGGCTGGAACTGGCAAAAGTATTCGCACAAAAACTGGTTCAGGCACTGGAAGGCGAGCGCATCGGGCTTATTTTTTTTGCCGGAAACGCGTATTTACAAATGCCGCTTTCAACGGATTATTCCTTTACGTTGCAAAGCCTTCAAAGTGCATCTCCCGACCTGATTACCGAGCAGGGAACAGCAATACCGGCTGCCATTGATCTGGCACAACATTCATTCAGTGCCGAATCGGGCGGCCGTGCATTTATTTTGATCACCGATGGAGAAAATTTCGGTGAAAACGCAGAAAAAAAGGCCGCCGATGCACTTGACGACGGCATTGTAATATATACGGTAGGTGTGGGGACCCCCGCGGGCGGCCCTATTCCTACAGACGGCGCCGGGCTTACCCAATACAAGCGCGACCCTCAGGGCGAAATCATTCGAACGAGACTGGATGAAACGGAGCTCCATAAAATTGCACTCTCGGGCGGCGGGCAATCTTTCAAACTTACTCAGGGCGATGCAATTGTAAGTGCATTGAAACGGGAAGTGGACGGACTTCAGAAACGCGACCTCGAAGTGCGCTCGTATACCGAATTTGACTCCTGGTACCAATGGTTTTTATTGCCTGCAATTTTGTTGCTGGTATCAGAGTTTTTAATCTCATTCAAAAAAAGAATTGATTTTCAATGAGCAAGATCATTTGTTGCCTGTTTGCAGCGCTGGTTTTCGCTATCCCGATATCCGGCCAGTCTCAACACAAACTACTCAGAAAGGGCGATCGGCAGTTTGATCTGGAGCATTACCAGGAATCTGAAAAATACTATCGCGATGCCGCTGACCGCAGGTTTGGCGACCCCCGTACGCTTTACAACCTTGGCAGTAGCCTGTATCAGCAAGGGAAATGGGAAGAGGCAGCCACGCGATTCGAACAGTCCTCGCGACTGGCAACCGATAAAGGGCTCAAGGCCGATGCCTTTCACAACCTCGGCAATACTCAGTTGAAACAGCAAAAATACAAGGATGCCATTGCTGCCTACGAAAGCAGCCTTCGCCTTCGCCCCGGCGATGCAGACACCAAGCAAAACCTGCAAATGGCGAAAAAGAAACTGAAAGAAGAAGAACAGCGTCAGAAAAAACAACAGCAGAAACAGGATCAGCCCGATCAGAATCAGGACCAACAAAAAGATCAGCAACAAAACCAGGATCAACAAGATCAGAACCGGCAGAATGGCCAGCAGCCTCAACAACAACCCGATCAGCAGCAAAACCAGCAGCAACAGCAACAAAACCAGGGGCAGTCGCAGGAGCCGCAAAACCAAAACCAGCAGCAGAACGCAGACAAGATAAAAAAAGAAGAAGCGCAGCGGCTGCTGAAAACAGCCATAGAGCCTGAAGACCGGAAAAATGCCCGTAAATACCGGGAACAGCAGCCGCTGCCCAAATCGACCGGAAAAGAAAAGGACTGGTAAGCCGGCAAAGCAGTTGTTTGCGGATTTAGTTGCTTGCTTCCATACAACTTGCGATTTTTGTATCAGTTTTAAAGCATTTCCAGCACCAAATACTTCCCGACCATGAGCGAAAAAGGCATTCCTACCGTCGACCTTTCCAAATTTGTAAACGGCCACGCTGAAGAAAAAGATGCTTTTGTCAGCCAACTTGGAAAGGCCTTCCATGAAGTTGGATTCGTGGCCGTTGTCAATCATGGCATACCGAAAAGCCTGGTTGATGGATTTTATGCCGCATCAAAGGCTTTTTTTGCGCTTCCTGAAGATGTGAAAAAGAAGTACGAGGTAACGGGTCTGGCCGGCCAGCGCGGCTATACTTCCTTCGGAAAAGAACACGCGAAACAGTCGAAAGTAGCCGACCTGAAAGAGTTTTTTCAGATCGGCCAGGAAGTTCCCTCCGGCCACCCATTGAAATCGCAGTACCCTGACAATGTGCAGGTTGCGGAAACGCCTGATATGTCCAGGATGGGCCGCGAGCTTTACCAGGCCTTTGAAAAGGCCGGCGGGCAATTGCTTGAGGCCATTGCCCTGTATCTGAATCTAGACCGCAATTATTTCAACCAATACATCCGGCAGGGCAACTCTATTTTGCGGAGCATCCATTATCCGCCTATAACACAGGAACCGGAAAGTGCCATCCGCGCCGAGCAGCATGAAGATATCAACCTCATCACACTGCTGGTAGGCGCCAGCGCGGGCGGGCTGCAGTTGCTGAATTCCCGCAACGAATGGGTCCCTATTTTGCCCGAAGCAGATGAAATAGTGATCAATGTGGGCGACATGCTTCAACGCCTCACCAATAATTACCTGAAAAGTACGACTCACCGGGTGGTGAATCCGCCGCGCGAAGAATGGCACTTGCCCAGGCTGAGCATCCCGTTTTTCCTGCATCCGGTGAGCGATATGCGCCTTGATTGCCTCTCATCATGCATTTCCGCCGATAATCCGCTGCATTACGAGCCGATCACTGCCGGAGAGTATCTCGACGAGCGGTTGCGGGAAATAGGATTGAAGAAGTAGCATACTCATTGTAACAACATCTCCGCTCCTTCCTGCCCGACAAGTGTTCCGATGGCGAGGCCCATGCCGCTGAGCCGGACCGATACCACCACATTGGGGGATACCGTTTCTACAATAGGTTTTTTTACGGGCCCAAGACCAAGTATACCCGACCACCAGGAGTCTACTTCGGGTTTTTGCTCAGGGCAAATGACCGTGTTCAGCAATTGTACCAGGGCGCTCCGGATCAATTCGGTGGTGCCAAACTCATCGGTTCTTTCTTCGTCTATAGCCAGATGGCGCCCCCCCCCAAGCAGGATGCGCCCGTCGATATTGCGGAAGTAAAAATACCCGCGGTCGTAGTGGAAACAACCTTCCACTTTCAGTCCGGGTACAGGTTTGGTGATCAATACCTGGTTGCGGGCGGGTGTGATATCGGCGCCGGTCAGAAGGCGCTTGGCAAAGCCATTCACCGCAATAAGCACTTTTGGAACCCGGATTGTCCATCCGTATGCCGTTTCCAGTTCGACTCCCTGCGCCGAATCCTCCAGCCGTTCTATCTGTATACCGTTGAGAATCCGGACGCCCTTTTCTTCTGCCATACGTAGTAAAGCGGCCATCATTTTACCCGTATGTACCTGCCCTTCAGGCTGGTTTAATATGAGATGGTGCACACTGCGGAAGCCAAAAGCAGGCAGACGTTCGTCCACTGTTTTGTATACTTCGCGGTGACCGGTAATGGCGCCGATCTTTCGGTTAAAATCAGGAATATGCTCCTTACAACGTATGAAGATGTCCTCTTCTTCCTCGGTGAACATTTCGTATCCTCCCAATTGTTTGAATTCGAGGTTTTCATCGCCCACCAACGCCCTCAAACGCTGCAATCCACGCCAGCGTTTTTCTACCAGAGCCAGTACTTCGTCTTCCCGCATGCGCGAGAGGTCGTCGAGCAATTCGGTCATGGAGCCAAAGCAGGCAAACCCGGCGTTGCGCGTGCTGGCGCCGATGGGCAGTGGTCCGCGTTCGATCACGGTTATGTTCAATTGGGGTTTCAGGGTTTTCATCTGAATGGCAGCGGCAAGGCCGACGAGTCCGCTTCCGATAATAGCGACGTCGATCGGTTTGAAAAAGGTCTCGCGCTCCCAGTAACTGAGGTTATATTTGAACAAGGCGGTTGGTTCCATTTAATCAGGTGTTGAATTAATCAGGCCTATTCATGAGTTTTGCGTTTCTATGTTCGATGTTTTGCCACCTCCCGCTATCCGTTCGCCATTGCGTCGTCGCATAGGCCGCTGGTTTTATATTCAAAAAAGGCTTTTTATGTGGGCAGTCGGCGTACAAAAATTTGCCTTTCAGCGCGGTGAACCACTCGAAACAATCGTTTTTCAGCATCAATCGCCCTTGTTGCGCAGGTTGAAAAATGTGGATATGTATCTGCAACACAATAAAGTGACCAATCTCCGGCTGGCTGCGGCAAATATAGACGGACTGTTGATAAAGCCGGGCGAGACATTCTCTTTTTGGCGTCTGACCGGCAGGCCCACCGCCCGCCGGGGCTATCTCGAAGGACTGGTTCTTGAAAACGGGAAAACAGGCAAGGGTATTGGAGGAGGACTGTGTCAAATGGGAAACCTGCTATACTGGATGGCCTTGCATAGCCCGCTTACCGTGACCGAACGCTGGCGACACAGCTACGACGTATTTCCGGACGAAAATCGCACCCTTCCCTTCGGCTCGGGCGCCACGCTGGCATATAATTATATTGATCTGCAACTCCGAAATGACACGCAGCAAACCTTTCAATTGCGCGTATGGCTGTCTGAAACCGATCTCCACGGCGAGGTTCGAAGCACGGAACCCTGTGAAGAACGCCGAGAAGTTTTTGAAAAAAAACACCTGATCCGTCACGAGCCCTGGGGTGGCTATTCGAGGCATAATTACATTTTCCGCAAGGTATATTCCACGAAAACGAATGAACTGTTGCGCGAAGAACAGGTTGCGGAAAACCATGCGCTTATGATGTACCAGCCTTTTCTCGAAAATTCATCGGAGTTGCCGGATGAATTATGAGAACAGGGGAAAGGCGGCCTTTGTACATTTGCCCCATCGACCGAATGCATCGCAAAATCAACAACAAATACCATGATTCAACGCATACAATCTATTTTTCTCCTGCTGGCATCAGCGGCGGGTTTCGGACAGTTCGCGGCGCCGTATTTAAGCGCTGAAGCCGGCAACCCGGCCACGAGTTTGCCGGCCCTCAGCGACAACGTGCTCAACCCGTTCGACAATCCGGGCCTGCTTGGCCTCTGCGCCTTGAGCGGGATTGTTTCGCTGGTGGCCATTTTTCTGTACCGCAACCGTCCCTTGCAGATGCGGCTCTGCGGCGGAGCGGCCATCGCATCTCTGCTGCTTACCGTTCTGACGGCATTCGTGGTATTTCAGCTGACGCAGCAAATGCCCGCAGGCGGCAATGTGCACTTTGGCGCAGGTCTGGCGCTTCCTGCCGCAACGATGGTTTTTGACTGGCTGGCGGCCAGGTTTATTCGCAAAGACGAAAACCTGGTGCGTTCGATGGACCGGTTGCGGTAGGCTTTTTACAGCACTATCTTCAGCGCATTTTCAAGTAAAGTGAATTCTACCGGCGTCTCGCCCAAAAACTCGCCGTCGGCTTCGAGCAGGGTAGGCACGTTGCCTGAATGTTCCACGCGTACCGACCTTGCCTGGTAACCTTCCACTTTCGGATGATTCAGTAATGTGCCGTTGTAAAAGCGGCGCGTTTGAAGCAATACCTCCCATTTGGGCAGTCGGCGGGCAAAAGTGAGCGCGAAGAGGCCGTCGTCGGGTACGGCCTGCGGCACAAACTGCATTCCGCCACCGGAGAAACGGCACAAGCCGATGTTGATGGTATAGAAAAAATCCTCTGCCGATTGACCGTCAAACAATATCCTTGCTCCGGATAATTTGTACTGCATCAGGTATCGCGCTACCAAAAGCAGGTACTGTATGCGATTTCTGACGCGGTGCTGTGCCAATTGCCGGCCGATGAACCCGTCGTAAGCCATGCCCGCGACATTTACAAAGTAGCGCTGTTCCTGTTTCCCTTCCGATATATATTTTGCCAAACCGATATCCTGGAACCTGATTTCCGGGACCTTGAGCCTTTCAAAACGCCGCCGGGCGTCGGAAGGAATACCGTATTGCCGTGCCCAATCGTTGCCTGTACCCGATGGCAGGATAGCGTAATGGATATCTGCTGACGGCGCGAATGACTGACCCATGATGCCGTTCACAATTTCATGGTTGGTGCCGTCGCCGCCGATGCCAAGTATGTAGCGGTAGCCGTTCAGGATGGCATCTTCGGCGAGACGCGAGGCATGGCCGCGCCGTTCGGTGAATTGTACGGAATAGGAGAACCCCATTTCCTGAAGCAACCGTTCGATTTGCGGCCAGCGCCTTTCCACGGCCCCACCACCGGATGAGGGGTTGGCGATGATATGCCAAAAAGGATTTTCCATAAGGGTTTCAGGTTGAAATCGGGCAAATGTAGCGGTTCGTTTTCGTTAAATTTGCATCTTCGCACCGTGCTGATCCAGTTTGATTTTTTACAATTCCAGTCCAGACTTCGCCTGAAAAAGACGGAGGGGAAAAATTATGTTTTCGACCCGATTCGGAAAAAAGACATTGTGCTGACACCCGAGGAACTGTTGCGCCAGTTGGTGCTGCAATATTTGCTGGATGCCAAACAGTACCCGGCCCACCGGATTCGCATCGAAGTTGGTTTTACGATAAACGGCCTGCAAAAGCGGTGTGATATCGTTGTGTTCGATGCAGACGTAAAGCCCTGGCTGCTCGTGGAATGCAAGTCGCCGAAAGTGCCGCTTACCCAGGCGACTTTCGAACAGGCAGCGCGCTACAACCTGCAATTGAAGGCCCCTTTTATGGCGATCACAAACGGATTGTCCACCTTTTGCTGCGCACTTGATTTTGAAAGGCAGGGGTTCGAGTATTTAAAGGATTTACCCGATTTTATTTGAAACCGGACAGGATTGACAAGACGCCGGACTCTTCTGATCCAATCGTGTAAATCTTGTCAACCCTGTTAAAAAAAACCTGTCAGGGCCGCGCGGCTTCTTTCGTATCTCCTTTCAGTTTTTCATTCAAAAAGTTGGTCATCAGCCGGTAAAGGTGGATTCTGGCATTGCCGCCGGAGATGCCGTGGTTGCGGTTGGGGTATATCATCGTGTCGAACTGTTTGTTTTTGGCGATGAGTTGATTGGCCATTTCGGCTGTGTGCTGGAAATGCACATTGTCATCGGCCAGACCGTGTACGAGCAGGTAATTGCCCTGCAACTGATCGACGAAGTTGATAGGCGAATTCTGTTCATATCCGTCGGGATTTTCCTTGTTCGTCTGCATATATCGCTCGGTATAAATGGAATCATACCATTTCCAGTTGGTCACAGGGGCGACGGCGATACCGGTTTTGAAAACGTCTTTACCTTTCAGCAGGCACAAACTCGACATATATCCACCGTAGCTCCATCCGAAAATGCCCACCCTTGCCGGGTCGACAAATGGCAGTTTGCCGATATATTTGGCGGCCTCTATCTGGTCCTGTGTTTCCATGTTGCCGAGCTGCTTGTAAGTCATCTTCTTGAATTCCTCTCCGCGACCGCCCGTGCCACGGTTGTCGACGCAGGCGACAACGTAACCTTGCTGCGCGAGCATCTGAAACCACCAGTAGTTGGCCCCTTTCCAGGCGTCGGTCACCTGTTGGCTGCCCGGCCCGCCGTAGACGAACATGAGCACAGGAAGCTTCTGGTTTTGGAACTTCGGGTCTGTGGGTTTTATCATCCATCCGTTGAGCGTCCCTTCCCAGGCGGGTCCTTTGTCGGAGGCTTCATACTTAAGAGGCACCTTGAAAAAGTCGACCGGAAGGGTACCATAGGCCGCTTGTTTTGCCTCGATATCCTTGTTTTGTTCCAATTGCCGGACAGCCTTTCCTTTCCGGTCGCAAACGGCATAATCGGGAGGCGAGTTGAGTGCAGAATGCGTGTTAACGAAATAATCGAAGGTGCTGCTGAATTGCGCCGAATTGGTACCGCTTTCCTTGCTGATCTTTTTCTGGCTCTTGCCGGTTAGTTTTACGGAGTAAATTTCGCGCTGCATGGGGTTTTCAGCCGCTGCCTGGAAATAGGCGAGCCCGTTTTTTTCATCTATGCCATAAAAATCGGTGAGTTCCCAGTCGCCTTTGGTGATCGCATTGATTTCCTTTCCCGTCATGTCGTATTTGTAGAGGTGATTGAAGCCGCTTTTTTCACTTTGCATCACAAAACCCGAGCCGTCGGAAAGAAATGTAACATCATGTAAATCAATATAGTATTTATTTTTTTCATCCAGCAAAACCGAACAATTACCGGTAGCCGGGTCTGCCAGGATCAGTTTTTGGTGATTCTGGTGACGATTCATCCAGGTCAGGCAAAGTTGTTTTTGTGGCGTCCATGCGATGCGCGGCAGGTAGTCGTCGAGGCGCCCGTCAGCAGATTTTTCACGATCCGGAATGCTGATCGCTGTGGTTTTGGCGGAAGCGATGTCGTAGATATGCGCCGTAACGACCGAGTTCTTTTCGCCGACTTTCGGGTATTTATATTTTACCAGTTCCGGGTATTCGCCGCCGCGATACATTTCCATTGTCATTTCAGGCACTTCGGTTTCGTCGAAGCGAAGAAAGGTGATTTTGGCGCCGTCAGGGCTCCATTCGAACGCCCGGATGATCTCGAACTCTTCTTCGTAAACCCAGTCGGAAGCGCCATTGATGATGGCGTTTACCTTTCCGTCGGTGGTGATACGGGTCGTTTTGCCCGAAGCCAGGTCTTTGTAATACAGGTCGTTTTCAACCACAAATGCTACTTTGGACCCATCCGGGGAAAAATTGGCGTAGCGCTGCTTCGAGCCGGGGTACAGGGCAGTGAGTTTTTTTGTTTTTTGATCCAATACAAAATAATCGGCCTTTTTACTCCAGCGATAGATCGACTCGGTATTGGAGGATAGCAGCATTTTGGACTCGTCGGCACTGAATGAGTAGCCGTCAAACACGCCCTTCCAGTCCTTGTCGGCTTCCGTTACCGTGGCGGCGTCGAAAATGATTCCCGATTGCTTTCCCGTACGCAGATCGTATTGCTCGACGGTAGTACCGTTGAGGCGGGTGAAGTGCACACCGTCATTCTGAAAATTAAAACCCGGTACTCCTTTGGTGCTGAAAGTTCCGTTTTGCCAGATGTCTTCCAGCGTAATCGGGTTTTGTGAAAGCAGGGAAAGCGGTAATAGAAGAAAGAAAAGGCGAAGCAGGCGTTGCATGGCTGAAGTTGATTTATAAAGGTAAAAATAAGGCGCGTCTACGGGCGATGCGCCGGAAAAATTGTTTTTCAGACAAAATAGCAATTTATCAGGGCATATGTCGGCACGGTTGCGCCGAACGCCGGCAAAAAAGAGGGTTATATATTATTGGTGTGCAGTTAAAATATACAAAACTTTTGATTAATATATTTGTACTTATGCCATATAACATTACTTTTGAGCTTACAACCTCGAATTTGCATTGACAACCGACTGGAACTTTGTTATTGACACGATCAAACGCAATAAATGCGTATTGTTCGTTGGTCCCCAGGTTTATACCGATCAGGACGGTACGACACTGGAGGAAGCACTTTGCCGGGCATTGGATGCACGCAATCCCGACAATCCGTTTATCCGTTCGCATTATTACGACGGATTTTTTCTATTTCGGGAGAACAAATTCAAGAGCAGGGTCATATCGCAGATCAGGCAATTTTACAACCAGCCTTTCCCGAATGCAAAAAACATCTTCGAGAAAATTGCGGAGATACCATTCCCCATCGTTGTCACACTTACACCTGACCGGCTGCTTTCTTCGGTGATGAAAGAAAAAGGGATAGCACACCAGTGCGATTTCTACCACTTCGGTCAGCCGGCACGGCAACAGGAGGCGCCCGTAAGTGAGTTACCCATGGTTTACAACCTGTTGGGCTGGGTGGAAGAAGATGAATCTCTGGTGCTGACACACAATGATCTTTTCGGATATCTGGAGGCTGTATTTCAGGGTGGGAAAATGAACGTCGACCTGAAAACGGAGTTGATGCAGGCCAGCAACTATATTTTCCTGGGGTTAGCATACGATAAATGGTATATGCAATTGCTGTTGCGCGTTTTAAGCTTGCATGTGGACGGAGCAAAATTCGAGCGTATATCACCCAAACCCATGCTGACTCGTCGAACTCGCTCGATGTACGAAGATCAATTCAAGATACAGTTTGTGGATGAAAACATCGAATTTTTTGTGAATGAGTTGTATCAGCGTTGCGAAAAAGAAAACCTGCTTCGGAAAGTTGACACTACACCCGAGGCCTCCTTACAATCTGAAAGTATCAACCTTGATACAATCGTTGACATGATTGCTTATGCACGAACCCGCGAGGCCCTCGATGCTCTGCGTAACTATCTGATGCCTTTGCGAAACCGGGTTGCGAAATACAGCGGATTTTTTACCGATCTTATATTGCTGATGAATCGTTTCGAGGAACTGGAAAAAAAGATGCAACGGGGGCTTGCATACTCTCAGGAAGATCTTGTAGAACGCGCAAAGATAAACTTTGATCTGCTGGCTTTAATCAATCGAATACGGGAAACCGGCAGCCAGAGTATGGCAGCAGCCGGCACATCGGGTTGATATTCATTCGTATAAATGACTTCGCTTGCAAATCCAAAAATCACATCGATATCCCGGAGCAAGGCCTTTTTCACTCGAGCAACATCATTTGTTTTTCGGACGCAACAAGGCAGTACGCGAGCTATACGGCCTGATCCAGCTGCAACAACTGGTTATTCTTTATTCCAAATCGGGTCTGGGCAAAAGCTCTTTGCTCAATGCCGGTATTTTGCCTCTGGTGGAAAAAGAAGGCCTACTTACTCCGTTGAATATTCGATTTAATGCGTGGACCGAAGGGAAAATTGAAACACCTGCCCAGATCACACGGGAGGCTATCCTAAAGAATTCCGACCGGGATACTTTTCTTCAAAATATATTTCCGGATGATAAATCGCTCTGGTACGCTGCGAAAACCAGGCAGTTGAATCACCTTCAGACTGATAACAACCGAGGGCTTTTGCTCATATTCGACCAGTTTGAAGAGCTATTTACGTATCCGGTAGAAGCCGTTCAGCATTTTGGCCGACAGTTTGCCGAGTTGCTGCAAACGGGCGTGCCACAACGTGTACGTAAAATGGCCGAATTATTCAGCCTGGCTCAACCCGACTTGCTTTCCAGCCGGGAAGAAGACGAACTCGAACGGCGAATGAATATTCGGATCGTTTGTGCCATCCGGTCCGATCGCATGAGCCTCCTCGATATGTTGAAGCCTCAGGTACCCCAGATACTCGCCAACCGGTATGAACTTCAGTCGTTATCAAAAACAGAGGCACGTTCTGCTATCGTTCAGCCCGCACAGGAAAATGGAGCCTATCTGTCACCTGCATTTGAATATACCCCGCAGGCTTTGGACACGATGCTTGGCTACCTGACCAAAGGAGGCCCGGTAGAATCATTTCAATTACAAATTCTCTGTCAATCTATTGAACAAAAGGTCATTGACGAAAATGATGTTTATATCGACCATAACGACGTGGGTGACCCGGAAGAGGTGTTCCGCAATTACTATGACAACCAGATATCCCGTATAGAAGATCCGGATGAGCAACTCGCTGCGCGAAAACTGATTGAAGAAGGCCTGGTGTATGAAAAAGAACAACGTCGCCTTTCCTTGTATGAAGGCCAGATAAGAGACGATTTTTGTATTTCCGATGACCTGCTTCGCAGACTGGTGGATACCCACTTGCTGCGTGCCGAGCCCAGCCTGCGTGGCGGGTACACCTACGAGCTGAGTCACGATACACTGGTCATGCCAGTGCTGAAAGCCAAGATAAAACGAGTAGAAAAAGAGCAAAAAGAGATAGAAGCACTCGAGGCGGCTGCTCGGGAAGCGGAACTGGCACATGAACGAAGGAAAAAACAACGTGCGTATATACTGGCCCTGGCGGGCTTGGTATTGTCCTTAATTTCCATAGCAGCACTCCTTTTTGCATTGAAGGAGCAAAAGAAAGCTGTGGAGGCCAAAGAACAAGCCATAAATGCCTTGCTGAATGCAGAGGCTGCCACGGCCGCCCGCAATGCCCTTAAAATCGAAAACCATATTCAAAATGCTGACGTGTATATAAAAGCCAGGGCCACACAACTTGCATTAAAAGAGTTGGAGAGTGCCCTTGTTCTCGATTCCATGCACCTGAACAGGAAGTTGTACAATAAATACTTACAGATGGGAGGTGAACCCCGTCCGGGTTATTGATAACAACATTGTTTTCTCGGGATCTGAATTCTTTTATCACTTTTATTGGCCGCCGAACCATGAGAACTATCTTCCTTTCTTTTTTGCTGTTTTTTTCGTCAGGGCTTTTCGCTCAAATAGACAAATGCCCGGATGCCAAGGAAGACTGTGGAAGTTTTCAACTGTTTATAAAAGCAGCACAAGCTGCTGCCTCTGGTAATCAGCCCAAATACGACGAAGCGATCACCCAATATAATGCGGCTCGTGTATGTTGCCCGTCAGCAACTGCAACGATCGATTCGCTGATCATCGTGGTGTTTAAGATGATTGAAAAACAGCGGGATGTAGCTTTAAAAGCTGAAAAAAGAGCCGTCAATGCCGAAAAAAAAGCGAAAGCAAGCCTCGAAAAAGCGAATAAGCTTATCAGTTATTTTGACTTCACGCCTACCCGCACGCGTGCTTGGGCCTATCAAAATGGCAAATTTGCGGTGATCGATAAAAACGGCGACCGCAGAACGCCTTTCATATACGATGACCCGGATACCTTCCAAACCAACGGTTATGCCCTCGCCCGAAAAGGTAAATTTCAGTTGCTGATAGATTCCGCCGGAAATCCCTCCATCGAATACGAAAGCCTGTTTCCGGCAAATAACGGCTGGTACAAGGCAAAAAAAGGCAAAAACTACTCCTTGGTGGACTATAGTGGCAGGCAATTGCCTGGTCTCGACTGGTATGAAAGCATCGATAATTTTAGTAGCGGGCTGGCTGCTGTGAGGAAAGACAATACGTTTGGTTTTATCGATAGTAACGGAAAACTGGCAATACCATTTCAATACAGTTCGGCGGTTGAGTTTCAGGGAGATGTCGCATGGGCAAGGGATCCGAAAAAAGGTTGGGGGCTCATAAACAGACAGGGAGCCTTTATCATCGAACCGGAATATTCGACTGCAAAATTTATATTGCCGGGGATTAGTTACGCAAATATTAAAGGGATGTTTGGAGTCATAGATACATCCGGTCAGTATGTCCTGAAACCGGAGTATGATGATATCAGAAGTTTTAATGACGGTATGGCCTCGGTTATTCAGGATGGGAAATTCGGCTATATCAATGCAAAAGGAGAACTGGTAATTTCTCCCCGGTTTTTATCTGCAAGCAACTTTTCCAAAGGCTTTGCCATTGTTACGCTCGATAGCATAAGGCAGTTCATCAACAGGAACGGCACCTTGCTTTTTTCCCGAAAATTTGAGGAAGCGTATAATTTTAAGAACGGTTTAGCAGCTGTAAAAGAAAAGAAGGAAGATAAATGGGGTTTTATTGACACTTCCGGCGTTTTCAGGATACCTCCTCAATTTGATTTCGTGGAATCATTTTCCAACGGCGTGGCATGGATCAAATTGGACAAAAAAAAATGGGGCCTTATTGACACTACGGGTAAAGTCATCTCCGAAACGACTTTCGACGAACATCGGGTCAGAAATTTTTACGATTATCCCCTTTACAATTACGATTATAATAATGATTACGATATCACAACGGAGTTACCGTCGGAAAATCTATTTGCCGTCAGAAAAGACACCTTCTGGGGGTTTGTTGGAATAGATGGTAAAATCAAAATCCCATTGATCTTCAAAGAAGTAGCGGATTTTCAAAATGGTTTTGCGGCTGTGCAGCAAAATGGCAAGTGGGGATTTGTCGATAAAAACAATAAGATGGCGATACAGCCTATCTATACTTCGGTCAATAGTTTTTCTGAAG